>NZ_DASZUF010000202.1:0-8307 GCF_035547795.1 Nocardioides sp.
CCTAGATGCCGACGCGGTCGCTGCGGCGCTCCACGAGCACGACGTCCCGCCATCGCCCGGCCATCGGGCCGTACTCCATCAGGCCCACCCGCTCCCGTGTCCCCACGACGCGGAAGCCGGCGAGGCGGTGCAGCGCGAGGCTGGCGGTGTTCTCCGGAAAGATCCCGGACTGGATCGTCCAGATGCCGGCGGCCTCGGTGGTGGCGACGAGCGCGTCGAGCAGCAGCCGGGCCACGCCCCGGCCGCGCATCTGCGGGGCGACGTAGACGGAGTGCTCGACCACGCCGGCGTACACGCACCGGTCGGAGACGGCCGACGCGGCGACCCAGCCGACCACCTCGTCGCCGTCGAGCGCCACCAGCCGCTGGTCCGGCAGCTTGCCGGCGTCGAACCGCTCCCAGCTGGGCGGCGCCTGCTCGAAGGTGGCGTGGCCGGTGGCGATGCCGGCGGCATAGATCCGCGCGACGGCCGGCCAGTGGTCGGCCAGCAGCGGCACCACCGCGATGCTCACGGCAGCAGCTCCCCGATGAGGTGCTCGACGCGACGGCGGATCTCGTCGCGGATCGGACGGACCGCCTCGAGGTCCCGGCCGGCGGGGTCGTCGAGGACCCAGTCCTCGTAGCGCTTGCCCGGGTAGAACCGGCAGGCGTCGCCGCACCCCATCGTGACCACGATGTCGGACTCGAGCACGTCGTCGTCGGTGAGCACCCGCGGGGCGGCCGCGGCGATGTCGATGCCCTCCTCGGCCATCGCGGCCACGGCGACCCGGTTCACCTGGTCGGCGGGTTCGGAGCCGGCGGAGAGGACGTCGATCCGGTCGCCGGCGAGATGGCGCAGGTAGCCGGCGGCCATCTGCGAGCGGCCGGCGTTGTGGACGCAGACGAACAGGACGGTCGGGCGGTCAGTCATGCCGGGCCTCCTCGGCGGTGGGGTGGAGCAGCGCCACCAGGCCGGCGCCCAAGACGCCACCGAGCAGCTGCATGAGGACGAACGCAGGCACCGAGGCGGGATGGATGCCGGCGAAGGTGTCGGAGAGCATTCGCGCGACCGTCACCGCCGGGTTGGCGAAGCTGGTCGAGCTGGTGAACCAGTAGGCGGCGGCGATGTAGCCGCCGACGGCGTAGGCGACCCGCTCGGGCTGCGCCGAGCGCAGGGTGCCGAACACCACCAGCACCAGGCCGAGGGTGGCGACCACCTCGCCGACCAGGTGACCGGAGCTGTCGCGGTGGTGACCGGCCAGGGTGACCGGCGCCAGGTCGAACATCAGGTTGGCGACCACGGCGCCGAGGAGGCCGCCGACGAACTGGGCGAGGACCAGCACGGCGGCGGTCGCCGAGCCGATCCGCCCGAGCGCCCGCTCGATCAGCGTGACGACCGGGTTGAAGGATGCCGACACCGGCTGGAGCGCCAGGATCAGCGCGACCAGGACGGCGCCGGTGGCGATGCTGTCCTCCAGCAGGTGGAGGCCCGGGTCGCCCGGCGACATCCGCTGGGCGGCGATGCCGGCGCCGATCACCGTCGCCACCAGGAACGCCGTGCCGACCAGCTCGGCGACCGCCTGCCGGAAGAGGGCCGCTCTCACGCGGAGACCCCCCCGAGCAGGGCGGCCAGGTCGCCGAGCGCGCCGGCGTTGACGCGGTAGTAGACCCAGACGCCGCGCTTCTCGCGGTCGAGCAGGCCGACATCGTGCAGCAGCTTGAGATGGTGGCTGATGGTCGGCTGGGAGAGGTCGAAGGCGTCGTTGAGGTCGCACACGCAGGCCTCGCCGTCGGCGTGCGAGGCCACCAGTGAGAGCAGCCTGAGCCTGACCGGGTCGGCGAGCGCCTTCACCAGCGGCGCGATCCGCTCGGCGTCGGCCGCGGAGAGTGGCTCCCGGGTCAGCGGCGAGCAGCACGCGACCGTCTGGATCGGCGTCAGCTCCAAAGACTTCGACATGCGTCAATATTGACAGACTTCTATGTGTAGGTCCAGAGTGGCGAAGGTATCGACATACATCTATGTCTTGGAGGAACCCATGTCCCGTGTCCAGCTCGCGCTCAACGTCGACGACCTCGACGCCTCGATCGCGTTCTACGCCGCGCTCTTCGCCGCCGAGCCGGCCAAGGTGCGGCCCGGCTACGCCAACTTCGCCATCACCGAGCCGCCGTTGAAGCTCGTCCTCATCCAGAATCCCGGTCACGGCGGCTCGCTCAACCACCTCGGGATCGAGGTCGCCGGCACCGGCGCCGTCGACGCGGAGCAGACCCGGCTCGCCGGCGCGGGACTCGCGTCGGTCGAGGAGCGCGGCACCACCTGCTGCTACGCCGTGCAGGACAAGTTCTGGGTCGAGGGGGCGCCCGATGGCGAGCGGTGGGAGATCTACACGGTGCTCGCCGACAGCCCTGTCCAGGGCCCGACCGAGGCGCCCTGCTGCGCGTAGCTGCGCCTCAGAGGGCGAGCGCCCAGGTCTGCCCGACCAGGTCGTGGCCGAAGCTGTGGTGCGGCGTCTGCTCGACGAGCTCGAAGCCGGCGGCTTGGTAGATGCGCCGGGCCGACGTCAGTACGTCGTTGGTCCACAGCACCAGCCGCCGGTAGCCGGCGGCGCGGGCGAAGGCGATGCAGGCAGCGACCAGGTCACGGCCGATCCCGTGACCGCGAAAGCGCGAGTCGACCAGCAGGATGCGGAGCTTGGCCTCGTCCTCGGCATCGCCGGGGACGCAGAAGACGGTGCCCGCCCGCTTTCCGTCGACCTCGGCGATCCAGGCCCGGCTGCGCTCGGGGTCCCGGCGGCGTACGTCGGCGTAGTCGGCCACGATCCGGGCGACCAGTTCCTCGAAGGTGGTGTCCCAGCCGAACTCCCGGGCATAGAGCTCGCCGTGCGCCTGCACCACCCAGCCGAGGTCGCCCGGCCGACCGATCTCTCGCACCACGACACCCATGCCGACCTCCCTACTGAAACGACTGTTTCAGTTAGAGTAGGCGCATGCCGGCAGCCGAGACAAGCCCGTCCGCGCGGGAGCGCGAGCTGGTGGAGGCGGCGTACGCCTATGTCCTCGAGCACGGCATCGGCGACCTCTCGCTGCGGCCGTTGGCGAGCGCCATCGGGTCGAGTCCGCGCGTGCTGCTGTTCCTCTTCGACAGCAAGGAAGGCCTGGTACGCCGCCTGCTGGCCCGGGCGCGCGAGGACGAGCTCGGCTGGCTGGCGGCCGCGGGCCCGCGCGCGGAGCTGACCTCGCCGGACCACGCCGTCCGGGTGATCTGGGGGTGGTTGTCCGCGGCCGAGCATGCGCCGCTGCTGCGGCTGTGGGTGGAGGCCTACGGCCGCTCGCTGGTGGATCCCTCCGGCCCGTGGGCCGGCTTCGCCGAGGCGACCGTGACCGACTGGCTGCGGCTGCTGGAGAGCACCGGGGCCGACGCGGCGGCCCGCACCCTGGCCCTGGCCGGCCTCCGCGGCCTGCTGCTCGACCTGCTCGCGACCGGCGACCTCGCCCGCATCGGCGCGGCGCTGGAGATGCTCGCCGTACGGCTGTCCGGCACAGTGGAGCCATGAGCATCTCCTCTCTCGGTGACAAGCCCGTCCACCGCATCGGCTTCGGAGCGATGCAGCTCGCCGGTCCCGGCGTCTTCGGTCCGCCCGCCGACCCGGAGGCGGCCCGGGCGGTGCTGCGGCGTGCGGTGGAGCTCGGTGTCGACCACATCGACACCGCGCAGTTCTACGGCCCCGACGTCGTCAACGACCTGATCCGCGAGGCGTTGCATCCCTACCCGGAGCACCTGCGGCTGGTGACGAAGGTGGGCGCGCGCCGCGACGAGCAGGGCGGCTGGATCCCGGCCGGCGAGCCCGACCAGCTCAAGGAGCAGGTCGAGCAGAACCTGCGCTCGCTGGGCATCGAGCGCATCGACCTGGTGAACCTGCGCCGCTTCGAGCGTGACGCGCCCGACCTGGCCCAGCCGGCGCTGGCCGAGCAGCTCGGCGCGCTCGCCGAGCTGCGCGCGCAGGGCAAGATCGACATGATCGGCGTCTCCAACGTGTACGCCGACACGGTCCGCACGGCGATCGAGACCGTCGGCATCGGCGAGGTGCAGAACCCCTACAGCATCCTGGACCGGAGCGACGCCGACGTGCTCGAGCTGTGCCGGGCGCATCAGGTCTCCTACGTGCCCTACTTCCCGCTCGGCTCCGCCTTCGGCGGCGGTGGCCCGAACCATCTCGCCGCCGACGAGCAGGTGCGCGCCGTCGCGGCCAAGCATGAGATCACGCCCAGCCAGGTCGCGCTCGCGTGGCTGCTGGCGCAGTACGACCGGCTGCTGCTCATCCCCGGCACCAGCTCGGTGGCGCACCTGGAGGAGAACCTTGCGGTGGACGACATCCGCCTGGACGAGGACGACCTGGCGGTGCTGGCCGGCGTCGAACAGATCGCTGTCGGCCACTGACGGCGGGGTCGGTCCGGACTAGCCCGGCAGTGTGATCAGGAACCGGCAGCCGCGAGCGGTGGCCAGGTTCTCCACCTCGACCCGGCCGCGATGGGCCTCCACGATGCCCTTGACGATCGCCAGGCCGATGCCCGCCCCCTGGCCGAGGGCCGCGCCGCCACGAGCGCCAGGAGCCAGGTACGCCGGATCGAGCTCCGGCGTCCGCGCGGTGCTGCCCTGCCAGCCGACGTCGAAGACCCGCGCCATCTCCTCGGCGGCCAGGCCGCCGCAGCCGTCGCTGACGCTGAGCTCGATCCCGTCAAAGACCTGCCGGCCGGCGATCTCGACGACGCCGTCGGCAGGAGTGTGGCGGATGGCGTTCATGAGCAGGTTGGAGACGGCGCGGGAGAGGCCCGCCGCATCGGCCGTGACCTCGAGACCGTCGTCGACGTGACCGCCGAGGCGCACCCGGCGGGCGCGAGCGACCGGGTCGGCGCCGGCGAGTGCCTCGCTGACCAGGTCGCGCAGAGCGACCGGCTCGGGGCTGATCCGCAGGACGCCGGCGTGGATGCGGGAGAGCTCGAAGAGGTCGTCCACCATGGTCGCCATCCGGTCCACCTCGGCCCGGATCTGCTGGTGGAAGCGGTCGGGCTCGGCGGCGATGCCGTCCTCCAGCGCCTCGGCCATCGCCCGCAGTCCGGCCAGCGGTGTGCGCAGATCGTGGGACACCCAGGAGACCAGCTCGCGCCGCGACTCCTCCAGCCGCAGCTCGCGCCGCCGGGCGTCCGCGAGCCGCTGCTGCGTCTCGGCCAGCTCGGCGGAGAGCGCCCGCAGCTCGGCGGGGCCGCGATCGTCCACGACAGGTACGCCGCCCGGCCCCAACGCGCGCACCTGCGCCCGCAGCGCCACCGACCAGCCGGCGACCACCCGCCCGACGGCGGCGGCCACCACGACGGCGACCACCGCAGAGACCGAGCTCACCAGCGTCATCACGGTCAGGTCGTGTGCGGAGAGGAACATCAGCCGGGCGATCGCCAGTGCGCCGGCGTAGGTGCCGAGCGCGGCGACGGCGGCGACCAGCAGCACCTGCCAGCGCACCGACCGGCGCCGGATCAGCCTGGCGGTGAGCAGACCGAGCGCGCCCACGCCGAGGGCGCAGCCGAACGCGACGCCGATGATCTCCAGGGCGTCCGTCGTACTCATGCCGTCGCCTCCCACCGGTAGCCGATGCCCCACACGGTCACCAGCCGGGTGGGTCGGGTCGGATCCTTCTCGATCTTCTCGCGCAGCCGGCGGACGTGCACGGTGACGGTGGAGCGGTCGCCGATCGTCCAGCCCCACACGTGCTGGAGCAGGTCCTCGCGGGTGTAGGCGGTGCCGGGATGGCCGGCCAGGAACCGCAGCAGCGCGAACTCCCGCGTGGTCAGCGCCAGCGCCTCGCCGGCAAGGGTGGCGACGTGGCGGTCGCCGTCGACGACCAGGTCGCCGTCCCGGACGACGCCGCCCGCGCCGGCCGACGACCCCGCCGTACGGCGCAGCACCGAGTCGACCCGGAGGGCGAGCTCGCGCGGGCTGAACGGCTTGCCGACGTAGTCGTCGGCGCCGAGCTCGAGCCCGACGACGCGGTCGGCCTCACTGCCCAGCGCGGTGAGCATGATGATCGGCACGTCGCCGTTCGCCCGCAGTCGGCGGGTCACCTCCAGGCCGTCGATCCCGGGCAGCATCAGGTCGAGGACGACGAGGTCCGCCGGACGCTCGCGCATGAGCCGCAGCGCCTCCTCCCCGTCGCCGGCCTCGATCGTCTCGTGGCGATGTGCGCGCAGGTAGGACGCGAGCACCTCGCGGACGGTGACGTCGTCATCGACGACCAGGACCCGAGCCATCGGGTGTCCTCCTGCGGCGAGCGGTGGAGCTGATGAGAGAGATGGTCGCACCGCCGGCCAGGCCGAGCACCGGCACGCCGGCGGCGAGCAGCCAGCCGGTGGCGTAGTCCCGGTCGAGCAGGGTGGGGTTGGGGCCGGCCGCGGCGCCGTCGAGGACCGGGATCGCCACGATCGTCAGCGTCCCGACCAGGAGCATCGCCAGCGCCGCGACCCTCGCGATCCGGCGCGGGAGCAGCCGGTCGCCGAGCCAGCCCAGCGCGAGCGCGAGTGGGGCGAGGCCCGCGTCGTGCAGGATCACCCCCGCCGCCGCCCACTCGACCACCTGTCGCACCTGCGCGCCGTGCTGGCGAGACACGAGCAGCCAGCCGCCGTACGCCGCCGCCAGGACGCCGAGCGCGACGAGCGCGCTGCGTGCTGCCCTCATCCGAGCACCTCGATCCGGGCGATCCACTTGGTCTGCAGCGAGCCCGGCCGGTCCGGCGCGATCAGGCGCGCGGGGTAGCCGTGGTCGAGCGCGAGCGGCTCGCCGTCGAGCAGGAGCGCGAGCAGGGTGCGCTCGTCGTCGGCGAAGTCGGCCGGCAGAACGGTGACGCTCTCCGCGGTGTGCTGCTGGAGCGAGCTGATCCGCAGGTCGCGGCCGCGGGGTGCGCCGACGTGGTCCAGCAGCGTGCGCAGCGGTACGCCGCTCCAGGTGCCGTTCGCGCTCCAGCCCTCGACGCACGCGATCGGCAGGACGTGCGTGGCCTGCGGCAGCGCGAGCAGGTCCGCCCGGGTGAGTCGCACGCTGGTGTCGCCGTACCCGATCTCGCAGCGGTAGGAGGCGCTGGTCGCGGTGGCCACCACGCCGGCCTGGGCGGCGGTCCGGTTGACCGGGATGCCGGCGCGGCGCGAGCGTGGTGAGAGGACGGCGAGGCGGTCGAGGCCGGGGATCGTGCCGGTGGTGGCGCTGCCCGCGACCACCGCGGCCACGGCCGCGACCCAGGTGCCGCGGAGCAGGCCGCGGCGGCCGATGGCCCCGGGGCGGACGGCGCTCGGCCGGTCGGCCGCCGCGTCCTCGACGTCGCCGCCGAGCACCTGGCGGATCAGGGGCAGCTTGACCGCGATGTGCACCAGCAGCGCCCCGATCACGACGAAGGCGAGCGCATCGTGAGTGCGCCGGAAGCTGAAGTCCCAGGCGTACCACTGGGCGACGTTCATCAGCCCGATGCCCAGCTCGAGGATCGAGGCGGCGACCAGGACGGCGATCGACCCGCGCTCGAGTCCGGTCCGGACGAGCTCGCCGAGTCGTCGCGGTGGGGCCGCGAAGAGCTTGGGGTAGACCACCCAGAGCTTGACCAGGAGCAGCGGGACGGCGGCGGTGCCGGCGACGACGTGCAGGCCCTGGGTGACCCGATAGCCCCACGCGGGGTGGGTCGGGAACGGCACCGGCTGATGGTCGAGCTGGGCGTAGTGGCTGATCAGTCCGGTCACGAACGCGACCCCGAAGCAGATCCCCAGCCACAGGCCGACCCGGGCCGCGACGGCCGCGCTGCGCAGCCGGGAGGAGAAGGACCCCTCGCGTGGGAACGGCAGACGGGACAGCAGGCTCATCGGGGACTCCGGAGCACGACCGCCCAGCGGCCGGCGGCGCGGACCCGGTCGGCCTCGACCAGTCCGGCGCCCGCGGCCAGACGTGGTACGTCGTCCACACCGACGACCGCCCACGGGAACGGCGCGCTCACGCTGCAGGCGCAGGCGAGCCGGGCGGTCACCCGCTGCGTGGCGATGCCGGGCGGGGCGACCTCGACGACGACGCGGCCGCCGCGGGCGAGCAGCCGGCGGATGCGGAGAAGGAGCGCACCGGGGTCGCCGCCGATGCCGATGTTGCCGTCGGCCAGCAGCGCGGTCCGCCAGCGGCCCTCGCCCGGGACCGGCCCGAAGACGTCGCGGCGCAGTGCCGCTCCGCCGCGGCGGATGGTCTGATGGACCGACTCGTGCACGAGGTCGATGCCGAGTGCGACGTGGCCCCGATCGGTCAGCTCCGCGGTGAGGC
>NZ_DASZUF010000203.1:0-5722 GCF_035547795.1 Nocardioides sp.
GTCGAACGGTTGTCCTGCTTTCCGGGTCCATGGCCCGTGAATTGAACGGTTGTTCGCGTTTTGGGTGCGGTTGCCGACGAATTGAACGCCTGTTCCGTCCGAACGCTCGTTGGAATTTGCGCGGGCTGGGCCGGCGGGCTGGACGTTTGTTCAATTCCCGGGGGATGACTGCTGAGAGCCCGAACGGTCGTTGAATTCGTGGCTGGCTGGTCGCGGCGGGGCGGACGGTCGTTCAATTCGCGGCCCGCGGCCGCCGGAAGGCGGACGGTCGTTCAATTCGTGGCTGGCTGGTCGCGGTGGGAGGACAGTCGTTCGATTCGCGGCCCGCGGCCGCCGGGAGCCAGACAAGCGTTCAACCGGCCGGGCGCCCCGGCCGTGGACGATCGTTCAGCGGCGACCAGAGCTGAAGGAGGCCGCGCTGTGCGGGCGGCCGCCGGAGCCGCCGACACTGCTGGATGCACCTGAGCTCCCGAGGCCACTCGCGCCACCCGCGCCACGGCGGCGTCGGCGGTTACCGCCGCCCGACGTCGCCGGGCTGCCTGAGGTCGCCGGGCCGCTCGACTTCGCCGGCGTGCCTGTCCTCGTCGAATTCGCCACCTTCACCTGCCCCGAGGCGCTCGACGACTGCTTCGCAGCCGGCCGCTGGCTCTGACCGGAGCGGCCGCGCTGGGCCGGCGCCATCCCATCCGCGGCCTGACGCTTGCGGGCTCGAGACCCTGGGCGGCTCTTGCGACTGCTGGTCCGCTCCCCGGACGGCTGTCGCTCCGGCTGCACGACCACGGGCTCGAACGCGCCCGGTCGGATGCGCTCGCCGGGGGCGAGCTGGAGCAGGATCGCGTCGCTGGTGCCGCTCACCCGGGTGGTGGTGGGCTTGATGCCGGCTGCGCGCGCCAGGTCGCGGACATCGCGGACCTGGTCGCTGGTCATCAGCGTGACGACCGTGCCGGAGCTGCCAGCGCGGGCCGTGCGGCCCGAGCGGTGCAGGTAGGCCTTGTGCTCCGCCGGCGGGTCCGCGTGGATGACCAGGGCGACGTCATCGACGTGGATGCCGCGGGCGGCGATGTCGGTGGCGACCAGCGCGGTCGCCTCGCCGGAGTGGAAGGCGTCCATGTTCCGCGTGCGAGCGTTCTGCGACAGGTTGCCGTGCAACTCGACGGTCGGCACGCCGTTGCGGTTCAGCTGGCGAGCCAGCGCCTTGGCCCCGTGCTTGGTGCGGGTGAAGACGACGGTGCGCCCCGGCGCGCTGGTCAGGTCGACCAGCACCGGGACGCGGTGCTCGCGCTCGATGTGCAGGACATGGTGTGTCATCGCGGTGACCGGCGCCTCGACGCTGTCGGCCTCGTGGGTGACCGGCTGGTGCAGGAACTGCCGCACCAGCGCATCGATGGCCTTGTCGAGGGTGGCGGAGAAGAGCAACCGCTGGCCGGTCTTCGGGGTGGCCGCGAGCAGACGGCGTACGCCGGGCAGGAAGCCCAGGTCGGCCATGTGATCGGCCTCGTCGAGCACGGTGATCTCGACTTCGGCCAACGTGCAGTGCCCCTGCCCGATCAGGTCCTCGAGTCGTCCGGGGCAGGCGATGACGATGTCGACGCCACGCCTGAGCGCGGTGACCTGCGGGTTCTGGCCGACGCCGCCGAACACCGTGCGGCTGGTGAGCCCAGCCGCCTGGGCGAGCGGGGTCAGCGAGGCCTCGATCTGAGTGACCAGTTCGCGGGTCGGCGCCAGGATCAGCGCCCGCGGCGCCCGCGGATTCGGCCGTTTGCCGGAGGCCGCCAGACGGGCGACCAGCGGCAGCAGGAAGGCATAGGTCTTGCCGGAGCCGGTGCGGCCCCGGCCGAGCACGTCACGCCCGGCGAGCGAGTCGGGCAGGGTGGCGGCCTGGATGGGGGTGGGGGTCTCGATGCCGAGACCGGTGAGGACATGGCTGAGCTGCTCGGGCAGGCCGAGGCTGGCGAAGGAGGTCAAGGAGAATCTCTCTGTGCTGTCGTCTCGCCGACCAACCGCGGTTCCGAGGTCTCGGGCGGCTGCGCACGGAGCAGGAAGGTTCGCTACGACATGCGGACAACTCGCGGCGAGAGCTCGACGAGTCGATGTAGCAAGGCTAGCGGACCGGTGGTGAATCGCCCGCATCGCCGCGGTCGAACACGGCAAGCCGAGCAACGACAAGCCGAGCAACGACAAGCCGACCGAGTCAGTCGCGCAGGTACGACGCGCCCCGCCGCAGCCTGGCCGCCGCCTCGGACACGACCCGGTCCACGAGTTCCTCGCAGGTGGGCAGGTCGTCGATCAGGCCGACCACCTGACCGGCGGCGAGTACCCCGGCCGACGTGTCGCCCTCGACCAGCCCGGCCCGGAGCATCGTCGGCGTGTTGGCCGCGAGGGCGAGCTGGGCCAGCGAGCGACCCTGAGTGTGCTTCATCGCCCGCCCCTCGGCGGCGAGCTGTCGCCACGACATCCCCGAGGCGCGCTTGAACTCCAGCGTGCGCCGCAGTGTCGGCAGCGCTCGTCGGGCCAGCGACGACTCCTCCAACGAGCGTACGAGCGAGGTGCGCAGCATCCGATGCGGCATGCCGTCCACCCGATCGGTGACGACGGTGCCGTCCAGGCCGTGGGACAGGTAGAGCTCCTTGACCGGCTGCGGAACCCGGGAGTCGGCGGTGAGCAGGAAGCGGGTGCCCATGCCGACACCGGCCGCGCCGTAGGACAGCGCTGCAGCCAACCCACGCCCGTCGAAGAAGCCGCCGGCGGCGACCACCGGGATCGATCGTCCGGAGGAGGTCAGCGCGTCGAGTACGGCGGGCAGCAGCAGCGTCGTCGGCACCGAGCCGGTGTGGCCGCCGCCCTCACCGCCTTGCACCATCACCGCGTCGGCACCCCACGACGCCACCTTGACCGCATGCTTGGGGGCGCCGATGGAGGGGATCACCACGATGCCGTGCTCCTTGAGCAGGGCGATCAGCTCGGGCTTGGGCGCCAGCGCGAAGGATGCCACCCGGACACCGTGCTCGATGAGCAGTCGGCACCGGTCGGCGGCGTCGCCGGCGTCGGCGCGCAGGTTGACCCCGAACGGCTCCGCCGTGCGCGACCGAACCTCGAGGATCGCCTTCTCCAACTCGGCCAGGGTCATGGTGGCCGAGGCCAGGATGCCCAGCCCGCCGGCGTTCGCCGTACCGCTGACCAGACTCGGCCCGGCCACCCAGCCCATCCCAGTCTGCACCACCGGGTGACGGACCCCGACCAGCTCGGTCAGCGGCGTGCGCAGCAGCTGCTCGATCACGACGGCACCTCCCGCTCGCGCAGCCCGGTGGGATCGAGTACCTCGCGGATCAGCATCAGCTCGGTGGACGTGGGCTGGCGGGTGGTCGGCACGGCCTCGGGTACGGCGAGGTCGAACCCGGTCGCCGCGGTCACGTCGGAGACCGTCACCCCGGGGTGGGTCGAGACCAGCCGCACCGTGCCGTCCGGGCCGGCGAAGTCGAGCACCGCCAGATCGGTGACGACCCGATGCAGGTCGTGGAAGCGGGTGGCGCCGGCCGCCTCCGCCCGTGCTCGGCCGACACCGGTGACGATGTCGACCCGCTCGACGAAGACGCGGGTCGAGTGCCGGGGCACCCAGTAGGACGTGCGGTTGTTGACGGTGTTGCCGGGGGCGCCGCGGGAGCCGAGCAGCTGACGCGCGGGCCGGTCGAAGGGCCCGATGGCGGAGATGTTCTGGTTGCCGTGCCGATCGAGCTGGGTGGCGCCCATCATCACGTGCCGTCTGCCCCAGGCCACCACGTCGAAGACCTTGCGGAAGGGGATCCAGCCCTCGACGACGCCGGCCGAGGAGCCCAACGGCCCGGGAGAGGCGAGGAAGAGCGACTCGCCGTCGGAGACGACCAGGTCGGGGTTGCTGGTCAGCCGGCACAGCCGGGCGCCGAGCGTGGGGAGCAGTCCCATCGGGGAGGCGAAGAGCTCGCCGTCCTGCGCCCAGCAGTCGGCGATCGCCGCGGCGACCACCTCGGAGCGG
Organism: Nocardioides sp.; assembly: GCF_035547795.1. Lineage (GTDB taxonomy): Bacteria > Actinomycetota > Actinomycetes > Propionibacteriales > Nocardioidaceae > Nocardioides. The sequence continues at coordinate 4,010 of NZ_DASZUF010000203.1, forward strand.
GTCGCCTCACCCATCGTCGCGCTCCTTCCCGAACGACGTCACGGCCGCCTGGTAGGCGGCCTCGTCGCCGGCCAGGAAGCGCGCCTCGAACGCGGGCCAGGCATCGCCGTCCTTGGCGGCCCCGACATAGGCTCGTTGGAAGCGCTCGTCCCGCTCATAGTCGGGCACACACGAGGTGAAGTGCGCTCCGCCCGGCGCCTCCACCACGCCGTCGACCATCATCCGGCTCAGCAGCAGCCGCTGCACCGGGGCGTCGATGGTCAGGCCCGCGGTGTCGACGATCTGCTCGACCGAGACGTAGGTCCGTGCCGCGGCCATCGCGAAGAGATCGTCGAAGTAGGGGTCCGGACCGAGGTAGGTGGCGTTGCCGTGGGGGTCCGCGCGGTTGAGGTGCAGCAGTGCCACGTCGAGCGTCAGCGCGGGCATCGCGACCAGGGTCTCGCCGTCGTCGTACGGGCTGGTGACGGTCCGTAGGGACGGGTTGTTGACCATCACGTCGGAGCCGAGTCCGGCGCGCGTCGGCAGGAACGGCAGCCGCTGGGCGGCCGCCCGCAGCCCGGTCTGGAACATCCCCTCGTCTAGCTCCGTCACCTCCGGGATCGTGCCCAGCTGGCGGGCGCGCTGGAAGTGAGGCTCCAGCGGGATCGAATCGAGCGAGACGAAGGCGTAGACCAGCCTGCGGATCTTCCCGGCCTGGGCGAGCAGCCCGACATCGGGGCCGCCCCAGCTCACGATGGTCAGATCCTTCAGCGGGGAGCGGAGGATCGCGCGTACGAACGCCATCGGCTTGCGTCGCGACCCCCAGCCGCCGATGCCGATGGTCATGCCGTCCTCGAGCCGGGCGACGACATCCTCGATCGACATCCGCTTGTCCCGCGGGCGCAGGCTCACCGGGGGTCCTCCTCGGTCGGGCGCGCCTTCGACGTACCGGCGAAGGCATCGCGCAGCTCGTCGGAGACGCCGCTGAGGTTGAGCTCGAAGGTGAACCCCTGCTCGAACCGGTAGCTCCTGTTCACGTCGACCGGGTCGATGCCGTTGAGCGCCGCCTTCGCGGCCCGGATGACGCGGGTGTCCTTGGCGGCGACGTCCGCGGCCAGCTCGAGCGCGAGGTCGTCGAGTTGGTCGCGGGGTACGACGGCGTAGACGGACCCGTGCGTCACGAGCTCGGCCGCGGGGATGGTGCGGGCGGTGAAGTAGAGGGTGCGCATCAGGTGCTCAGGCACCAGCCGAGCCAGGTGGGTGGCGGCGCCGAGGGCGCCCTGGTTGACCTCGGGTACGCCGAAGTAGGCGTCCTCGCTGGCCACCACCACGTCGCTGTTGCCCGCCAGGCCGACGCCGCCGCCCAGGCAGAAGCCGTGCACCGCCGCGATCACCGGCACGCTGCACTCGTAGACCGCCTTGAACGCCGCGAAGCAGCCGCGGTTGGCGCCGACCAGTGCGTCGAAGCCGCTGGTGGTCTGCATCTCCTTGATGTCCACGCCGGCGTTGAAGCCCCTGCCGGTGGCTCGCAGGACCACCACCTTGGTGCGCTGGTCGGCGCTGGCGAAGTCGAGTGTGGCGGCCAGCTCGAACCACCCCTGCACGCTGAGCGCGTTGACCGGCGGCTGGTCCATGGTGACCACGCGGATGCCTTCGTCGCGCAGCTCCGACGTGACCGCGCCCCGGGTTGTCATGGACAAAACCTAGCGCTTGCTTGGTAGCCTAGCACTTGCT
>NZ_DASZUF010000204.1:0-26341 GCF_035547795.1 Nocardioides sp.
CGGCGTCGAGGAGCCGCCGGGAGTCCAGAACTTGAGCTCGTGCCCCTCCCGGACGCCGCCGGCCAGGTCGATCAGCTCACGCAGGGTGATGCCCAGCGGTGCCTCGTACTGGCCCGGGCGGGTGACATGGCCCGAGAGCGAGAAGATGCCGACGCCGTTGGACTTCTCGGTGCCGAGGCCGGCGAACCACTCCGCGCCGTTCTTGACGATGCTGGGCACGGTCGCGATCGACTCGGCGTTGTTGATCACGGTGGGGCTGGCGTAGAGACCGGCGACGGCGGGGAACGGCGGCCGCAGCCGGGGCTGGCCGCGGCGGCCCTCCAGCGAGTCGAGCCGCGCCGTCTCCTCACCGCAGATGTAGGCGCCGGCGCCGGCGTGCACGACCACGTCGAGGTCGTAGCCGCTGCCGTGGATGTCGGCGCCGAGGTGGCCGGCGGCGTACGCCTCCCGGACGGCGGCCTGCAGCCGGCGGATGACGTGCAGCACCTCGCCGCGCACGTAGATGAAGGCGCGGTGGGCGCGGATCGCGTAGGAGCTGATGATGACGCCCTCGACCAGCGTGTGCGGGCTGGCCATCATCAGCGGGATGTCCTTGCAGGTGCCCGGCTCGGACTCGTCGGCGTTGACCACGAGGTACGTCGGGTTCGGATTGTCCTGTGGGATGAAGGACCACTTCGTCCCGGTCGGGAAGCCGGCGCCGCCGCGGCCACGCAGGCCGCTGGCCTTGACCGTCTCGACGACCTCGTCGGGCGTCATCGCGAGCGCTTGGTCGAGCGCCTGGTAGCCACCACGCGCGGTGTACGCCGCCAGCGTCCAGGCCCGGTCGTCGCCCCAGTTGGCGGTCAGGACGGGGAGCAGCCCGGTCATGCGCGGCCGCCTCCGCTGGTCGAGCCGCTCTGGGTGGTCGAGCCGGCCGAGCCGCCAGGCGAGGCCGGCTCAAGACCACCCGCAGCCACGACCCGCAGTCCCGCCAGCGAGGCCGGCCCGGCGGCGGGGCCCTCGTCGACGCGGCCATCCTCGAAGCCGGCCAGCACCCGCTCGGCCTGCCGCCAGCTGCAGATCCGCGCCCCACGGGTGGCGCTGACCTCCTCGCCGGCACGCAGCCGGTCGACCAGCTCGACGGCGCTGGCCGGGGTCTGGAAGTCGTTGAACTCCCAGTTGACCATCACCACCGGCGCGTAGTCGCAGGCGGCGTTGCACTCCACGTGCTCCAGGGTGATCTTGCCGTCGGCGGTGGTCTCGTCGTTGCCCACCCCCAGGTGCTCCTGCAGCCGCTCGAAGATGGCGTCGCCGCCCATCACCGCACACAGCGTGTTGGTGCACACCCCGACCAGGTAGTCGCCGACCGGATGCCGCTTGTACATGGTGTAGAACGTCGCCACCCCGCTGACCTCGGCCTCGGTCAGGCCGAGCACCTCGGCGCAGGCGGTGATGCCCTCAGGCGTGAGCCGGCCCTCCTCCGACTGCACCAGGTGCAGCATCGGGAGCAGCCCGGAGCGGGGTTGCGGATAGCGGGCGGCGATCTCGCGCAGCTCGTCGTACGTCTTCTCGGTCAACATCAGTCTCGCTCCCTTCGGGGTCCCCGCGGCGTTGTTCGCGGGGGAGCGAAGCGGAGGAGCGAAGAACGTCGGGGGGTGTTCACCTGTCCACGCCTCCCATCACCGGGTCGATCGACGCGATCGCCACGATCACGTCGGCGACCATGCCGCCCTCGCTCATCACGCTGGTCGCCTGCAGGTTGGTGAAGGACGGGTCCCGGAAGTGCACCCGGTAGGGGCGGGTGCCGCCGTCGCTGACCACGTGGGCGCCCAGCTCGCCACGCGGCGACTCCAGCGCGGCGTACACCTGACCCGCCGGCACCCGGAAGCCCTCGGTGACCAGCTTGAAGTGGTGGATCAGGGCCTCCATCGACTCGCCCATGATGTGCCGGATGTGGTCGAGGCTGTTGCCCATCCCGTCCGGTCCGATCGCCAGCTGCGCCGGCCAGGCGATCTTCTTGTCGGCGACCATCACCGGTGCGCCCTCGAGGTGGGCCAGCCGGTCGGCGGCCTGCTCGACGATGCGCAGCGACTCCTCCATCTCGGCCAGCCGGATCCGGAAGCGGCCGTAGGCGTCGGAAGTGTCCCAGGTGATGACGTCGAAGTCGTAGTCCTCGTAGCCGCAGTAGGGCTGGGTCTTGCGCAGGTCCCACGGGTAGCCCGTGCTGCGCAGGATCGGGCCGGTGATGCCGAGCGCCAGGCAGCCCTCCAGGTCGAGGTAGCCCACGCCCTCGAGCCGGCCGCGGAAGACCGGGTTGGCGTTGCACAGCGCGGCGTACTCCGGCAGCCGCTCGCGCATCAGCGCGACGAACGCGCGGATCTCGTCCAGCGCGCCCGGCGGCAGGTCCTGGGCGACACCGCCGGGGCGGATGAACGCGTGGTTCATCCGCAGGCCGGTGATCAGCTCGAACAGGTCGAGCACCAGCTCCCGCTCCCGGAAGCCGATCGTCATCACCGTCAGCGCGCCGATCTCCATGCCGCCGGTGGCGATGGCGACCAGGTGGGAGGAGATCCGGTTGAGCTCCATCAGCAGCACCCGCATCACCTGGGCCTTCTCCGGGACCTGCCCCTCGATGCCGAGCAGGCGCTCCACGCCGAGGGTGTACGCCGCCTCGTTGAACAGCGGGGCGAGGTAGTCCATCCGGGTGACGAAGGTGGTGCCCTGGACCCAGTTGCGATACTCGAGGTTCTTCTCGATGCCGGTGTGCAGGTAGCCGATGCCGCAGCGGGCCTCGGTGACGGTCTCGCCCTCCAGCTCCAGGATCAGCCGCAGCACGCCGTGCGTGCTCGGATGCTGCGGGCCCATGTTGACCACGACCCGCTCCTCGGGGGCCTCCTTGAGGAGGTCGGTGAGCTCGTCCCAGTCCTGACCGGTCGCGGTGAAGACCTTGCCCTCGAAGACGTCCTGGCTCATGTGTAGCTCCTCCTCTGGTCGGGAGGCGGGACGGTGGCGCCGTGGTAGTCGACCGGGATGCCGCCCAGCGGGTAGTCCTTGCGCTGCGGGAAGCCGGGCCAGTCGTCGGGCATCAGGATCCGGGTCAGCCCCGGGTGGCCGTCGAAGACCAGCCCGAACATGTCGTAGGTCTCCCGCTCGTGCCAGTCCAGCGTCGGGTAGACCGCGACCAGGCTGGGGATGTGCGGATCCGCGTCGGGCGCGCTCACCTCGAGCCGCACCCGGCGGTTGTAGGTCATCGAGAGCAGGTGGTAGACCGCGTGCAGCTCGGCCCCCTGCTGGTCGGGGTAGTGCACCCCGCTGACACCGGTGCACAGCTCGAAGCGCAGCCGGTCGTCGTCGCGCAGTAGCCGGGCCACGGTGGGCAGGTGCTCGCGGCGCACCAGCAGGGTGAGCTCGCCGCGATGGACGATGGCGGTGGGCGTGATGACGTCGTCGAGTACGGCGGCGACCTCCTCGAACCAGCCCTCCCACGGACGCGTGGCCGGGGTGGGCAGGACCCGCTGGCGGAGCAGACCGCCGTACCCGCTGGTGTCGCCGCTGCCATGCACGCCGAACATGCCGACCCGGGCACCGAGCTGCCCAGACCCGGGGAAGCCGGTGGTGGACTCGGTCGCGGTCTCGGGCAGCTTGCCGCCCAGGTCCTCCTCGGGGCGCTCGCTCATCGCAGCAGTCCTCGATCCCCGAGCCCGTCGAGGGGCTGCTCGATCAGGGGCAGGGCGCGCAGGGCGGCGTTCTCGCGCTCCTCGACCTGCTTGGCGGCGTTGGCGCCGAGCTTGCCGTGCTGGATCTGGTCGTGCAGCTTGAGGATCGCGTCGATGAGCATCTCCGGCCGGGGCGGACAGCCCGGCAGGTAGATGTCGACCGGCACGACGTGGTCGACGCCCTGCACGATCGCGTAGTTGTTGAACATCCCGCCGGAGCTGGCACACACGCCCATGGCCAGCACCCACTTGGGCTCGGGCATCTGGTCGTAGATCTGGCGCAGCACCGGCGCCATCTTCTGGCTGACCCGGCCGGCCACGATCATCAGGTCGGCCTGGCGCGGGCTGGCGCGGAAGACCTCCATCCCGAAGCGGGCGAGGTCGTACTTCGGGCCGCCGGAGGTCATCATCTCGATCGCGCAGCAGGCCAGCCCGAACGTGGCGGGCCACAGCGACGCCTTGCGCATGTAGCCGGCGACGCCCTCGACGGTGGTCAGCAGGACGCCGGAGGGCAGCTTCTCCTCTAGTCCCATTCGAGTCCTCCGCGGCGCCAGACGTAGGCATAGGCGACGAATACGGTGGCGATGAACAGCACCATCTCCACCAGGCCGAACGTCTTGAGCTGGTCCAGGTGCACCGCCCACGGGTAGAGGAAGACGATCTCGATGTCGAAGACGATGAAGAGCATCGCGGTGACGTAGTACTTGACCGGGAAGCGGCCGGAGAGCGCCTGCGGCGTCGGCTCGATGCCGCACTCGTAGGAGTCGAGCTTCGCGCGGTTGGCACGGCGCGGCCCGACCAGGCTGCTCATCACGACCGAGAAGATCGCGAAGGCCGAGGCCAGGGCGAGCAGCACCAGGATCGGTGCGTAGAGATGCATCCGTGCTCCTCTCGGGCCACCTCACGTGACTTTGTGAAACGAATCACATATGGCCCGAGTCACATATTGCCACCTACCAGGGCAAATGCAAGGTCCCTCGTCGGGCGCCCGCCCGCCACAGTGTCACCGTGATAGTTCGCGGCGCCGGTGACAGTTCGGAAGGGTCACCCGCGGCCCAAAGTGTCACGGTGATAGTTCCCGGCGCCGGTGACAGTTCGGAAGTGTCACCCGCGGCCCAAAGTGTCACGGTGACACTTTGGAGGGGTGGGGCGGAGCCGCTACGCGCGGGCGTGGTGCAGGGCGACGATGCCGCCCGAGAGGTCGCTCCAGGTGACCTCGGACCAGCCGGCGTCCTCGATCAGCCGGGCCAGGCCGGCCTGGTCCGGCCACGCACGGATGGACTCGGCGAGGTAGACGTAGGCGTCCGGCGATGAGGAGACCGCGCGGGCCACCGCCGGCAGCGCCTTCATCAGGTACTCGACGTACACGGTGCGGAACGGCTTCCAGGTGGGGTGACTGAACTCGCAGACCACCAGCCGCCCGCCGGGCCTGGTGACCCGGCGCAGCTCACGCAGGCCGGCCCCCGGGTCGACGATGTTGCGCAGTCCGAAGGAGATCGTGACCGCGTCGAAGGTGCCGTCCGCGAACGGCAGCCGGGTGCCGTCGCCGGCGGTGAACGGCAGCTGCGGCCGGGCCCGTTTGCCGACCTGGAGCATGCCGAGGGAGAAGTCGCAGGGCACCACCGTCGCGCCGGCCTCGGCGAACGGCACCGAGGAGGTCCCGGTGCCGGCGGCGAGGTCGAGGATGAGCTCGCCCGGCAGTGGCGCGACCGCGGCGAAGACCCGTGTGCGCCAGCGCCGGTCCTGGCCCAGCGAGAGGACGTCGTTGGTCAGGTCGTAGCGACGCGCGACCGCGTCGAACATCCGGCGTACGTCGCCGGGCTCCTTGCCGAGGTCGGCACGCGCCACGGTCAGGGGCCCTCTCAGCGGACCTTGGCGAAGACCAGGTCGGCGACCTTGGCGACGTCCGAGGCTGCGGTGCCGGGCGAGGTGACCTGGACGGTGAAGTCGTCGCTGCTGCGCTGGCACTGGGTGGAGGACGGCTGGATCTGGCCCGGGCTGGTCACGGAGCCGTCGACGATGCACACCGAGTCGCCGACCTTGGTCAGCTGCTGGACCGAGCTGCCCTCGCTCGACTTCGACGGGTCGGAGAGCTCACCGGGCGAGAACGCGCCGCCGGCGGTGCGGAAGACCTGCACGAAGAAGATGGACTGGCCGTTCTTCAGGTAGATCCGGTTGCCGTAGTCGGACTTCGCGGTCTTGGCGAGCTGCTTGTCGCCGTAGGTCAGCTCATCCTTCACCTCGCCGACCAGCTCGGCCTCGTGGCCCTTGACCTGGGCACCGGCGTTCTTCCAGGCGTCGGTGCGGTCGGCGGCGAGGTAGCCGCCCGGGAGCGAGGCCGGCAGCGAGATCCGGTGGGGCGTGGAGGAGCTCGTCTCGCCGTGCGCCTTGGGCAAGAGGACGGCGAAGAGCACCACGAGGGCCAGCGCCACCGCACCGATGGCGATACCGGTCAGGGGGACGTCGCTTCTGTTGGTCTTGCTCACGGGGAACTCCTCACTCGTGGTCGCCCGCGAGGCTACCGGCCGCCCGGCGCGAATCCACAACCGGGGCAACGGATACTCTCCTCGGGTGAGCCCCGACGTCCCGGCCCTGGTGGCCCGTACCGTGGCCATCGAGGAACCGCAGGATCTGCTCGCACTCGTTCCCGCCGACGCACCCGTGTCGTGGGTACGGCGCGGTGAGGGGCTGGTCGGCTGGGGCACCTCGGCGGTGCTGCGCACCAGCGGGGCAACCCGCTTCGCCGACGCGGCCAAGTGGTGGACCGAGGTGGTCGCGCGTGCCCAGGTCACCGACGAGGTCGACGAGCCCGGCACCGGGCTGGTGTCGTTCGGCTCCTTCGCGTTCGCCGACACGCCCGGCGACTCGGTGCTCCGCGTGCCTGCGGTGGTCGTGGGACGACGCGGTCGGCGCGCCTGGGTGACCACGATCAGCGCCGGCCACGCTGCCGCCGACGCACCGCAACTGCGGCCGGCCGAGGCCCCGGTGGCCCCGCGCGACGTGGTCTTCAGCGACGGCGCGCTCGACGGCGAGACCTGGATGGGCGTGGTCGCCGAGGCGGTCCGGCGGATCGGCGACGGTGGCCTGGAGAAGGTGGTGCTGGCCCGCGATCTCGTCGCGACCGCCGCCGGGGACATCGACGTGCGCTGGCCGCTGGCACGGCTGGCCGCGTCGTACCCGATGTGCTGGACGTTCCACGTGGACGGGCTGTTCGGGGCGACGCCGGAGCTGCTGGTGCGCCGCGAGCGCGGCCTGGTGACCTCGCGGGTGCTGGCCGGGACCATCCAGCGCACCGGCGACGACGCGCACGACCTCGCTCTGGCGGCCACGCTGGCGCGCTCCTCGAAGGACCTGGAGGAGCACGAGTACGCCGTCAGGTCCGTGGCCGACGCCCTGGAGCCGCACTGCTCGTCCATGAACGTGCCCGAGGCGCCGTTCGTGCTGCATCTGCCCAACGTGATGCACCTGGCCACCGACGTGGCCGGGGTGGCGCGCGACGACCGCACCTCCCTGGAGCTGGCCCAGGCGCTGCACCCCTCCGCCGCGGTCGGCGGCACCCCGCGGCCGCAGGCGCTGGCGCTGATCGCGGAGCTGGAGAGCATGGACCGCAACCGCTACGCCGGGCCGGTCGGCTGGATGGACGCCTCCGGCGACGGCGAGTGGGGCATCGCGCTGCGCTCGGCGCTGCTGGCCGGCAACACGGTGCGGCTCTTCGCCGGCTGCGGCGTGGTCGGGTCGTCGAACCCGGCCGCCGAGCTGGCCGAGTCGCAGGCCAAGCTGGTGCCGGTCCGCGACTCGCTGGGCGGCTAGAGACCCAGCGTCGACTTCCAGGAGCCCATCCCGGGCGTCCACTCGGTGACGACCCGGCGGCTGATCGTGCCGGCGGCCCAGAACGGATCGTCGTCCAGCCAGGTCTCCAGCTCCGCCGGCTCGGCCTGGTAGACGATCACCGCGCCACCGGCCGCCGTCGGGCCGCTGAGCAACAGGCCCTCGCGCGAGTCGAGGAAGGCGCGATGCGCGGGCCGCAGCTCGTCGCGGACGGCGGTGTTGTCGTCGTACTCGTAGAGAACAACGCTGATGGTCACAGGTCCTCCCCGTCCGCGAGGCGCTTGAACTCCAGCCCCTCACGGGGAAGGAACGTGCCGGCGAGGCCGTCGAAGACGCCCGCGCCCGCCTCACTGTAGATCCGGTCGTGGATCGCGATGTTGACCGGGGCCTTGACCTCGCGCATGAAGTCGACCAGCTCGTGCGAGCGGGCCCAGGGGGCGGAGGCCGGGGCGAGGAGTACGTCGACGTGCTCGCCGGGGCCGGTCAACGCGTCGCCGGGATGGAAGACCTTCTGCTCGCCGAGGGTGAGCAGGTAGCCGCTGTTGTGGAAGCGGGGCAGCTCGGGGTGGATCACCGCGTGCAGCTCGCCGACGGCGGTCACCGGCAGGCCGACGTCGAACGACTGTCCCGGGGCCACCACCGTGGTCCGCTCGACGACCTCGGGAGCGTCCTCGCGGAGCTTGCTGGCGACCGCCTCGATGGTCCACACCGGGACGTCGGTGGCCGCGAGGTGCTCGGGCAGGTAGTGGTCGACGTGCTCGTGGGTGATCAGCACCGCGTCGGCGCCGTCGAGAGCGGCTCGATCGGTGAAGACGCCGGGATCGAACACCACGGTGGTGCCTTCGTGCTCAATCCGGACGCAGGCGTGGCCGAACTTCGTGATCCGCATGACCCCAGGTTAGGCGACCCGACGAGGCGCCGGGCGGGGCCGTGGGGTGCTCAGACCAGCTGCGGCACCGTTCCGACGTGACCGTCCGGCGTCAGGTAGAGGCCGTCGTCGAACAGGATGACCCCGTTGCACAGGACCTCCCAGCCCTGCTCGGTGTGGTCGGCGACGACGTGGGCGCTGCAGCAGTTGGGCGCGGTGGCGTCCGGGCAGCGCGGATGGTGCTCGCACATGCTCTTCTCCCCCTGGAGAGTCCCGGAGCGGGTGTGCTCCGAATGGCGTGATCTGGATAACAACGATGATGCGCCGTTCCATGCCCGGATGCAGCAACTTCGCCGGTGTGGTGGAAAAACTCGGATGAACGTCCCCGGCACACCACCCTTTCGGACTATCCCGCTCAGGCGGCCTGGTGGTGCCGGTAGCACCACCGCCAGTCCTCCATCGGCTCCGCCGACTGCATCACCGGGTGAGCGGTCTCGTGGAAGTGCCGGGTGGCGTGCTGGCGCGGGGAGGAGTCGCAGCAGCCGATGTGCCCACACTCCAGGCAGCGCCGCAGCGCCACCCAGCGGGTGCCCTCCACCAGGCAGTCCTCGCAGGCGAGGTCGCCCTCGGGCGTCGGCGAGGCGGGGTAGCGAGCCAGGTCCGGGCAGGTGTCGCCGCCGGGCCGCCGCTCCCGGTTGACCTGGGCGATCTCCTCGCGCTCGGCCCCGGCCACCTCGAGCATCGACTCCTCCACGTCGAGCCGGGCCAGCACGTCGGCGACCACGTCGGAGGAGACGGTGCCCGAGCGGCGGATCTCCAGCACCCGGGCCCGCTCCGCGTCGATCATCGCTCGGCGGACCCGGCTGTAGAGCTCGCTGGGCGACTCCTCGCCGATATTGGTGCCCAGCCGCTCCCAGGCGGCGAAGTTGCGCAGGTCGACACGCTGCCGGACGGTGTCGATCACGCCGTGCGGATCGTCGTACTCCAGGTGATCCAGGGCGTCGAAGCCGGCCTTGCTGGCCTGCTGCAGCAGGGTCGCGCGAGCGAGCGCGTCGTCCACCGGGTCCGGCGGCGGAACCCGCAGCCAGCGCGCCACCCAGGGCAGGGTCAGGCCCTGCACGAAGAGGGTGCCGGCCACCACGGTGAACGCGATCAGCAGCAGCACCTCGTGGTGCGGGGCGCTCTGCGGGATGAGGTACGCCGCGGCCAGGGTCACGACCCCACGCATGCCGGCCCAGCCCAGCACGGCGGTGTAGGTCCACGGTGGCCGCTGGCCGGTGGCGGCGTCGGCGGGCGGGCCGAACAGGATCCGGCTGAGGAAGACCCAGGCCAGCCGGATGAGGATGACGCCGACCAGGGTGGTGACGCAGACCGTCACGATCCGGGCGGTGGACAGCGGGCTGCGTCGCACGTCCTCGAGCAGCCAGTCGGCCTGCAGCCCGATGAGCAGGAAGACGGTGTTCTCCAAGACGTAGGCGATGGTGCGCCAGTTCATCCGCTCGGCGATGCGCGACTGCGCGGTCTGGATCACCGGCGCACGGTGGCCGAGCAGGAGGCCGGCGACGACGACCGCGATGACCCCGGAGGCCTCGAGCTTCTCCCCGACCAGATAGGCCGCGAACGGCACCACCAGCGACAGCCCGGTGTCGAACACCGGGTCGACCACGTGCCTGCGCAGGTAGCCGACCACGACGTAGGCGACCAACCCGACCACCACGCCGCCGGCCGCGGCGCGGACGAAGTCGAGGGCGACGTGCCACAGCTCCACGCCGCCGGCGATGGCCAGGATCGCGGTGCGCAGCGAGACCAGCGCGGTGGCATCGTTGAGCAGCGACTCGGCCTCCAGGATCGTCACGATCCGCCTGGGGAGGCCGATGTGGCGCGCCACCGCCGTGGCCGCCACCGCGTCCGGCGGTGCGACCACCGCGCCGATGGCCAGGCTCGGCGCCCAGCCGGTGTGCGGCAGCAGCCAGTGCACCAGCGCGCCGACCCCGAACGTGGTGGCGATGACCAGCCCGACCGAGAGCAACAGGATCGAGCGCCGGTTGGCGTTGACGTCGACCAGCGAGGTCTGGATCGCGGTGGCGTAGAGCAGTGGCGGCAGGAGCCCGAGCAGCACCACCTCCGGCTCGAGGTGGACCTCCGGCATCGAGGGCAGGTAGGAGATCCCGATCCCGGCGGCGATCAGCACCAGCGGCGCCGGCAGGTCGATCCGCGCGGACAGCGCCGTGACCGCCAGAACGCCCACGGCCAGCGCCGTCAGGAAGATCGCGATGTCCACGCGGACATCCTCTCAGCGCCCCTTGTAACACGCTGTCCGATGACGTAGACGGTCGACGCATCGACCTTCCAGTGGTGTGGACAGCGTGTTACAAGGGCCAGGTCAGGGGCGCAGCGCGCGGATCCGCTCGTCGAGGTCGCGGCGATCGGCGCGACCGACCGTCGCCTCGATCACCTCGATGCCGCCGTTGGGGTTGGCCAGGGCATGCTCCAGCTCAGGCAGGCTGGTGACCCGCAGGTGGGGGGTGCGGGTGGCGGCGCACAGCGCGGCGAGGTCGACCCGGTGAGGCGTGCCGAAGAGCCGCTCGAAGTCGTCGGCGTACGGCGCCCCGCCCTGCTCCAGGGTGGCGAAGATCGACCCCCCGTCGTCGTTGACCACCACGATGGTCAGATCCGGCCGTGGCTCGTCGGGGCCGAGGATCAATCCGTTGGCGTCGTGCAGGAACGTCACGTCACCGATCAGGGCCAGGTCGCGGGTCGAGTCGCGCCCCAGCGCCGCGCCGATCGCCGTCGACACCAGCCCGTCGATGCCGGCCAGGCCGCGGCTGGCCAGCACCTTGCGGCGCGCGCCGACGTCGTACCGCGGGACCATCAGGTCGAGGTCGCGGATCGGGTTGGAGGGACCCACCACCAACTGCCCACCGGGCGGCAACGCGCGGGCGACCGCGCCAGCGACCTCCTGGGGCGTCAGGCCCGGCTCCGCGGCCAGGAGCCGGTCGAGCAGGCGGCCCAGCGACCGGTCGGCGTCGCGCCAGGCCTGCAGCCAGGCCGGGTCGCCGGCCTCGACGCGGGGTCCGGAGGTCAGCAGCCAGCCGTCGACCCGGTGCGACGGGGTCGGCCACACGCCGCGGCCGCGGACCGCGACGACCTCGACGTCGTCGCGGGCGAGCAGCCGGGCCACCGGCCGCGACAGGGTCGGGTGCCCGAAGAGGATCACCCGCTCGATCTGGTCGGCGAGCTCGGTGCCGAGCAGCAGCCGGTAGGTTCTGATGGCGTGGTCGCCGGTGCGGGAGCCGCTGGACGGCTCGGCCAGCAGCGGCCAGCCGGCCCGCTCGGCGAGCCGGCGAGCGGGCGGTCCGGCGTCGTCGCCGGCGACGACCACCGTCGCCTTGCCGCCCGGGAGCGTCTCGAGAATCGCGGGCTCGACGGCGATCGGCCGAGGCCGGCGCTCGATCCGCGGTGGCGTCCACGCGTCGGGAGGCGTGAGCGGCTCGTCGAGCTGGACGTTCCAGTGCGTCGGGCCGTCCCAGCCGGGCGCCTCGGGCAGCACGTCGACGATGTCGTGGCTGGGCACCAGCGGACCGAAGATGCCGACCTGGTCGGTGGTCTGGTTGGCGTTGGTGCCGCGCAGCCGTCCCGGCCGGTCGGCCGTCACCGCGAGCAGGGGTACGCCGGCGTGCGCGGCCTCCAGCACCGCCGGGTGCAGGCTGGCGACGGCGGTGCCGCTGGTGCACATCACCGCGGCCCGGCTGCCGGTCTTGGACAGGCCCAGGGCGAGGAAGCCGGCCGACCGCTCGTCGATCCGGGTGTGCAGCCGCACCAGCCCGGCGCGGGCGGCGGCGTACGCCGCGAAGGAGAGCGGGGCGTTGCGCGAGCCGGGGCTGATCACCACCTCGGTGACGCCCGCCTCGACCAGCGCGGTGAGGACCGCTCGGGCCAGCTCAGTCGAGGAGCGCACGGACCCTCCCCACCCGGTCCCGCCACCAGGCCACCCGGTCCGCTGCGGGTTGTGAGTCACCCAGACGCTCGGGCGACGGCAGGATCCGGCTCACCACCCCGATGGCGCCATCGCTCGGGGCCAGCGGCTCGTCTACCAGGTCCCCCGTCAACAGCGCTCCCGTGGCCAGGCCGCAGGCGTAGGGCAGCTCCGGCAGCGCCGCGGCCAGGGCGACGCCCGCCGCCAGCCCGACCGACGACTCCAGCGCCGAGGAGACCACCACCGGCAGGCCGATGTCCTCGGCGATCCGCAGACAGGCGCGTACGCCGCCCAGCGGCTGCACCTTCAGCACCGCCACGTCGGCCGCCTCCAGGTCGCGCACCCGATAGGGGTCGGCCGCGCGCCGGATCGACTCGTCCGCGGCGATCGGCACGTCCACCCGGCGGCGCACCAGCGCCAGCTCCTCGACGGTGGCACAGGGCTGCTCGACGTACTCCAGGCCACCGGCGGCGCGGTCCAGCACCGGGATGCCGGCCAGCGCCTCGTCGACCGACCAGAGCCCGTTGACATCGATCCGGATTCGGCCGCCCGCCCCCAGCGCCGAACGCACCGCCTCCAGCCTGGCCTGGGACTCGGCGAGCGTCTCCCCCGGGTCGGCGACCTTGACCTTCGCGGTGCCACAGCCGGACCGGGCGACGATCTCGTGCGCCCGCTCGGGGCCGACCGCGGGCACCGTCACGTTCACCGGCACCGAGGAGCGCACCGGCGCCGGCCAGTCGCCCCGGGCCGCCTCCAGCGCGCAGGCCAGCCAGGGCGCGGCGACGGCGTCGTCGTACTCCACGAACGGCGAGAACTCGCCCCAGCCGCCGTCCGTCTCGACCAGCACGCCCTCGCGCACGGTGATCCCGCGGAAACGCGTCGTCATCGGGATCGACCAGACGTGGACCCTCACGACGCCAGCTCCGCCACCAGCGAGCGCAGTGCGACCCGGTCGGTCTTGCCGTTGCCCAGCATCGGCAGCTCAGCCAGCGTGACCAGCTGGCGCGGGGCCCACGAGCGTGGGTGCCGCTCGGCCACCCAGGCGCGCAGCTCGTCCAGGGACGGCGCGCCGACGACGAAGGCGACCAGCCGGTTGCCCCACTCCTCATCGGGTACGCCGAGGACCTCGGCCGACTCGACCGCCGGATGCTCGCGCAGCCGCGCCGCGACGGCGGCCGCCGGAACGTTCACCCCGCCGCTGACCACCATGTCGTCCATCCGACCGAGCAGCTGAAGCCGCCCGTCTTCGTCCAGCCGGCCCGCGTCGGAGGTGAGGAACCAGCCGTCCACTAGCGCTTCGCTGGTCAGCGCCGGGTCGCCCTGGTAGCCGCTGAACAGAGTCGGCCCGCTGATCCTGACCCGCCCGTCGACGCCGATCGCAAGGCCGACGCCGTCCAGCGGCAGGCCGTCGTACACGCAGCCGCCACAGGTCTCCGCCGAGCCGTAGGTGGCGACCAGGTTGACGCCGGCGGCGGTCGCCCGGGCGCGCAGGGCGGGGTCGATCGGGCCGCCGCCGAGCAGCACGGTGTGGAAGCCGGCCAGCACGTCGGCGTCGGTCGCCAGCAGTCGGTGCAGCTGGGTCGGCACCAGCGAGACGAAGTCACAGCCCCGCGCGGCCTCCCGGAACGGTCGCTCCCCCAGCACCACCGGCGGGGCGCCGGCGGCCAGCGAACGGGTGATGACGTTGACGCCGGCGACGTAGGAGGCGGGCAGCGCCAGCAGCCACCGGCCCGCGCCGCCAAGCCGGCGCGCCGAGATGTCCACCGAGGCCCGCACCGCGGCTCGGGAGAGCAGCACCCGCTTGGGCCGTCCGGTCGAGCCCGACGTCTCCACGATCCAGGGGTCGGGCGCATCCGAGTCCAGCCACTCGGCGAGCGCCTCCACCACCCCGTAATCCACGCGACGAACGCTATCCCGCCATGATGGGATAGCTCTCATGCCCTCCCGTCTCGGCCGTGTCGTCGGAAGGCTGATCCCCCCGACCCCGCTCTCCCGGCGGCTGGCCGTGCAGTCGCTGCTGTTCTCCACCGGCGCGGGCACGTTCAACACCGGCAGCGCCGTCTTCTTCACCCAGGTCGTCGGCCTCTCCGCGGCCAAGGTCGGCCTCGGCATGACGATCGCCGGCGTCGTCTCCTTCTTCGTCGCCTATCCGGCCGGCAAGATGGTCGACCGGATCGGCACCAAGCGGATGTGGGCAGCCGGCACGATCGCCGGCGCGGCGCTGTTCGCGGGCTGGCCGTGGATGCACGGCTTCACCCAGTACGTCGCGATGAGCATCGCCTTCGAGATCGTCAACAACATCGGGTACGCCGGCTACCAGGCCTACGTGCTCAGCGTCCTCCCGGAGAAGGAGCGGGTGGAGACCCAGGCACACCTCTACTCCGCGCTCAACCTCGGCTTCACCCTGGGCGCGATCATCGGCGGCATCGCGCTCGCCTTCGACAGCCTCACCCTGATCCGCTGGCTGCCGCTGCTCACCACCGCGATCGGCTTCGTCAACGCCTCGCGGATCATCCGGCTGCCCAACCCGGTCCGCGAGGTGGCGCCCGAGCCGGCCCTGGCCGAGCTCGGCGACGCCGACCAGCGCGCGACCGCGACCCAGACCCCGGGTGCGCTGCGCAACCGCGGCTGGTTGGGGGTGTCGTTCTTCACCGGCATCCTGTGGACCAACCAGACCCTGCTCAACGTGGTGATCCCGCTGTGGCTGGTGCAGCGCACCCACGCCCCGCACTGGATCCTGGCGTGGCTGTTCGGCACCAACACGGTGCTGTGCATCTTCCTGCCGCAGTTCACCTCCAAGGGCGTCAACACCATCACCGACGCGCTGCGCCGCGCCCGCTGGTCGACCGGCTTCTTCGTCGCCTCCTGCCTGATCACGATGGCCACCCACTCGGTCGCGGCCTTCTGGGCGGCGCTGCTGGTCTGGCTCGGCCACGTCACCGTGACCGGCGCCGAGCTGGCGATCGGCTCCGGCTCCTGGGCGTTCCAGGCCAAGCTGATGGACCCCGGCCGACGCGGCGAGTACGGCGGGGCCCAGGAGGTGGCCAAGACCCTGGGCCAGTGGTGGGCTCCGGCGGCGTACACCTGGCTGGCGATGACCCAGGGTGACATCGGCTGGATGGTCATCGCCCTGATCGCGGTGGTCGGCACCCTCGGGCTGCACCCGTCCGCCCGGGCCGCCGAGCGGTTCGCGGCGCGACACTTCACCCGCTTGGACGTGGTCGATGTCGCGTGACCTGCGCCGGGTGGTGCCACCGCCCGGGCTGACCCGGCGGCTGTCGCTGCAGTCGGTGCTGTTCAAGACCGGCGACGGCACGTTCACCACCGGCAGCGCCGTCTTCTTCACCCAGGTCGTCGGGCTCTCCATCGCCCAGGTCGGCCTCGGCCTCACCGTGGCCGGCATCATCGAGGGGCTGGCCGCCATCCCGGCCGGGCGGCTGGCCGACCGGGTCGGGCCGAAGCGGGTCTGGGCGCTGGGGTCGGCGCTGTGCGCGGTGATGTTCGCGGCCTGGCCGTTCATCGGCGGCTTCACCGCGTACGTCGTGATGGTCTCGCTCTACTCGATCGCCGAGAACACCGCCGACGCCGGGCGGCAGGCCTACGTGCTCGACGTCCTGCCGACGCAGGAGCGGATCCGCAGCCAGGCCTACATCTACTCGGCGATGAACGTCGGCTCCACCATCGGTGCCCTGCTCGGCGGCATCGCGCTGGCCTTCGACAACCTGACCCTGATGCGCTGGCTGCCGCTGCTCACCGTGGCGCTGTTCGCACTCAACGCCGGCTTCGTCACCCGACTGCCCAAGGCGCCGCGCGACCTGCGCAGCCGCGACGAGGCCCGGCGGCGGCCCGAGGGGCTCTCGGCGCTGCGCAACCGCGGTTACCTGGCGCTGCAGTTCTGCATGGGCTCGCTGTGGACCAACCAGACCCTGCTCAGCGTGCTGATCCCGCTGTGGCTGGTCGAGGAGACCGACTCGCCGCACTGGCTGCTGGCCTGGCTGTTCGGCACCAACACCGTGCTGTGCATCTTCCTACCGCAGTTCACCTCGGCCGGGGTGCGCACGCTGTCCGACGCGCTGCGCCGGGTGCGGTGGTCCGCGGCGTTCTTCATGGCCTCCTGCCTGATCACGATGGTCACCCACTCCACTGCCGGCCTGGTCACCGGGCTGCTGGTGTGGCTGGGCCACCTGACCGTGACCGGCGCCGAGCTGGCGACCGGCTCGGCGGGTTGGATGTTCCAGGCCCGGCTGCAGGACCCGCGCCGACGCGGCGAGTACGGCTCGGCCGGGCAGCTGCTCAGCGGTCTGGGCAGCCGCTGGGCGCCGGCGCTCTACACCTGGCTGGCGATGGAGTGGCGGCACGTGGGCTGGGTGCTGATCGGGCTGATCGTGGTGGTCGCGGCGGCCGGGGCCCACCCGGCGATGCGGGCCGCGGAGCGGTTCGCCAAGCGGGAGTTCCCTGCCGAGAGCGAGGCGTTTGTATCTTGACATCAAGAAACTTGACATCGAGACTTTACCCATGCGCCGCCTGCTGACCCGCATCCTCTCCGACGACCCGCTGATCCGGGCGATGTCCTACCAGTCGGTGCTCTCCGCGTTCGGCGAGGGCACGTTCCTGACCGGCAGCGCCGTCTTCTTCACCCAGATCGTCGGCCTCACCGCCGCCCAGGTCGGCCTCGGCATGACGATCGCGATGGCCTGCCAGTTCCTGCTCTCGGTGCCGCTGGGCAGGCTGGCCGACCGAGTCGGGACCAAGCGCACCTGGGTCTACGGCTCGGTGCTCGAGCTCGCCCTGTTCCTGTGCTGGCCGCTGGCCGGCAACTTCGCCGAGTACGTCGCTGTCACCGTCGCGATGGAGCTGGTCGAGAGCTGGATGCGCGCGGGCCGCAACGCCTACCGCTTCCAGGTCTTCCCCCGTGACAAGCGGGTCGCCTCCAACGCCTACATGCGCGCGGCCCGCAACGTCGGCTACACCCTCGGCGCGGCCGCCGGCGGCGTCGCGCTCGGCTTCGGCAACGACGCCGTGATCCGGGCGATCCCGCTGTTCAGCGCGGCGGTACTGGTGGTCAACGTGCTGATGATCCTGCCGCTGCCGGCCGTCGGCGGAGCCGGTGCCGGCGAGCCGGCGATGGAGCAGGCCGTCGAGCACGCCGGCGAGCGCCGCAGCGCGCTGCACAACCGCGGGTTCTTGGTGATGAGCTTCTTCGACGGGATCCTGTCGACCCATCAGGTGCTGCTCAACACCGTGATCCCGCTGTGGCTGGTCCAGGAGACCGATGCGCCCCGGGTGCTGCTGGCCTGGCTATTCGGCACCAACACCGTGATGGCGGTGCTCCTCCAGGTGGCCGCAGCTCGTGGTGTCACCGACGTCCGCACCGCACTGGGCGCCCAGACCCGCGGTGCGGTCTGCATGCTCGTCTCCTGCGTCATCGTCGCCATCACCCACGACACCACCGGTGCGATCACGATCGGGCTGGTCTGGCTGGGCCACCTCACCGTCACCGGGGCCGAGCTGTTCCAGTCCGCCGGCGAGTGGGGCCTGCAGGCCGAGCTGTCGGACCCGGAGCGGATGGGCGAGTACCAGGGCGCCGCCCAGCTGGGCAGCACCCTCGGCTACGTGTGGGCGCCGGCGGCGTACACCTATCTCGCGATGGAGTGGCACGACCTCGGCTGGGTGCTGATCGGGGCCATCATCGTGGTGGCGGCGATCGGGATCGGGCCCAGCGCGCGGGCCGCGGAGCGGTACCTGGCGTGCAGCACCCAGCCGGCACCTGTCTAGAGTCTGCTGCCGTGGCGACTCCTTCCCAGTGGCTCGAAGGAGCCCGACCCCGCACCCTGCCGGCGGCCGTCTCCCCCGTCCTCGCCGGCACCGGCGTGGCGGCGTACGTCGGCGGCTTCTCCTGGTGGCGTGCTCTGCTGGCTCTCCTGGTCAGCCTCGCGCTGCAGATCGGCGTGAACTACGCCAACGACTACTCCGACGGCATCCGTGGCACCGACGACCAGCGGGTGGGCCCGCTGCGGCTGGTCGGCTCCGGTGCCGCCTCGCCGCGGGCGGTGAAGCTGGCGGCGTTCGCCTGCTTCGGCGTCGCCGGCGCGGCCGGGCTCGCGCTGGCCGCGGTGACCGCCTGGTGGATCCTGCTCATCGGCGTGCTGTGCGTCCTGGCCGCCTGGTACTACACCGGCGGCACCCGCCCCTACGGGTACGCCGGGCTGGGCGAGGTGATGGTCTTCGTCTTCTTCGGCCTGGTCGCGGTGGTGGGCACCGTCTACGTGCAGGCCCAGACCTGGGTGTGGCCGGCGCTGTACGCCGCCATCGGCATCGGCGCGCTGGCCTGCGCGCTGCTGGTCGCCAACAACCTGCGCGACATCCCCACCGACAAGATCGCCGGCAAGCTCACCCTCGCGGTCCGGCTCGGCGACACCCGCACCCGCTCGCTGTACGCCGTGCTGGTGCTGGCCGCCGCCGCGGCGGTGATCGCCGTCGCCGCCAGCACCACCTGGTGGGCGCTGATCGGGCTGGGCTTCCTGCTCGTGGCCGCGCGCGGGGTGCGAACCGTCACCGGCGGCGCGGTGGGGCCCGGCCTCATCCCTGCGCTGCAGCAGACCGGCCAGGCCGAACTGCTGTGGGCACTGCTGGTCGCCGTACCGCTGGTGCTGAGCTGAGGCTCAGTCCTCCTTGGACCGCATCGCCTCGAACGCGGCGGCGGCCTTCTGGGCGCGGGCGTCGACCCGCAGCGCGAACGCGGCGCGCTGCTTGTTGAGCAGCGTGTACGACGCCACCCCGCTGACCAGGAACGCGATCACGATGGCCCAGAACCAGTCCAGGCTGCCGCTGACCAGCAGCCAGATCCCCGACACGATCGCGAAGGTGCCGATCAGCACCAGCAGCCGCATCAGCGTGTAGACCACGAACTCCTTCATCGCAGGGCCTCCGGAACGGCGGGAGCGGCGGCCGCGACGTGTGCCGGCGCGGCGTAGGAGTGCATCGACGTCGTCGAGAAGTAGTTGATCCCGATGAAGTTGAACCACAGCGTGGCCACGCCGACCAGGGCCAGGATGGCGGCGTTGCGGCCCTTCCAGCCGGCGGTCGCGCGGGCGTGCAGGTAGCCGGCGTAGACCACCCAGGTGATGAACGCCCACACCTCCTTCGGATCCCAGTTCCAGTAGGAGCCCCACGCCTGGTGTGCCCAGATCGGGCCGGAGATGAGCACCGCGAAGGTCCAGATCGGGAAGCCGAAGGCGTGGATGCGGTAGGCGACCCGGTCGAGCACCGGCAGGTCCGGCACCCGGGCCATCCAGCCGGTCTGGGTGTCGGGACGGCGTCGCTTGAGCAGGTACATCGCCGAGGCGATGCCGCCGAGTGTGAAGGCGCCGGTAGCCAGCGCCGCGGAGATGACGTGGATGACCAGCCAGTAGGAGTTGAGCGCCTCGGTGAGCGGCTCGACCGGCGTGTAGAGGACCAGCACGGCGACCATCAGGAAGACCAGCACGAAGGCGACCACCGCCGGCGCCATCCAGGAGAGCTTGAGCCGGCGGTAGAGCAGCACGTAGACGGCCGCGACGATGCCGGTCCCGGCCAGGGTGAACTCATACATGTTGCCCCACGGCACCCGCCCCGCGGCGAAGCCGCGAGAGGCGATCGCGACCACGTGGCAGGCGACCGCGATGCAGGTCAGCAGATAGCCGAGCCGGCCGAAGAGCTCGGCGCGAGTGGCGCGCTCGTCCTCGCCCGACGAGCCGCTCGTCCCGACGGCCCCCTCCGAATCCACCGGCGCCTCGGTGGACGACGGGACCGACGACTCGGCACCGGCCGGGCCGACCAGGACCTTCCTCTCCGCCACGGCGCTACGGCGGCCGATCAGGGCCGACCACTCCACCAGGTGGCTGAGCAGGGCCAGGAAGTAGATGACGCCGGCTGCGGCGACCGCCTGGTTGCTCAGTGACTCCCACGCATGCGTGCTCATTCGGGTTCCTCCTCAGGGCGGCCCTGCAGTGCTGCCACCAGACCGGCGACCACGGCTGCCATCTCGTCTCCACCGGATCGGTCGAGGACCGCCACCTCGACCAGTGTGCCCTCAGTGGTCTCTCGGGCACGAACCCACACCCGTCGCGACCTGATGAACAGCGACCCGAGCAGGCCCAGCAGCGCCAGCACCACACCACCCAGCGCGACGTGCTTGAAGGGCGTCTGACTGATCTGCAGCTTGTTCCATCGGGTGATGCCGTCGAAGGTCACCGATCCCAGCCCGTCGGGCAGGGTGACCGTCTGGCCCTTGCGCAGGTTGAAGGCCTTGCCGCCGGGCGCCGTCACCTGGGTCATCTTCGAGGTGTCGAGGCTGTAGATCGACTGGGGGCCGTTGGCCAGGCCGTTGTCGCCCTTCCACACCTGCAGCGAGAGCACGGCGTCCGAGCCGTCGCCGATGTCGCCGGTGACGTTGACCGGCTGACCGTTGGGCAGGGTCACCTCGGAGGGGTAGAAGAGTCCCTCCAGGCTGATCTGACCCGAGGGCGGCTTGACCACGCCGAAGGAGAGGAAGCTCTGGTCCTCGGGCAGGAAGACCGCCGGCCCCGAGGAGACGATGTTCCCCTGGCCGTCGCGGACCGTGATCTCGGGCGCGTAGCCGTGCCCGATCAGGAAGACCTCGGTACCGCCGATGTCGAGCGGGTGGTTGACCTCGAGGTCGTAGGACTTGGTCGGACCGTTCGGGGAGGTCTGGTAGCGCAGATCCGACCGGAACCCACGGGCCATGCCCTGCCGCGGCCCCGAGTCGATCCAGTCGACGTGGAAGTCGTGGATGTGCAGGTTGAACCAGTTCAGCATCGAGGGCCGGAACAGGCTGCCGGGATCGAAGTCGTCGTACTGGGTCAGCTCGTTGCTGAAGCCGTACTGGTCGCCCTGCAAGACGATGACGCCGCCCTTGTAGCCGAACAGGCTGCCCACCGCGAAGCCGACCAGCACGACGATGACGGCGATGTGGAAGACCAGGTTGCCGGCCTCGCGCAGATAGCCGCGCTCGGCCGAGACCTCGCCGGCTCCTTCGAGGGTCGAGGTCGAGGCCCGGCGCAGCCGGTAGCGCTTGCGGCGCAGCACCGCCCGGGCTCTGGCGCTGACCTCCTCGACCGAGGCCGAGGTGGTGTACGACGTCGCCTCCGGTAGCCGCAGCAGGTTGCGCGGCGCGGCCGGCGGCTGGGACCGCAGCCCGCGCCAGTAGACGCCCAGCCGCGGCACGATGCAGCCGATCAGCGAGATCATCAGCAGGATGTAGACGGCCGCGAACCAGGGCGTGCCGTAGACGTCGAAGAGCCCCAGCTTCCGGTAGATCGGCGCCAGGGTGGTGTGCGCCGCCTGCCAGTTGGAGGTCTTGACCGAGTCGAGGTTCTCCTGCGGGATCAGCGAGCCCGGCACGGCGGCCAGCGCCAGCAGCAGGAGCAGGATCAGCGCGGTGCGCATCGAGGTGAGCTGGCGCCAGCCCCAGCGCAGCAGCTCACGCGGGGTCAGCTCGCGGATCGGGGCCACCTCGCGCTCGGGCGTGCGGTCCTCGGTGACTGTCACAGGTTCACTCCCGCCCACTGGTCGACCAGATGCAGCTGGAGCCACTGCACGGCGTAGTCCCACCAGCCGGTGAGCAGCGCCAGCCCGACCACGACCAGCATCAACCCGCCGATCCGGGTGACCCACTGCTGATGGCGGCGGATCACCTTGAGCGCGCTCAGGGCGCGCCGCCACAGCACCGCGGCGAGCACGAACGGCACGCCGAGGCCCAGCGAGTAGCAGGCGAGCAGGACGCCGCCGCGGGCCGCCGTACCGGAGGTGGCCGCCAGGGTGTCGATGACGCCCAGCGTCGGGCCCACGCAGGGGGTCCAGCCGAGGCCGAAGAGGAAGCCGAGCAGCGGGGCGGCCACCAGGCCGACGGCGGGGACGCGGTGGACGCGCACGTCGCGCTGCAGCCAGGGCACCAACCCGATGAATGCCAGCCCCATCAGCACCGAGAAGCCACCGAGCACCCGGTCGATGAGGGTCTTGTGGTCGGCGTACCAGAAGCCGAGGCTGCCGGTGGCCACGCCGAGCGCGACGAAGACGACCGAGAAGCCGAGCACGAACAGCACCGAGCCGGCCAGCATCCGGCTGCGCCGTGCCGATCCGACGGCGAGCTCGGCCCCGGAGAGGCCGGTGGCGTAGGAGAGGTAGCCGGGCAGCATCGGCAGCACGCACGGGGAGAGGAACGAGACCAGGCCGGCCAGCAGCGCGACGGGTACGGCGAGGACCAGCGACCCGGAGCCGGCGGTGCTCTGGAACCAGGTCACGTGCCACACCCCTGCCCGCTCGGGTCCTGGACGCAGCCGACCACCTCGGTGAGGGTGAGCTCGGAGGGCACCGCGCCACGGATCACCGCGGCGACCCGACCCTGCTTGTCGAGCACCAGCGTCGCCGGGACGGTGCCGGGCAGCTTGCCGTGCGGCACCGCGTTGAGGGCGCTGCCGTCGGTGGAGTAGATCGAGGGATAGGTGATCTGGTGCGCGCGCTCGAACGCCTGCGGCGTCGCCTCGGAGGTGTCGCGGATGTCGACGCCGAGGAACGCGACCGCGTCGCCGAGCTTCTGGTGCGCACCCTGGATCAGCGCCGCCTCCTTGATGCACTCGCCGCACCAGGCGCCCCAGATGTTCACCACGGTGACCTTGCCAGCGATGCTCGCCGGGTCGAACGTGCTGCCGTCCAGCAGCTTGCCGGCGAAGGTGACGGCGTCGCCGCGCTGGTCGGCGGCGTACTGCACCACCTGGCCGTTGCCACTGATGTAGCCACCGTCGTTGGTGCCCGACAGCCCGCCGCAGGCGGCGAGCAGCGGCAGGAGCAGGACGAGTGAGGCGAGGCGACGCATCAGCGGGGTCGGTTCTCCTCCACCGCGCCACCCGCCGAGAACGGCGCCTTGCGGTCCTTGGCCGGGATCAGGTCGCCGGCGGGCTCGCTGTAGGAGATCTGCGCCAGCTGGTCGCCGACGAAGTGGAAGGAGGTCAGTGAGCACAGCGTGCACTGCCGCCGGCGCGGGTCGTGCAGGAAGCTGCGCTTCTCCGCCGCCAGCCGGGTGGTCCAGATCGGCAGCTGGTGGGAGACCACCACCGCCTCGTGGCCGGCAGCGGCGCGGCGGGCGTCGTGGACGGCGGCCATCATCCGCGCCACGATCTCCTTGTACGGCTCGCCCCAGGAGGGCCGCCAGGGGTTCCACAGCCGCAGCCAGGACGACGGGTGCCGCAGCGCGTTGTCGCCCACGCCGAAGGTCTTGCCCTCGAACCAGTTGGCGCTCTCGATCACCCGCTCGTCGGTGGTGATCTCCAGGCCGCGGGCCTTGGCCAGCGGCCGGGCGGTCTCCTGAGCGCGCTCGAGCGGGCTGGAGACGATGTGGGTGATGTCGCGACCGCCGACCCGCTCGGCGACCCGCTCGGCCATGGTGGTGCCGAGCTCGGAGAGGTGGAAGCCGTCGCGGCGGCCGTAGAGCACGCCGTCGGGGTTGTGCACCTCGCCGTGCCGCAGCAGGTGGACGATGGTGTCGGGAATGCTCATCGGCGTCCTTCGGTGGTGGAGCCTGTCGAGGCCGCGGCGGCGCGGGCGGCGGCGGGCAGCGCCGCGAGGATGGTGTCGATCGCCCGCTCGTCGTGGGCGCTGGAGAGGAACCACGCCTCGTAAGCGCTGGGCGGCAGGTAGACGCCCTGGTCGAGCATGCTGTGGAAGAACGCCGCGTACGCCTTCTCGTCGGTCCGCCTCGCGTCGTCGAAGCAGCGCACCGGGGTGTCGCTGAGGAAGATCGAGAACATCGTGCCGGCCGACTGCACGACGTGGGGTACGCCGGCGGCGGTGAGCGCCTCCGCGGCGGCCCGCTTCACCGTGCTGGCGGCGGCATCGACGTGCGCGTAGACCTCGTCGGTGGCCAGCCGCAGCGTGGTGAGCCCGGCGGTGGTGGCGATCGGGTTCCCCGAGAGCGTGCCGGCCTGGTAGACCGGGCCCTCCGGACTGAGCCGGCGCATGATCTCGGCGCGGCCGCCGAACGCCGCGGCCGGGAAGCCGCCGCCCATCACCTTGCCGAACGTGACCAGGTCGGGCACCCAGCCCTCGACCTTGCCGTCCAAGCCCCAGTGGCCCTGCTTCGAAGCGCGGAAGCCGGTCATCACCTCGTCGGAGACGAACAGCGCGCCGTGGTCGCGGCACGTCTGCGCCAGGAACGCGTTGAAGCCCGGCTCGGGCGGGACCACGCCCATGTTGCCGGGAGCTGCCT
Organism: Nocardioides sp.; assembly: GCF_035547795.1. GTDB lineage: Bacteria > Actinomycetota > Actinomycetes > Propionibacteriales > Nocardioidaceae > Nocardioides. The sequence continues at coordinate 24,630 of NZ_DASZUF010000204.1, forward strand.
CGGTGATCAGGCAGGCGATCCGGTCGCCGTACTCGGCGAACGCCTTGGCCACCGCGTCGCGGTCGTTGTAGGGCAGCACGAGGGTCAGCTCGGTGCTGCTCGCCGGCACCCCGGGCGTGCCCGGTACGGCGAAGGTGGCCAGCCCGCTGCCGGCGCTGGCCAGCAGCGCGTCCACGTGGCCGTGGTAGCAGCCGGCGAACTTGACCACGACGTCGCGGCCGGTGAAGCCGCGGGCCAGCCGGATCGCGCTCATGGTGGCCTCGGTGCCGCTGCTGACGAAGCGGACCTCCTCGACCGGAGTGCGGCGCACGATCTCCTCGGCGAGCTCGACCTCGGGCTGGGTCGGGGTGCCGTAGGACGTGCCGCGGGTGACCGCCGCCTGCACCGCCGCGAGCACCTCGGGATGCGCGTGACCCAGCAGCATCGGGCCCCAGGAGCAGATCAGGTCGACGTACTCGTTGCCGTCCACGTCGGTGAGCCAGGCGCCCTGCGCGGAACGGATGAACCGGGGCGTGCCGCCGACCGCGTTGAACGCGCGCACCGGGGAGTTCACGCCGCCGGGCGTCACTGCCTTCGCGCGCGCGAAGAGAGCCTCGGAGGCGGGCACGGAGCCGGGCGGATCATAGGGCACTGGCTCATTGTTCCTCAGCACCCTGAGGAGCAGCCAAACGGGTCGGGGTTGGTCGGGGGTTACCGGGGCCCGTTGCGGGGAAACGTGACGAGCGTAACTTCCCAGTAGGTAACCTCGTTGTGCCGGTCACGTGAGGGAGCACGCGCCACGCGAGGGGTGTGGCGAGTAGGGAGTGAAGAAGGTTATGACCGCACGATTCGGCAAGGCGCAGAAGGCAGCGGCCCTGGTTCCGCTGGCGGCGCTGTCGGCTGCCTGGACGATCAGCCTGACCGGCCTCGGCGCCGGCTCGGCCGAGGCGACCGGCACCCAGCCGCCCACCCTGCCCGACGGCACGGTCATCCCCTCCACCGCGATCCAGGCCCCGGCCACCGTCTCCGCGCCCGACACCACCGGCACCGGTCCCGACCTGTCCGGCGGCAAGGCGCAGCAGATCGTCGCCTCCGCTGACAGCTCCGGCATCCCGGCGGCCGCGCTGGCGGCGTACCAGCGGGCGGCCAGCGTGATCGACAAGGCCGACAAGAGCTGCCACCTCGACTGGCAGCTGCTGGCCGCGATCGGCCGGATCGAGTCCAACCACGGCCGCTCCGAGGGCAACACGCTCAACGACCAGGGCATCGCCACCCCCGGCATCTTCGGCCCCGAGCTGAACGGCGCCGACGGGGTCACCTCGGTGGCCGACACCGACGGCGGTCAGTACGACGGCGACACCACCTACGACCGCGCGGTCGGCCCGATGCAGTTCATCCCCTCCACGTGGTCGGTGGTGGGCGTGGACGCCGACGGGGACGGCCAGCGCAACCCGCAGGACATCAACGACGCCAGCCTGGCCGCCGCGGTCTACCTGTGCTCGGGCGACGACGACCTGTCCACTCTGGCCGGGCAGAAGGCGGCGGTCTACCGCTACAACCACAGCGAGCAGTACGTCGCCACCGTGCTCGGCGTGGCCCAGGCCTACGAGGCCGGCGACTTCACCTCGGTGCCGAACTTCACCGTCCCGGCGGCGTTCCTGACCCCGGCGCCCGGTGGCACGCCGGCGACGAAGAAGCACCACCACAACAAGAAGAAGACCAGCACGAACGTC
>NZ_DASZUF010000205.1:0-5963 GCF_035547795.1 Nocardioides sp.
GGCGCGGCCCCGGCCTCGTCGGCGGCACCGATCACGGCCAGGACCGCGCCGACCTCGACGGTGTCGTCCTCGGCAGCCCTGATCTCGAGCAGCGTCCCGGCGACGGGGGAGGGGATCTCGGTGTCGACCTTGTCGGTGGAGACCTCCAGCAGCGGCTCGTCGACGGTCACGGTGTCGCCGACGTTCTTGAGCCAGCGGGTGACGGTGCCTTCGGTGACGGACTCGCCGAGCGCCGGGAGAGTTACTTCGGTGGCCATGGGCTTCCTTCGCTGCGATCTCTTGTTGTCGCGGTCAATCTTGGCACCAAGACCGAGCCTGTCCAGCACCGGCCGTCGTACCGGTCGGTAACCCCATCGGTAACACGAGGAGTGCCCCATCGGCGCGATCACCGCCCCGCTGCTGGTGCCGGTCGGGCACACTGTGCGGCATGGCGTTCTGGGATCGGTTCCGTCGCGGGACCCGGTGGAGCGGTCCGGCGGCCGATGCGCACCGGACCGGCTCGACGCGGGTGCGCGCGGCGGATGCAGAGGACGTGGCGCATCTGCGCCGGTTCATCGAGACCCGGCGCGGCGTGGAGGGGTTCGTGGAGCCGCGCACCGCGGTCAGCGACGTGACGCTGCTCCTGGTGGCGCACGACGGCGAGTGGACCCGCCGCCGGGTGCCGTCGGCACGCTGGGCGCACGAGTTCTGCAATGACCGCCAGGTCCCGTCCTACGACGCTGCCATGGTCGGGATCCCGCAACGGATGCGGGACTACAACCGCCGCCGCAGGCAGTCGGGCACCTGACGTTCGCACCGCAACAGGCGAGACGGCGTGCCGAAGGTCAGGTACGCCGCACCAGCGCCCGCACGTAGTCGACCAGGGTCGCGACGGCGGTTCCGGTTCCGCCGGGCGTGATGTGCCCGTAGGCGCCGCCGCTGTTCCAGGACGGCCCGGCGATGTCGAGGTGCGCCCACGGCAGCCCGGCGGTGAACTCGCGCAGGAATGCCGCGGCGAACAGCCCGCCACCCCAGCGGATCCAGTCGTGCTGGGCGAGGTCGGCGATCTTCGAGGAGTGGATCCGCTCGTCCATGATCTCGGGGATCGGCATCGGCCAGGCCGGCTCGCCGGCGACCTCGGCGGCGGCCAGGATCGCCTCGACCGCGTCGGGAGTGCCCATCACACCGGTGATCCGGTCGCCCAGCGCGGTGACCATGTGCCCGGTCAGGGTGGCCACGTCGATGATCACGTCGGGGGAGACCTCGGTGGCACGGACCAGCGCGTCGGCCAGCACCAGCCGGCCCTCGGCGTCGGTGTTGAGCACCTCGGTGGTGGTGCCGCCGTAGTGCGTGATCACGTCGCCGGGACGCATCGCCGAGCCGGAGAGCATGTTCTCCGCCATCGGCGCGTACGCCGAGATCCGCACCGGCAGCCCGAGTCGGGCGATGGCGAGCGTGGCCTGCACGACGGTGGCGGCGCCGTGCATGTCGGACTTCATGTCCTTCATCGAGCCGGCGGGCTTGATGGTCAGGCCGCCGGAGTCGTAGGTGATGCCCTTGCCGACCAGCGCCACATGGGCGACAGCTCCGGACGGCTGGTAGGAGAGCTCGACCAGCCGAGGTGGGGCCGCCGAGCCGAGCCCGACCGCGAGGATGCCGCCGCAGCCCAGCTCGGCGAGCCGCTCCTCGTCGTACACGGTGACGGCCACGTCCGGCACCTCGGCGACCGCCTCCGCGACGGCGGAGGCGAACAGCGGCGGGGTCAGGTCGCCGGGCCCGGTGTTGACCCAGTCGCGCACCGCGCCGACCGCGGCCGCGACGACCTGCGCCTGCTCGAACGCACTCACCGCCTCGGCCTGGCGCGCGATCGGGGAGAGCACGATGACGTCGGCGGCCCTGACGTCGTCGCCGCCGGAGCGGTACGTCGTGAAGGTGTAGCCGCCCAGGATGCTGCCCTCGGTCACCGCCCGGACCAGCTCCGGGGTGTCGGCGGGCAGCGCGAGCGCCACCGAGGTGGCATTGGGCACCGCCCGGGCGGCGGTGCCCGCGGCCCGGCGTACCGCGTCGGTGGTGGCCTCCGACCCGAGACCGACCAGGATCAGCAGCGGCGAGGCGAGGGCGCCGCCGGTCGGCACCTTGGTGACCTCGCCGGCCTTGCCGGTGACGCCCAGGGTCGCCAGCAGGCCGCGCAGCTTCCGCCCGTAGGCATCGGCCACTTCGGCGGCGCCGCGGGCGAGCTCGGGCCCCTTCGCGCCCTGCACCACCCCGGCCACCACTGCCTCGGCTCGGGTCTTGGCGGGGTTGGCGGTGCGCAGGGAGAAGGACGTCACGCCGGGCAGTTTAGAGTCTGGGCCATGGCGGATCTGCTGCTCTCTCCTCTCCACGACCGACACGTGGCGCTGGGCGCCAAGTTCGGCGAGTTCGGCGGCTGGTCGATGCCGCTGGAGTACACCGCGGGGGTGGTCAAGGAGCACACCGCCGTGCGCGAGGCGGTCGGGATCTTTGACGTCAGCCACCTCGGCAAGGCGCTGGTGAGCGGGCCCGGCGCGGCGGCGTACGTCAACGCGACGCTCTCGGGGGATCTGCGCCGGATCGGGCCCGGCAAGGCGCAGTACACGCTGTGCCTCGACGACGCCACCGGCGGCATCGTGGACGACCTGATCGCCTACTACCGCGACGACGAGCACGTCTTCCTCATCCCCAACGCCGCGAACACCGCCGAGGTGGTGCGTCGGCTGGCTGCGTCCGCGCCCACCGGGGTCGAGGTGGCGAACCAACACGGCGACTACGTCGTCCTGGCCGTGCAGGGTCCGCACGCGGACGAGGTGCTGGCGCGGGTCGGACTGCCGACCGGGCACGACTACATGAGCTTCGTCGACGCGCCCTTCCGGGGTGCCGACGTGGTGGTGTGCCGGACCGGCTACACCGGCGAGCGAGGCTACGAGCTGGTCGCGCCCAACGCGGTGGGTCTCGCGCTGTGGGATGCGCTGCTCGCCGCCGGTGAGGGGCTGGGCATGCTGCCATGCGGCCTCGGCGCGCGCGACACGCTGCGCACCGAGATGGGCTACCCACTACACGGGCAGGACATCTCGCCCACGATCAACCCGCTCGAGGGCGGCGTCGGCTGGGCGGTCGGCTGGAAGAAGGACGCGTTCTGGGGTCGTGACGCGCTGGCGCCGATCAAGGAGAGCGGCCCGAGCCGGGTGCTGCGCGGCATCGTCGCGGTCGGGCGGGGCATCCCGCGACCGCACATGACCGCCTCGCTGGCCCCCGACGTACCCGTGGGGGAGGTGACCTCCGGGACCTTCAGCCCCACGCTACGCAAGGGCATCGGCCTGGTGCTGATCTCGGCCAAGGTGAACCCCGAGGCCGAGATCGGCATCGACGTCCGCGGCCGACGCGAGATCTTCCAGCTCACCCCGCCGCCGTTCGTCCCCTCACACGTCCGGGAGTCCTGACATGTCCCTGCCCGACATCCCCTCGCCGTTCAAACAGCCCACGCCGGGCGACCGCCCGTGGTGGTGGCGTCTGGAGGACGGCTCCGGCGCCGAGGTCGCCGTCACCGAGGAGTACGCCGACCAGCGCTTCCCCTCCCAGGGCGATGCGGAGTCGTGGATCGGGGAGTTCTGGGGCGAGCTCGCCGAGCAGGGCGTGCGCGCGGTGACGCTGTTCGAGCTCGACCGCGAGGTCTACGGCCCGATGGCGCTGAGCCGGTAGCGCTCGCCGGGCGGACGGCGCAACGTGAGCGCCACCACGCGAGACTGAGCGCCGAATCGGTCGCGCCCGGCCACCGCTGGGCCCCATAATCCGCAGCGTCAGATCCCGCTGGTGCCGCCTCGGACCGGCATCCGGCCCGACCAGGAAAGTCTCATGGATCGCTTCTTCCGTATCAGCGAGCGCGGCAGCAACCTCCGCGCCGAGGTTCTCGGCGGCTTGGTCACGTTCGCGACCATGGCCTACATCGTGGCGCTCAACCCCGCTATCCTCGGCGGCCTGCCCAAGGGCCTCAAGGACTCGGCCGGGCATGTGCTCGACCCGACCCAGCTCGTCACCGTCACGGCGCTGGTCGCCGGTGTCATGACGATCCTGATGGGTCTGTTCGCCAACGTGCCGATGGCGCTGGCGGCAGGCCTGGGCGTGAACGCGTTCGTCGCCTACACCCTGGTCGCCGGCCGCGGCCTGACCTGGCCGGACGCGATGGGCGTCATCGTGATCGAGGGCGCCGTGATGCTCGTCCTGGTCCTCATCGGACTGCGTGAGGCGATCGCCAACGCCATCCCGGACTCGCTCAAGCGCGCCATCGGCGCTGGCATCGGCCTGTTCATCGCGCTGATCGGCCTCGTCGACGGCGGCATCGTCGTCGCCGGCAACGGCACCATCGTGGCGCTCAGCGACCACTTCCGCAGCTGGGGCACGTTCGCGTTCGTCCTCACCCTGCTGGTCACCGCGATCCTGATGGCGCGCAACGTCCCCGGCGCCCTGCTGATCGGCATCGTGGTCGGCACGGTGGCCTCGATCATCATCAACGCCGCCGTCGACGGCACCCCGATCGCCGGCGCCACCTGGCCGCACAAGGTCGTCTCCGCGCCCGACTTCGGCCTGGTCGGTGACGCCCGCTTCCACGTCTTCAGCGTGCTCGGCTGGGGCGCAGCGATCGGTCTCATCCTGACCGTGCTGATGGCGAACTTCTTCGACGCGATGGGCACCGCGCTGGCGATCGGTCGCCGAGCGGACCTGGTCGACGACCAGGGCCGGCTGCCGCAGATGCGCAACGTGCTGATCGTGGAGTCGCTCGGCGCCGTCGCCGGTGGCGCCGCCTCGGCGTCGTCCAACACGATCTTCGTGGAGAGCACCGCCGGTGTCGCCCAGGGCGCCAAGACGGGTCTGGCCAACATCGTCACCGGCGTGCTGTTCCTGCTGGCGATGTTCCTCTCGCCGATCGTGGGCGTGATCCCGTCGGCCGCCACCGGCCCGGCGCTGGTGATCGTCGGCGCGCTGATGATCAGCCAGGCGGCCGGCATCGACTGGGATGACATGGGCATGGCGATCCCGGCGTTCGCCACCATGGCGTTGATGCCGTTCACCTACTCGATCGCCAACGGCGTGGGCGCGGGCATCGTGCTCTACGTCTTGATCGCGCTGGGTCGCGGCCGCTGGCGCGACGTCCACCCGCTGCTCGCGGTGGTCGGGGCGTTCTTCGTCTGGTACTTCCTGCGCGGCGTGGTTTGACGGTCACCGCGCGGTCCTCACCACTCCATCAGGCGTACGCCGGGAGCGGCGAGGACCGCGCGGTCCGCTGACACCAGGGTGAGGTTCTCGCAGCGGGCCTGGGCCACCAGCAGGCGGTCGAAGGGATCGCGGTGGTCCCAGTCGAGCGCGCCGGCCGTCACTGCGTGCGCGGACGTGATGGCCAGCTCGGCTGCACCCAGTGACCGGATGCGCTCAGGCCAATGGAGCAGCAGATCGGAGACCTGCGGCAGCTTCCCGATCCGATGCTTGGTCGCGAGCTCGAACGCCGACGCGGCGGAGACGTAGATCGCATCCGAGCTGTTGAGGTCGGCGACGAGGGCGGCCCTCGGGCTGCGACCGTGCGCGCCGAGCCAGATGAGGGCGTTGCTGTCGAGCAGATAGCTCACTCCCATTCGGCGAGCTCCTCTTCGGTCATCGGTTCGAGGATCTCGTCTCCGACGGTGAAGTCCATGAAGTGCAGCTTGATCTTCGGCCGATCGAAGAACGGCTCCAGCCGCGCGACCGGCTTGCCCGCGCGCGCGATCACGATCTCCTCGCCCGCCTCGACCCGGGCCAGGAGCTGACTGAGGTGGGTCTTCGCCTCGTGGACGTTCACCAGGGTCTCGCTCACGCACCCACGGTAGATGACTAAGCAGACTTAGCCAAGGTAGATTCGCGGCCATGCGCCCCTTCCGTCAGGTCGATGTGTTCTCCGCCGAGCCGCTGCTCGGCAACCCGGTCGCGGTGGTGCACGA
>NZ_DASZUF010000206.1:0-10782 GCF_035547795.1 Nocardioides sp.
CGCTGCCCAGTCCGCTGACCAGGAACGGCAGTGCCAGGTGCCACGCGCTGGCGCCGTGCTGCAGGCCGCCGGCCACGATCCCGAACCAGACCAGGCCGACCATGGTGATCGCCAGCCCGATGTGGAGGACGTGCCGGCCCAGCTTCGGGCCGAGTGCGGCGCCCGAGGCGGCGGCGCCGATCGCCATGCCGAGCGCATACGGCGTCTGCGCGATCGCCGCGTGCTGCGCGGAGTAGCCCAGCCCGAGCTGCATGAACAGGCTCATCACCAGGCCCAGGCCGACCATCGAGACGAAGAACGTGCCCAGGAAGATCAGGCCGGCCACGAAGCCGCGGTGTCCGAACAGCGACGGCTCGATGATCGGGTGGTCGCTGCGCCGCTCGCTCCACGCGAAGATCGCGAAGACGACCAGCGCCGCGGCCATCACGCCGTACAGCCAGGTCGGCCAGCCGAGGTCGCGGCCCTGGACGAGGGCGTAGATCAGCCCGGCGCACGCGACCGTGACCAGCAGCGACCCGGCGGGGTCGAGCCGGGTGCCGGGCGTGGTCGGGACGTCGGGCAGGTAGCGCCAGGCGATCAGGCCGCCGATCAGGCCGATCGGCACGTTGATCAGGAAGATCGCGCGCCAGCCGGTGCCGGCGATGTCGGCGTCGATGAGGAAGCCGCCCAGGATCGGGCCGAGCACCGCGGAGAGGCCCATGATCGGGCCGAACGGGATGAACGCCTTCTGCAGCTCGTCCGGCGGGAACGACTGCTTCACCAGCGCCAGACCCTGCGGGATCATGGTCGCCCCGAAGAGCCCCTGGACCACGCGGAACGCGATCAGCGTCCCGGCGGTGGGGGCCAGGCCGCAGGCGAGCGAGGCGATCGCGAAGCCGGTCATCCCGACGATGAACATCGGCCGCCGCCCGATGATGTCGCCGAGCCGGGCCGAGGTGATCAGCCCCACCGCGAAGGCCAGGGTGTACGCCGCCAGGATCCACTGCAGCGTGGTCTCCGAGCCGCCGATGTCGCGGCGGATGGACGGGCCGGCCAGCTGGGCGACGGTGCCGTCGATGAGGTCCATGACGTCGGCGATGATCACCGCCGCCATCACGAACCATCGATAGCGGTAGCCGGACGCGACGGCGGTGGAGAGCGTCTGTGCGGACGACATGCCTGCACCTTTCGAACGGTGTTCGGGAAATGACGAACACCGTTCTACTTACGAACACCGTTCGTGTCAAGGTAGATTGCATGACATGGCGGAGAAGAGCTGGCAGGCGGGGCCGCTGCGGGTGCGCGTCATGACCCGGGACGAGCCGCCCAGGGAGCGCCTGACCCGGGACCGCATCGTCGACGTCGCGCTGGACCAGATGGCCGAGCAGGGGTACGACGCGGTCTCGATGCGCACCGTGGCGCGGGCACTCGGCACCGGGCCGGCCTCGCTCTACGCCCACGTCGCGAACAAGGACGAGCTCGACCAGCTGGTCATCGACCGGATCGCCTCCCTGGTCGAGCTGCCCGAGCCGGACGCGGACACGTGGCGCGATCAGGTCAGGCAGCTGATCCGGGACATGCTCGCCGCCTATCGCGCCCACCCCGGCTCGGCGCGCGCCGCGCTGGCCACCATCCCCACCGGCGAGGGCGGCCTGCGGGTCGCCGAGGCGATGATGGCGGTACTCATCACCGGCGGCGTGCCACCTCAGGCGGCCGCCTGGTTCTGCGACCTGGCGGCGCTCTACGTCAGCGCGATCGCGGCCGAGGAATCGATCTGGGTCGAGCGCGCCAAGGCCGCGGCGGCCGCCGGCGAGCCGATCGACGAGCAGGCCATGGTCGAGCGGGTACGGCGGGTCTTCGCGTCGCTGCCCGCCTCGGCGTACCCGATGCTCGCCGGGCACGCCGAGGCCATGACCAGCGGTGACGGCGAAGAGCGCTTCGAGTTCGGCCTCGACGTACTGCTGGCGGGGCTGGAGGCGGTTGCCGCGCGGATGCACTGATCCGGGGCTCGCGCTTGTTAGGGTGGGCCCGCCGAGCTTCCCCCGTGCAGTGCTGTCAGTGGCCTCTGACAGGATGGCGCGTCCCACCGATCGTGAGCAGGGAGCCCGCATGTACCTGAAGAGCCTGACCCTCAAGGGGTTCAAGTCCTTCGCGTCTGCCACCACGCTCCAACTCGAGCCGGGCATCACCTGCATCGTGGGTCCCAACGGCTCGGGCAAGTCCAACGTCGTCGACGCGCTCGCCTGGGTGATGGGCGAGCAGGGCGCCAAGTCGCTGCGCGGCGGCAAGATGGAGGACGTCATCTTCGCCGGCACGTCCGGCCGCCCGCCGCTGGGCCGTGCGGAGGTCGTGCTGACCATCGACAACTCCGACGGCGCGCTCCCGATCGAGTACGCCGAGGTGACGATCTCGCGCACGATGTTCCGTTCGGGGGGCTCGGAGTACGCGATCAACGGGCAGTCGTGCCGGCTGCTCGACGTACAGGAACTGCTCAGCGACTCCGGTATCGGGCGCGAGATGCACGTCATCGTCGGTCAGGGCCAGCTCGACACCATCCTGCACGCGACACCGGAGGACCGACGCGGGTTCATCGAGGAGGCCGCCGGCGTCCTCAAGCACCGCAAGCGCAAGGAGAAGGCGCTACGGAAGCTGGACTCCACCGAGGGCAACCTCACCCGGCTGGGCGACCTGCTGGTCGAGATCCGGCGCCAGCTCAAGCCGCTGGGTCGCCAGGCCGAGGTGGCGCGCCAGGCGGCCACCGTGCAGGCCGACGTCCGCGACGCGCGGGCCCGGCTGTTGGCCGATGACCTGGTGGCCGCGCGCACCGCGCTGGAGCAGGAGCTGGCCGACGAGTCGGTGCTGATCGCCCGGCGCCAGGAGGTCGAGGCCGCGATCGCGGCCGCCCGCGAGCAGGAGGCGGCCCTGGAGGCGGCGCTGCGCGAGGACCTGCCCGCGCTCTCGCAGGCTCAGGAGACCTGGTTCGCGCTCTCCGGGCTGCGCGAGCGCTTCCGCGGCACCCAGTCGCTGGCCGCCGAGCGGCTGCGCAACGCCTCCGCGACTCGGGAGGTCGAGGCGCAGAGCGGCCGCGATCCCGAGCAGCTGGAGGCCGACGCCGTCCGAGCTCGCGAGCAGGAGGTGGCGATCGACGCCGAGGTCGAGTCCCGCCGTGCCGCCCTGGAGCAGGCCGTCAACGCGCGCAAGGCCGCCGAGGACGCCGCCGCCGAGGAGGAGCGCCGGGTGGCCGCGCTGCACCGGGCCGCGGCCGACCGCCGCGAGGGCCTGGCCCGGCTGACCGGACAGGTCAACGCCCTGCGCTCGCGGGTGGCGGCCGCCGACGAGGAGGTCGGCCGGCTCTCGCTGGCGCGTGAGGAGGCCGTCGCCCGCGCCGAGCGGGCGCAGCGCGACTTCACCTCCCTGGAGACCAAGGTCGCCGGCCTCGACGCCGGTGAGGAGGGCCTGGACGCCGAGCACGAGGCGGCCTCGCTGGCCCTGGAGGAGATCGAGGAGCGGCTGGCCAAGCTTCAGGCGGAGGCCGCCCAGGCCGACCGCGACCGCTCCGCCCTGGCCGCCCGCAAGGAGGCGCTCGAGCTCGGCCTCAACCGCAAGGACGGCGCCGGTGCACTGCTGGCGTCCTCGCTCGAGGGCGTGATGGGTTCGGTGGCGGCGCTGCTCACCGTGCGCTCGGGCTTCGAGGCCGCCGTCGCCGCCGCGCTGGGCAGCGCGGCGGACGCGGTCGCGGTGGTCAGCGCCGACGCCGCGGTCGAGGCCATCGGCCACCTCAAGAGCGACGATCTGGGCCGGGCCGGCTTCCTGGTCGGTGGGGGTGGGGCCACTGCCGACGAGTGGCCGGCGCTGCCGGCGGGAGCGACGTACGCCACCGACGTGATCGAGTGCCCGCAGCCGCTACGCCCGGCGGTGCGCCGGCTGCTGGAGCGGGTCGCCGTCGTGGACGACCTGGCAGCCGCGCGGAGTCTGGTCGCCGCCGAGCCGGGCCTGACCGCCGTCACCCGCGAGGGCGACGTCCTGGGTGTCCACTTCGCGTCCGGCGGCTCCTCCAGCGCGCCGAGCCTGATCGAGATCCAGGCGGCGGTGGACGAGGCCGCCGAGCAGCTCGCCGAGGCGGTGGCGGCTTCCGAGCGGGCGACGTTCGAGACGTCGCGATTGGAGGCCGAGCGGCTGGAGGCGCACAAGCGCGTCGACGTCGCCCTGGCGAAGCTGCACGAGTCCGATGCGACCCTGGCGGCGGTGGCCGAGGAGCTGGGTCAGTACGGCGCCCAGGCCCGGGCCGCCCGCGGCGAGGCCGAGCGACTCGCCGCGGCGATCGAGAAGGCGCAGGAGTCCCGTGAGCAGGCGCTGGTCGGCCTGGCCGAGCTGGAGGAGCGGCTGGCCAGCGCGGAGCAGACCACCGAGGAGGAGCCCGACACCGGCGAACGGGAGCGGCTGGTCGAGGCCGCTCGGGCCGCCCGCCAGGCCGAGATGGACGCCCGGCTCGCACTGCGTACCTCCGAAGAGCGGGCGCGGGCGCTGCACGGCCGGGCCGACTCGCTGCGGCGTGCGGCCGCGCAGGAACGTGAGGCACGTGCCAAGGCCGCCGCCCGACGAGAGCGTGCCCTGCGAGAGGGACGGGCCGCGGAGGCGGTTGCGGCCGCCGTGGTCCACGTGCTGGCCCGGCTGGAGGTCTCGATCGCGCAGGCCGCCTCGGCGCGTGCCGCGATCGAGGAGCAGCGCAAGGGCCGCGAGCAGGAGCTGCTCGCCGTCCGGGCCGCGCTGCGTGAGCATGGCGCCCAGCTCGAGGAGCTGGTCAACTCCGCTCACCGCGACGAGATGGCCCGGACCCAGCAGCGGATGCGCATCGAGCAGCTCGAGGAGCGTGCCCTGGAGGAGCTCGGGCTGGACGCCGACGCGCTGGTCGCCGACTACGGCCCGGCGAACCTCGTCCCGGTGCCGCCGGCCGAGGACGGCACCGAGCGGGAGCCGGTCGCCTTCGACCGCGACGAGCAGACCAAGCGGCTGCGCACCGCGGAGCGGGCACTGCAGATGCTGGGCAAGGTCAACCCACTGGCGCTGGAGGAGTTCAGCGCGATGGAGGAGCGGCACAAGTTCCTCACCGAGCAGCTGGAGGATCTCAAGACCACTCGCAGGGACCTGCTCGACATCGTCAGGGAGGTCGACGCCCGGGTCGAGCAGGTCTTCGCCGAGGCGTGGCAGGACGTCGAGAAGGCGTTCGACCACGTCTTCAAGCGGCTCTTCCCCGGTGGTGAGGGCCGGCTGGTGCTCACCGACCCGGACAACATGCTGACCACCGGCATCGAGGTCGAGGCCCGGCCCCCGGGCAAGAAGGTCAAGCGGCTCTCCCTGCTCTCCGGCGGCGAGCGGTCGCTGGTGGCGGTGGCGTTCCTGGTGGCGCTGTTCAAGGCGCGGCCCAGCCCCTTCTACATCCTCGACGAGGTCGAGGCCGCGCTCGACGACACCAACCTGGGCCGGCTGCTGGAGATCTACGAGGAGCTGCGCGAGAACTCCCAGCTGCTCGTCATCACCCACCAGAAGCGGACCATGGAGGTCGGCGACGCCCTCTACGGCGTCACCATGCGCGGTGACGGCGTCTCGACGGTGATCTCACAGCGGCTGCGCGAGGCGGAGAGTGCCTGAGCGCTCATCGTCGCGGCTCTTGCGGAACACGAGGTGCATGATGTCGCTCGTGCCGTTGAACACCGGCGCGAGCAGCCAGACCGCAACCACGCCCAGCACACTGGTCACCGATGGCCGGCGATCCGCATGCGCGCGCTGCCACAGACCGGACCTGCTGACGCTGTCGAGCGGGAGGCTCGCCACCAGTTCGACGCCGTGGCGCTCGCAGAGCCGGGTGAGGCCGGCGCTGTCGAAGTACCACAGGTGCGGCGAGGGCAACCCAACCTGCCACAATCGCTGGAACGCCGATCGCATACCGAGCCGGTGGCACGCGATCGCCAGCCGGTAGAACAGGCCGCGGCTGTTGGGAATGTTCACCGAGAGCAGGCCGCCGGGGGCAAGGTGGCGGACTGACGCGGCGACGGCTCCGTCCACGTCGGGCAGATGCTCCAGCACATCGTTGTAGGTGATGGCGTCGAAGCTCTCCGCCGACTCCAAGGCATCGGGGAAGAACCCGACTCGCACCGGGCCACCGCTGCGAGCGGCGACCGCCTCGTCGGGCTCAAGGCCCTCCGCATGCAGGCCCCTGTCGCGTGCGGCGGCGAGGAACCAGCCGTGCGCCGACCCGACATCCAGGACACGCGACCCCGGCGTCAGACCGTGCGCGACAAGCCGATCGATGATCACGGTGAAGTTGTGATGGCGCAACTCGGCCAGACCAGCCTCGCGCAACTCCTCGTCGAGTCCGAGGTGCGCCTCCGAGTTGATGCCCACAGCCAGGGTCGAGGCCCACGTCCCACACTCCCTGCACTGCAGCACCACGGCTCCAGCCTGGTGCGCATCTCGCCGTCGCAGACACTGCAGGAGAGGGAAGGCATGGCGCTCCGAGGTCGAGGGACTGTACGCGTAGTGTCTATACCGAGCGGCGTGGCCTGTCGAGCGGCGGCCGTCCTGGGCCCACTACGGTGTCGCCATGCCAGACCGCTCCACACCCACCCGATCCGACTACGTCCACTGGCGCACCATCACCACCCGCTGGCGCGACGACGATGCCTACGGGCACCTCAACAACGCCACCTACTACGAGTACTTCGACACCGCCGTCAACGCCTACCTCTTCGAGGCCACCGGCACCAACGTGCGGCTGCTGCCTCGGATCGGGGTGGTGGCCGAGACCAGCTGCCGCTACCTGCGCGAGATCGGCTTCCCCGAGCCGGTCGAGACCGGGCTGGTGGTCGAGCGCATCGGCACCTCCTCGGTGATCTACCGGATCGGACTGTTCCAGGGACCGGGGGAGGAGGCGGCCGCCGAGGGGCGCTTCGTGCATGTGTACGTCGACAACACCGACCCGGCACGTCCCGTCGTACCGATGCCGGAGGCGATCCGCACCGCCGTCACGCCGCTGCTGCGCTGAGGATGATGCCCGCCGTGGCAGAGTAGAGAGCGTCGAGACCGTCTACTCGGGAGGCCACCGCGTCATGCTGACCGTCGTCATTGCCATGGTCGTGATCCTGCTGCTCGCCGCCGCGGTGGTGCTCTACGCCGCCTATCCGGCTCGCGGCGAGCGTCCACCGGTGGTGCCCTGGCTGGGCGAGGCGATGGAGCGGGCCGCCGACGCCGTGCCGACGCTGGATCCCGAGCAGGAGCACGACTGGTCCCTGCGACGCTAGCAGCGTCACACGGCAGTCGCGTCGCGCCGTCTCGCTCGGCCCGGTGGTGTTGGGTACTCTGCGCCGGTGCCCTCCCGCAGCCCTGAGACGACGTCCCCCCTCGGCGCCCCCATGGAGGCGTCGGGCGGTATCCACGCCGCTCCGGGCCGCGGCCGTCGGATGCTGCACTCGGCGACGACATGGACGGTGCTGGCGACGTTCGTGGCAACCTTCCTGCTGGCTCTCTACGTCGCCACTCAGCACACCGCCGCGAGCGTGTACGACGAGGGCCCGCACTTCGACTACATCTACAAGCTGCTCCACGGCCACCTACCCAAGACGGCGAGCCCGCTGTCGCAGGAGACCATCTGGGAGCTGACCTGCCGCGGGGGCCTGCCGTGGTACCAGCACCCACACTGCATGCACATCCCGCTGCCCGACGTACCGGTCCACGGCGTCAACTCGGCGCTGCTGTACTTCCCCATGTACTACGGGATCGCGGCGATCATCGCCGCGCCGCTGCACGCCCTGGGGGTCGACCTCTATACGGCGGCCCGCATCGCCTCGTGTCTGTTCTACGCGGCCGGCACGGCGCTGCTCACCTTCAGCCTGATTCGTCTGCGACTCTCCCGCGTCGCGGCACTGGGGGTCGGACTCGGCGTGATGGCGATCCCGGCCTACCTCTACCAAGGGGCCACCGTCACTCCCGACAGCATGGCGATGCTGTGTGGTGCGCTCAGCGTGTTCCTGCTGACCCTGCGCGTCTCGTGGTCGCGCCGGGTCGTCTACGCGACCATCGCGGCGACGGCGATGGCGCTCACCAAACCGAACTTCCTGCCGTTGGCCGGGATCACCGTGCTGCTGGCACTGCTCGTGCACCCGTCCGGCGAGGGTCGGGCGACGGTCCGGCTACCGCGGCTGCGGGGGCGCAACCTACGCCTGACCCTGCTGGCACTGGTGCTGCCCGTGCTCGCCGCGGGCGGGTGGGAGCTGTTTCGATCCCACGACCTCGCCCCGGGCGAGACCCAGCCCGATGGTGGCCTGACCGAGTCGCTCCTGCACACCAAGCTCGGCCTCGGGACCTTGATCCTCCAGGCAGCGCAGTACATGGGCCAGCCGTTCTCGAGCAGCCCGTTCGACACGTCTCCCCAGGGACTCAGCGTCGCCATCATGCTGGCGCACGGACTGCTGATCGGGGGCACCGTCGTCATCGCGCTCATGACCCGTCGTGAGCAGATCAGCATGGGGAACGTCGCCGCGATCGCCGGGCTCGCCGGGCTGGCGCTGTCGGCGGTCTACCTGCCGGCGACGTTCTATCTGACCTATCACTCCACGGGCACGGTGCCGCGCTACGCGTTCCCGATGGTCCCGCTGTGCGCTGCCGGCATCGCCCTGACGGTGAGCGGACGCTTCACCCGGTGGGTCATCCTCGCTGGAGGGGTGCTCTTCACGGTGTACGTGTTCACGCTGGTGCACCGCTTCTTCGGCTGAGTCCGGGACGCGCCGACCACCCATGCCGGAACCGACGCGGGCTCTGATTGGATGACGCCTATGACGTTGCTCCTCATCATCGTCGCCATCGCCGTCGTCGCCCTGGTGGTCGTCGGCACCACCGCGGCCCTGATCAGCCGCCGGCGGCCCACCGCGCCGCCGCGGGCACCGCAGGCGCCGACCACGACCACGACCGCGCCTGTGCCGACCACGACCACACCGGTCGAGGTCCCCGAGGCACCGGAGGCGCCCGCCGAGCCGGCGCCGGTGCTGGAGCGGCCCGAGACCACCGCCTCTCGGCTGGTGCGGCTGCGCCAGCGGCTCGCCGGGTCCTCCAACGCGCTGGGGCGCGGCCTGCTCGCCCTGATCTCGCGCGAGCAGCTGGACGAGGACACCTGGGAGGGGATCGAGGACGTCCTGCTGACCTCCGACATCGGCGTCGGGCCGACCCAGGAGCTGGTCGAGGGTCTGCGCACCCGGCTGCGGGTCGAGGGCAACGCCGATGCCCGCGCCGTACTCCGCGAGGAGCTGGTCAAGCTCGTCGACCCGACCTTGGACCGCCGCCTGCAGGTCACCGGCGAGGGCGACCATCCGGGGGTGGTGCTGGTGGTCGGCGTCAACGGGTCCGGCAAGACCACCACCGTCGGCAAGATCGCGCGCATCCTGGTCGCGGAGAACCGCCGTGTGGTGCTCGGTGCGGCCGACACGTTCCGGGCCGCGGCCGTCGAGCAGCTGGCCACCTGGGGCGAGCGGGTCGGCGTCGAGGTCGTCCGTGGTCCGGAGGGCGGCGACCCGGCCAGCGTTGCGTTCGACGCCGTCAGGGCCGGCGCCGAGGCGCAGGCGGACACCGTGCTGGTGGACACCGCCGGCCGGCTGCAGAACAAGCAGGGCCTGATGGACGAGCTCGGCAAGGTCAAGCGGGTCATCGAGAAGCAGGCGCCGGTCACCGAGGTGCTGCTGGTCCTCGACGCGACCACCGGCCAGAACGGGCTCATCCAAGCGCGGGTCTTCAGCGAGGCCGTCGACGTGACCGGCATCGTGTTGACCAAGCTCGACGGCTCGGCCAAGGGCGGCATCGTGGTGCAGGTGCAGCGCGAGCTCGGCGTCCCGGTCAAGCTCGTCGGACTCGGCGAGGGCCCCGACGACCTGGCGCCGTTCAGCCCCGAGGCGTTCGTCGACGCACTGCTGGGCTGAGGCCGGCCGAGCGATGCGCCTGCGACGACGGCCGACGGAGCAGGAGGAGCTGCTGGTCGGCTCCGACCTCTTCGATGAGCAGTGGTACGGCGCCCAGTCCGGGCAGCAGCTGGACCGGCTCGCAGCGGTGCGGCACTACCTCGATCACGGCGTGGGGTCGGGCCTTTCGCCGCACCCGCTGTTCGAGCCGGGCTACGTCCGGCGTCGGCTCGGTCCCAAACGGCTGGCCAGGCTTGGCGCGGGTGACCCGCTGACGTTCGTGCTTCGGCGCGGGCTGACGGTGCCCACCCATCCGCTGCTGGCACCGGCCGCGGCCGGATTGGTCGAGGGTGACCTGGCGGCATGGATCCGGGAGCGGTACGCCGCCTGGCCCGCGCGCCCCGAACGCGACCGGGGCCAGGTCGCGGTGTCGGTGGTGCTGACCTGCGCCCAGGCGCCCGAGCGGGCGCTGGCCGCGGGCCGGGCCGCCGCCGAGACGGTGGGCGACGGCGTCGAGATCCTGGTACGGGACGCCACCGGGGGCGCCCCCGACGGATCGGTGCTGGACGCGCTGCTGCGGTTCCCGGCGGTGCGGGTAGTGCGCGGAGAGGCCCGGCCCGCCGGTGAGATCGTCGTACTCCTGCACGACGACGCCGTCCCGCACGGCACCTGGCTCGACCCCCTGGTGGCGGCTCTGGACGCCTCGGGCGTGCTGGCCGCCGCGCCGCTGCTGGTGCAGCCGAGTGGTGCGGTGGAGTCGGCCGGGGCGGCCTTCCCGGTCGTCGGCCTGCCGCATCCGCTGCTGCGCGACTTCCCGGTCGAGGACGCCGCCGCGGCGGGTGCCCTGCGGCTGACCGCGCTG
>NZ_DASZUF010000207.1:0-14335 GCF_035547795.1 Nocardioides sp.
CGATCCTCGGCTTCATCGGCGTGAAGCTGGTGCTCGAGGGCGTGGTGCCGCATCTGGCCAGTGTCGGCCCGGTGCGGCTGCCCGAGATCGGCACCGGGACCTCCCTGCTGGTCATCCTCGGACTGCTGGTCGCCGTCGGGCTGGCGAACGTCGTCCGTGCCCTGGTCGTCGGTCCGCCCGAGCGGCTGCCGGAGCACGAGCTGGTCGACTAGCAGACCAGCTCGTGCTCCGCATGACATGCACGCCGCTCAGGCGCCCGCGGCCTCCAGCGACGGCGGGACCGGGGGCTGCGCCGGGATCGCGTCGTTGAAGGGGGCGTCGCTGCGCGTCGCCGCGGTCCGATGCAGGGCGAGGTAGACCAGGCCCAGGCCCACCACCACGACGCCGGAGACCCCGACGATCCAGTCGTCGTACCACGGGGTGCCCGGCGTGCGGCTCGACCAGATCATGTTGCCGATGGCGAGCACTCCGTAGGCCAGCGCGCAGACGTTGACCAGCAGACCCCAGCGGCCGAGGGTGTACTGCCCGGACGGCACCCAGCCCTTGAGCCGGGCGCGCAGCGCGGCCAGGACGACCAGCTGGAAGCCCAGATAGATGCCGAGCTCGGCGAAGCTGATGATCTTGGTCACCGCGTTGGTGCTGACCTTGGACCCGAGCACGATCACGGCCGGCACCAGGGCGGCGAGCAGCAGCGCGTACGGCGGGACCGCCCGCGGCGGAGAGAAGCGCTTGAGGAGACTGTGCTGCCCACGATCATGTCGTCGCGGCCGTAGGAGTACGCTAGCCGACTCGCGGCCGCCTGCAGCGACATCGCGCAGGAGAGGAACGAGATCAGCACGATGCAGAGCACGATCCGGGCGCCGGCCGCGCCGAAGCCCTCGTGCAGGACCGTGGTCACCGGGTCGGCGTCCTTGCCGGAGATGACCGCGGACATGTCCGGGACCGCCATGATCAGCGCCAGGCAGACGAAGGTGGCGGCGGCCCCGCCGATGTAGATGGTGCGACGCATCGCCTTGGGGATCAGCGTCGACGAGGCCGCCGACCGCGCCTCGCTCGCCCTCATCACCGCCTACGTGCACGCCGGCCGGCCGGTGCTCGGGATCTGCCGGGGCTGCCAGCTCGTCAACGTGGCCTACGGCGGCACGATCGTGCCCGACATCGCCGACTACGCCCTGCACCGCGGCGGCCCGGGCGAGCCGATGTTCCTCGACGAGAAGGTCGAGGTCGTCGACGGCACCCGGCTGGCGGCGATCCTCGGCGCCGGCCCGCTCATCGTCCGCTCGGGTCACCACCAGGCCGTCGACCGTGTCGGCCCCGGACTGGTGGTCGCGGCCCGGGCCCTCGACGGGATCGTCGAAGGGATCGAGGACCCGCGACGCTGGGTCCTCGGTGTGCAGTTCCACCCCGAGGACGACGATGGAGGGGAGCGCGAGCTCACCCCGCTCGTCGCCGCCCTGCTCGACGCGACCCGCTGACCCGAGAACGAAAGAGAGGCCCACCCATGGCGATGCCCGTTCAGAAGCGCACCCTGGTCACCGAGATCCCCGGCCCGACGTCGGTGAAGCTGCACGAGCAGCGCTCCGCCGCGTTCGCCGCCGGCTTCGGCGTGACCCTCCCGATCTTCGTCGCCGAGGCGGGTGGAGGGATCGTCGTGGACGTCGACGGCAACCACCTCATCGACCTCGCCTCCGGCATCGCCGTCACCAGCGTCGGTGCCTCCCATCCGGAGGTCGTGGCAGGGGTGCAGCGGCAGGCGGAGCGGTTCACTCACACCTGCTTCATGGTCACCGAGTACGAGGCGGCGATCGACGTCGCCACCACCCTCAACCGGATCACACCCGGCGACCACGAGAAGCGCACCGGGCTGTTCACCACCGGCGCCGAGGCGGTCGAGAACGCCATCAAGATCGCGCGCAGCTACACCGGCCGCAGCGCCGTCGTGGTGCTCTCGCACGCCTACCACGGCCGCACCCTGCTCACCATGACGATGACGGCGAAGAACGTGCCCTACAAGGAGGGCTTCGGCCCGTATGCGCCGGAGGTCTACCGGGTGCCCTCGCCGTATCCGTTCCGGTGGACCGGTGAGTTCCCGGCGCAGGAGGCGTTCGACCAGCTCGTGGACGTCGTCACCACGCAGATCGGGGCGCACAACGTCGCCGCGATCATCGCCGAGCCGATCCAGGGCGAGGGCGGCTTCATCGTGCCGCCGGTCGGCTACCTGCCGAAGGTGGCCGACTTCGCCAAGGAGCACGGCATCGTCTTCATCGCCGACGAGATCCAGTCCGGGCTGGGCCGCACCGGCGCGATGTTCGCGGTCGACCACGAGGGCATCGTCCCGGACCTGGTCACGACCGCCAAGGCGCTCGCCGGCGGCATGCCGCTCTCGGCGGTGACCGGGCGCGCCGAGATCATGGACGCGGTCGCTCCCGGCGGCCTCGGCGGGACCTACGCCGGCAACCCGGTCGCCTGCGCCGCCGCCCGGGCCGCCCTCGAGGTGATCGAGCGCGAGGACCTGCCCGCGAGGGCGCGCCACATCGAGGAGATCGCTCGTCCCCGTCTGGAGGCGCTCGCCGGTCCGTCGTCGTACATCGGCGAGGTCCGCGGCCGTGGCGCGATGCTGGCCATGGAGTTCGTCGAGCCCGGCACCATCACGCCCGCGCCGGATGCGGCCAAGCGGGTGGCGGCGTACGCCAACGGCCACGGCGTGCTCACCCTGACCTGCGGCACCTACGGCAACGTGATCCGGCTGCTGCCGCCGCTGGTCATCGGCGACGACTTGCTCGTCGACGCCCTCGGCGTGATCGAGGCCGCGGTGAGGAGCCTGGCGTGAGCACGACCGTCTCCTACCGCCCGGCCGACGGCCAGGTCGCCGGTGCGGTCGAGGACTCCACGCCCGAGCAGGTGGCGGCCGTCGTCACCCGAGCGGCCACGGCCGCCACCGCGACGGCGACGGCTTCGCCGGCCGAGCGCGCCGCCTGGCTGGGCGCGGTCGCGACCGCATTGACCGATCACGCCGAGGAACTCGCGCGGCTCGCCGACACCGAGACCGGGCTGGGCCTGGTGCGCCTCACCGGCGAGGTGGCCCGGGCCGCCGCCCAGCTCCGCTTCTACGCCTCGGTCGGCATCGAGGGCTCCTGGCTGGGCGTCACGGTGGACGGCGCCACCGACACCAGCCCACGCCTGGTGCGGGTCAACCAGCCGCTGGGGCCGGTCGCGGTCTTCGGCGCCAGCAACTTCCCGTTCGCCTTCGGCGTGCTCGGCAACGACACGGCCTCCGCGCTCGCCGTCGGGTGCCCGGTGGTGGCCAAGGCGCACCCGGCACACGTGTTGCTCAGCGTGCGGCTCGCCGAGCTCGCCAGCGACGCGTTGGCCGCGGCGGGAGCGCCCGACGGCGCCTTCGGACTCGTCGTGGGCATGGACGCCGGCACCGCGCTGGTTTGCGCCCCGGGAATCAGCGCCGTCGGCTTCACCGGCTCGCAGGCGGGTGGTCTGGCGCTGTGGCGGCTGGCCAACGAACGCGACATCGTGATTCCCGTGTACGCCGAGATGGGCACCGTCAACCCTGCCGTGATGACCGCCGGCGCACGGGGTCGTCTCGAGGACGTCGCCCGCGGCTTCGTCGGCTCCTTCACGCTCGGCTCCGGTCAGTTCTGCACCAAGCCCGGGATGCTCCTGGCACCGGCGGGCGGTGACGTGGCCGACGCGGTCGGTCGTGCGCTGGTCGAGGCGGCACCCTCGCCCGTCATGCTCACCGAGCGCATCGCCGCCTCGGCCGCCGCCGGGGTCGAGCGGCTCGTCGGGGCGGGGGCTCGAGAGGTAGCCCGGACCAGCGGCGCCGGCGCCGGCTGGTCCGCGGACGCCGTCGTACTCGCCGCGCCGGCCTCGGCGCTGCACCCCGGCTCCCCGTTGCTGGAGGAGTGCTTCGGCCCCGTCGCCGTCGTCGTGGAGTACGACGACCCGGCGGATCGCGACCGGGCGATCGGCGCCCTGCAAGGCAGCCTCGCGGGCACCGTCGTCACCGACGGCTCGGGCGCCGACCCGGAGGCCGGGGCCCTGGTGGCGCGCCTGGCCCGACAGGTCGGCCGGGTCACCGTCGACGACTGGCCGACCGGCGTGGCCTGGACCTGGGCCCAGCAGCACGGCGGGCCGTGGCCCGCGACCTCGGCGCCGGCGGCGACGTCGGTCGGTGCCGCGGCACTCGGCCGCTGGGTGCGACCGGTCTGCTTCCAGTCGGTGCCCGACGCGCTGCTGCCACCGGCGGCACGCGAGGACAACCCGTGGCGGGTGCCGCGCCGGGTGGACGGGGAGCTGCGATGACCCGCCCGCTCGACGGCCTCGTCGTCGCCGACTTCAGCCGGGTCCTGGCCGGTCCGCTCACCACGGTGATGCTGGCCGACCTGGGCGCCGACGTGATCAAGGTCGAGCGGCCGGGGGAGGGCGACGACACCCGGGCGTGGGGCCCGCCGTGGACGGCGGACACGAGCGCCTACTTCACCTGTGCGAACCGCTCGAAGCGGTCGATCACCCTCGATCTGACCGACGAGGAGGATCTCGCCCTGGCCCGAGAGCTCGCGCGGCGTGCCGACGTCGTGGTCGAGAACTTCAAGACCGGCACCCTGGACCGGCATGGGCTGGGTTACGAGCAGGTCCGCGCCACCAACCCGGGCGTCGTCTACTGCTCGATCACCGGCTTCGGCTCGGGCGGAGGGGCGGACCTGCCCGGCTACGACTTCCTGGTGCAGGCGGTCGGCGGGCTGATGTCGATCACCGGCGCCCCGGATGGCGATCCGATGAAGGTGGGAGTCGCCCTCGTCGACGTCCTCACCTCGAAGGACGCGACCATCGGCATCCTGGCTGCCCTCCGCGCCCGCGAGGCCACCGGCCCCCGACACGGCCTGGGCCAGCACGTCGAGGTCAACCTGCTGTCCTCGCTGCTCGGATCGCTGGCCAACCAGACTTCGGCGTACCTGGCGACCGGCACCGACCCGGTCCGGCTCGGCAACGCGCACCCCTCGATCGCGCCGTACGAGCTGCTCACCTGTGCCGACGGCCCGCTCGCGGTGGCCTGCGGGAACGACGGCCAGTTCCGGCGACTCGCCGAGGTCGCCGGGGCGCCGTGGCTCGCCGACGACGAGCGGTTCGCCACCAACCCCGCCCGGGTGAAGCACCGCGACGACCTGGTCAAGGCGCTCGAGGAGCGGCTCGCCACCGCGCCCGCACAGCACTGGGTCGACACCTTCACCGCTGTCGGCGTCCCCGCCGGCAAGGTCGGGTCGGTCGGTGAGGCGTTCGCGCTCGCGGCCCGGCTGGGCCTCGAGCCGCGGGTGCCGGTCGGCGAGGGACAGCCCGACCAGGTCCGCCACCCGATCACGTACTCCGACACTCCCGTCACGAGGTACCACGCCCCACCCCGACTGGGTGAGCACAGCGACGAGATCCGTCGCTGGCTGAGCAACCACCACAAGGAGATCCGATGAGCACCTCATCCGCCCTGCCGCCGTTCGACCCGGCCGACCCGCTGGCTGTCGATGGCCTGCTCAGTGCCGAGGAGGAGGCCGTGCGGTCATCGGTACGACGCCTGTGCGCCGAGCGGGTCGACCCCTACATTGCGGAGTGGTTCGAGGCCGGCGAGATCCCCGACATCCGCGGACTGGCCAAGGAGCTGGGTGCGCTGGGGCTGCTGGGCATGCACCTGGAGGGCTACGGCTGTGCCGGCATGTCGGCGACGGCATACGGGCTGGCGTGCCTGGAGCTGGAGGCGAGCGACTCGGGGATCAGATCGCTGGTGTCGGTGCAGGGCTCGCTGGCGATGTACGCGATCTGGCGGTGGGGGAGCGAGGAGCAGAAGCAGGAGTGGCTGCCGCGGATGGCGGCCGGCGAGGCGATCGGCTGCTTCGGGCTGACCGAGCCCGACCACGGCTCGGATCCGGGCTCGATGCGGACCCGTGCCCGGCGCGACGGATCCGACTGGGTCCTCGACGGCCGCAAGCTGTGGATCACCAACGCCCCGGTCGCCGACGTGGCGGTGGTGTGGGCGCAGGCGGGCCCGGAGGACGGCGGCGTCCGCGGCTTCGTCGTACCGACCGACACGCCGGGCTTCTCCGCACCCGAGATCAAGCACAAGCTGTCGCTGCGGGCCTCGGCCACCGGCGAGATCGTGCTGGACGGCGTCCGGCTGCCGGCGACGGCGGTGCTGCCGGAGGTGAGCGGGCTCAAGGGTCCGCTGTCGTGCCTGAACGAGGCCCGCTACGGCATCGTCTGGGGCGCCATGGGAGCGGCCCGCTCGGCAATCGAGTCGGCGCTGGGCTATGCGAAGGACCGTGAGCAGTTCGGCCGGCCGATCGCCGGCTTCCAGCTGACCCAGCAGAAGCTGGCCGACATGTCGCTGGAGTACGGCAAGGGGCTGCTGCTGGCGATGCACCTGGGCCGGCTCAAGGATGCCGGGCGGCTGCGGCCGGAGCAGGTGTCCTATGGCAAGCTCAACAACGTCCGCGAGGCGATCGAGATCTGCCGCACCGCCCGGACCATCCTGGGCGCCAACGGGATCTCGCTGGAGTACCCAGTGATCCGGCACGCGAACAACCTGGAGTCGGTCCTGACGTACGAGGGCACGGTGGAGATGCATACCCTCGTGGTGGGACAGGCACTGACCGGGATCGCCGCGTTCCGCTGACAACCACTCCGAGAGAGGACCAGATGAGCAACTCGACGATCGCGCAGGTGGGAGTCATCGGCGGCGGGCAGATGGGATCGGGCATCGCGGAGGTCTGTGCCCGTGCCGGGCTGGAGGTGGTGGTCGTGGAGGTCGACGCGACCGCGGCCGAGTCGGCCGAGGGGCGGGTGCGCTCCTCGCTGGAGCGAGCCGCGAGCCGCGGCAAGATCAGCGCCGGCGAGGTCACCGAGATCCTGGCGCGGGTCGCGTTCACCTCCGACTTCGACGCGCTCGCCGACCGCGACCTGGTGGTCGAGGCGGCCAGCGAGGACGAGCAGATCAAGCTGGAGCTGTTCCGCCGGGTCGGCGCGCTGCTGAAGAAGGACGACGCGGTGCTGGCCTCGAACACCTCGAGCATCCCGATCGTGAAGCTTGGCGCGGTCTCGGGCCGGGCCGAGAAGGTGATGGGCGTGCACTTCTTCAACCCCGCCCCGGTGATGCAGCTGGTCGAGCTGATCCCGTCGCTGACCACTGCACCCGAGACGCTGGACCGGATGCGCGGCTTCGTCGGCGAGGCCCTGGGCAAGGAGCCGATCGAGGCCACCGATCGGGCCGGGTTCGTGGTCAACAGCCTGCTGGTGCCCTACCTGCTCTCCGCGATCCGGATGTACGAGGCCGGCTACGCCTCGGCGGCCGACATCGACAAGGGCATGGTGCTCGGCTGTGGCCATCCGATGGGCCCCCTGGCCCTGGCCGACCTGATCGGGCTGGACACCATCCGCGCCATCGGGGTCTCGATGTACGAGGAGTTCAAGGAGCCGCTCTACTCCCCGCCGCCGCTGTTGGACCGGATGGTCGACGCCGGCCTGCTCGGCAAGAAGGCCGGGCACGGGTTCTACGCCTACTGAGACGCTGCTAGCCTTCGGGACGCCAGTCGTACTCCACTCGTGGGGTCAGGGAACCCGGTGTGAATCCGGGACTGACGCGCAGCGGTGAGGGTGACGGACGAGGCAGCATGCCACTGGGGCGCGAGCCCTGGGAAGGCGCCTCGCTCCGGACGATCCCGAGTCCGAAGACCTGCTGGCCCTAGCGACGACCGTCGCCAGGTCGTACGCGGACCCCGCGCAAGGGTCCCTGGCCAGATGGGTTCTCCGGTGTCGACGATGCGTGAGCGGTCCGACCGATGCCCGGGTGTGCTGCGCCCGTGGCCCGCCGAGGACGGTCTGCTCGTCCGGTTGCGCCTGATCGGTGGCCGGATCGGCGCATCGGTGCTGCAGTCGCTGCTCGACGTCGCCGAGGAGTACGGCGACGGCCGGGTGCACGTCACCGCGCGCGCCAACCTGCAGGTCCGCTCGCTCCCGGACGTCGACGGGCGGCTGCGCCCCGACGCGCTGGCCGCGCTGGAGCGCACCGGCCTGCTGCCCAGCCGCACCCACGAGCTGGTCCGCAACGTGATGGTCTCGCCGCAGACCGGGCTGGCCGGCGGCCGGGCCGACCTGCGGCCCGTGGCCGAGGAGCTCGACCGGCTGCTGTGCGCCGACCCGGCCCTGGCGACGCTGCCGGGGCGGTTCCTGGTCGTCCTGGACGACGGCCGTGGCGACCTGCTGGAGCGCTCCTGCGACCTCGGTCTGGTTGCGCTGGGCGGCGGCAGCGCGCAGCTGCGGGTCGGCTCCGACTGGGGACCTGTCGTTCCGCTCGACGAGGCGGCGGCCCGGATCGTCGACCTGGCCGGTGCGTTCGTGGCGCGCCGGGGGAGCGGGCCGTGCGCACCCTGGCACGTCGACGAGCTGGACGGCCGGCTCACCGCCCCGGTCGCCGCGGACGACCGGCTGCCGAGGCCGGGCGGCCCGCTGCCGTTCGGCGTCGTACCGGGTGGGCGGCATGTGCCCGTGTCCTATGCGGGCCTGGACCGTGCGGCCGTCACCGCGCTGGTCGCCGATCGTCTCGTCGTCACGCCGTGGCGCGGCGTACTCGTCCCCGAGGAGGGCCATGACTGACCTGCGCCGGCCGCGCCGGCACTACGCCTACCTCGATGCCGGGCCGGCCATCTACGTCGACTCCTTCGCCACCATCCGGCGCGAGGCAGACCTGTCCCGGGTGCCGGTCGACGCGGAGCGGCTGGCGGTGCGGATGATCCACGGCAGCGGGCAGGTCGACCTGGCGCAGGACCTGGTCGTGCACCCGCGCCTGGTCGTCGCGGCCCGCACCGCGCTGGAGGCGGGCGCGCCGATCCTGTGCGACGCCACCATGGTCGCCACCGGCGTCACCCGCAGCAGACTGCCGCGGGACAACGAGGTGCTCTGCCTGCTCGACGATCCACGCGTGCCGGAGCTGGCCCGTGAGTGGAGCACCACCCGCACGGCTGCGGCGGTCTCGCTGTGGGCGCCGCGCCTGGAGGGTGCCGTGGTCGCCGTCGGCAACGCACCCACCGCGCTGTTCCACCTGCTGGAGACGATCCTCGACGGCGGCCCCCGGCCGGCCGCGATCGTGGGCTGCCCGGTCGGCTTCGTCGGCGCCGCGGAGTCGAAGCAGGCGCTGGTCGACCTCGCCACCGCGCACGGCATCGACATCCCCTACGTCACGGTCCGTGGCCGCCGTGGCGGCTCCGCGATGACGTCCTCCGCCCTCAACGCGCTGGCCCAGGAGGAGGAATGAGCGGCCGCTTCTACGGCGTCGGCGTCGGTCCCGGCGACCCCGAGCTGATCACCCGCAAGGCGGCTCGGCTGATCGGCGGCGCCGACGTGATCGCCTACCACGCCGGCGTCGGGAAGGAGTCCAACGCCCGCCGAATCGCCGCGTCGCTCTTTCCGGCGGGCGTGATCGAGGAACAGCTCACCTACCCGGTCACGACCGGTGCGACAGATCATCCGGGCGGCTACCAGGGCGCGCTGGCGGAGTTCTACGAGGCCTCGGCGGCACGGCTGGCCGCCCATCTCGACACCGGCCGGGACGTGGTGCTGCTCGCCGAGGGCGACCCGCTGTTCTACGGCTCCTACATGTACATGCACGACCGGCTCGCCGAGCGCTATCCGACCGAGATCGTGCCGGGCGTCCCCGCCTTCGTCGCCGCCACCGCGGCCGCGTCCTCGCCGCTGGCACGGCAGACCGACGTGCTCACCGTGCTCCCCGGCACCATGCCGGAGCCGGAGCTCGCCCGCCGGCTCGCCGACACCGACGCCGCGGTGATCATGAAGCTCGGCCGGACGTTCCCGGCGGTACGGCGGGCCCTAGCTGCCGCCGGCCGCCTGGACCACGCGCTCTACGTCGAGCGCGCGTCGATGCCGCAGCAGCGCTGGCTGCCGGTGGCGGAGGTGGACGCCTCCTCGGTGCCGTACTTCTCGCTGATCGTGGTCACCGGCGACTCCCGCAACGGGCGGCGCTCTCGCGAGGTGCGGTCCTCGCCGGTGCCGGAACCGGCCGCGTCGTCAGCCGCCGAGCTGCTCGTGGTCGGCCTCGGGCCCGGCCCGGACGGCTGGCTGACGCCGGAGGTCTCCGCGGCACTGGCGGATGTCGACCACGTGGTCGGCTACGGGCCCTATCTCGCGCGGGTGCCACAGCGGCCGGGCCTGACCCGCCACGCCTCCGGCAACACCGTCGAGGTCGACCGGGCCCGGGCGGCACTGGATCTGGCGCGTGCGGGCGAGCGGGTCGCCGTGGTGTCGGGTGGTGACGCGGGCGTGTTCGGCATGGCCGCGGCGGTTTTCGAGGCCGCCGCTGACCCCGAGCACCCGGAGTACGCCGACGTGCCGATCCGGGTGCTGCCCGGCATGAGCGCGGTGCAGGCGGTGGCGGCCCGCGCCGGCGCCCCGATCGGCGCCGACTTCGCGGTCGTCTCGCTCTCGGACCGGCTCAAGCCGTGGACGGTCGTGGAGCGGCGGCTGCGCGCGATCGCCGAGGCCGACCTGGTGCTGGCCATCTACAACCCCGCGTCGCGGTCGCGGATCGAGCAGGTCGCGGTAGCCCGCGACGTACTCCTCGAGCATCGCAAGCCCGACACCGTCGTCATCGTGGGCCGCGACGTCGGCCGGGCCGAGGAGTCGCTGACCGTCACCACGCTGGCCGAGCTCGACCCCGGCAGCATCGACATGAAGTGTCTGCTGATCGTGGGCGCATCCTCGACCCGGGTGAGCCGGGCCGGCGTGTGGACGCCGAGGTATGTGCGATGACTCACGCCACGCCGTTTCCGGCCTCCCCCGCTGCGCTCCTCCGGCCGACAACGCCGCGAGGACCCCGATGATCCACTTCGTCGGCGCCGGCCCCGGCGCGGCCGACCTGCTCACCGTGCGTGCCACCCGGCTGCTGGCGGCGGCCGACGTGGTGCTCTATCCGGGCACCTACCTGGACCCCGGCGTGCTGGCTCACGTCAGCCCGGAGGCCGAGCTGGTCGACACCCAGCACCTCGACCTGGATCAGATCACCGCCCGGCTGGTGGCCGCCGACCGGGCCGGCCGCGAGGTGGTCAGGCTGGCCTCGGGGGACCTGTCGGTCTACTCCGCGCTCGCCGAGCAGACCCGGCGCCTGGACGCGGCAGGGGTGGCGTGGGACGTCACGCCGGGCGTGCCGGCGTACGCCGCCGCCGCGGCGCTGCTCGGCCGCGAGCTGACCGTCCCGCTGGTCGCCCAGTCGGTGGTGCTGACCCGCACCCGCGCGCGGTCGAGCGCGATGCCGGCCGGCGAGTCGCTGGCCGCCTTCGCCGCGACCGGGGCCACGTTGGTGCTGCACCTGGCGATCACCCGCACCCGGGCGCTGATGGCCGAGCTGGAGGCGGAGTACGGCGCGGACTGTCCGGCCGCCGTCGTCCACCGCGCCAGCCAGCCCGACGAGCTGGTGCTGCGCGGCACCGTCGCCACCATCGCCGACGCGGTCGAGGCGGCGGGGCTCAGGCAGGCGGCGGTGATCCTGGTCGGCCGGGCGCTCGACCCGTGCGCGGGTGGGGAGTCCTACCTCTACGACACCCGTCGTGACCGGAGCACGAAGCGGGTCGCGCCCACAGGGAGTGGAGATGCAGCTCCATGACGTGATCGATCGCCGACGCGACACTTGACGGGAGCTCACCTGAGGCTGGATCCCCGGCGGGGTCCTCGAGCGGGTGCTGTCGGCGGCCCGGATCAAGGTCGAGGACATCCGCGAGTCCGGCCTGGGCATCGTGGTCGGCTACGACCGAGCCGTGGCGGCCCCCACGTCCTGGGCCGGCACGCCATCGTCGACGCGGGCCTCTCTTCGGTGGTCTGCGCGATGGAGAACCTCTGGCTCGCCGCGACCGCCGAAGGCCTCGGTATCTGGGTCAGCGGGTCAGCGCCCACTGCGTGACGGTGCGGGCCGGTGCCCAGCCGCGGAAGGTCCCGATCGCGTGCACCCGCTCGACGCTGATGCGGCTCAGCTCTCCGCCGTGCTCGGCCTGCAGCCGGGCCAGCAGCGACTCGGTCTCCAGCGTGACGCCGTGCACGACCAGCCGTCCGCCGGGGCGCAGCGCGGCCAGGCAGCTGTCGAGGACGCCCGCGCGGGTGGCGCCGCCGCCGACGAAGACCGCGTCCGGTGCGGGCAGTCCCGCCAGCGCGTCGGGGGCGCGGCCGGTGACGACCACCAGCGTGGGTACGCCGAGGCGCGCCGCGTTGCGCGAGATCCGCGCGGCCCGCTCCGGGTCCGCCTCGACGGCCGTCGCGGTGCAGGTCGGGTGCGCCCGCATCCACTCGATCCCGACCGAGCCGGCACCTGCCCCGACGTCCCACAGCCGCTCGCCCGGCACCGGTGCCAGCCTGGCCAGTGCGCAGGCGCGTAGGTCGCGCTTGGTGAGCTGGCCGTCGTGTTCGAACGCCTCGTCCGGCAGGCCGGCGACCCAGCCGATGCCTGCGGATCCGCCGACGACCTCGACGGCCACGATGTTCAGGCGGGGGAACGCCCCGGCGCAGGCGTCGGCGGTGACGCCGGTGGACTGGCAGGCAGGTGTCCCGAGGTCGCCGAGCACGGTGAGACGGCTGCGGCCGTAGCCCGCCTCGGTGAGCAGCGCCGCGACCTGGTGGGGCGTGTGCTCGTCGGAGGAGAGCACCAGGATGCGTCGGCCGGGTGCGAGCTCTCGGCGGACGAGCGAGACGTCGCGGCCGACCACCGACACCACCGCGCTGGTCTCCGCCGGCCAGCCCATCCGAGCCCGGGCGAGCGCGACCGACGAGACGGCGGGCCGGATGTCGACGCGCCCGGCGCCGTACATGTCGATCAGGGTGGCGCCGATGCCTGACACCAACGGGTCGCCGGAGGCGAGGACGACCACGTCGCCGTGCTCCTCGACCAGTGCGGCCAGGCCGGGGCGCAGCGGCGTGGGCAGCGGGATCCGCCGTTGCGTGGGGCTCTCGGGAAGGAGGCCGAGGTGACGCCGGCTGCCGATCACCACGGACGCCGCCGCCACCGCGTCGGGATCGGCGAGCACGCCGTCGGCACTGAGACCCACCACGATGATCACGCGCCCAGACGCTATCGTGAGCCCTGGCACGAGGTGCCCCAACGGCCCAGCCATCGGAAACGGTGGGGACGGTCGGCGGGGAGAATCTGGGAAGCCGGTGAGAGTCCGGCACAGGCCCGCTGCGGTGAATCGAGCCTCCACGACGTGGAGGACTCGACAAGTCCGAAGACCGGCCTCGCGCCCGTCCATCCTTGGCGAAGCGAGCGGGAGCCTCACATGCCGGTGCACTACCCCTTCTCTGCCGTCCTCGGCTGCGAGGCCGACGCCCTCGATGACATGGGCCTCGCGCTGGTGTTGACCAGCATCGCCCCCGAGATCGGCGGCGTGCTGGTCCGCGGCGAGAAGGGCACCGCGAAGTCGACGACGGTGCGGGGGCTTGCCGCCGTACTCCCGCCGATCGAGGTGTACGCCGAAGACCGCTTCTCGATCGACCCGACCGACCCGGCCGCGACCTCGCCGGACGGGCCGTTCGCCGCGGACGCCGCGACCCTGACCCGGCCGGTGCGGCTGGTCGAGCTGCCGGTCGGCGCCACCGAGGACCGGGTGCTGGGATCGCTGCACCTGGAGCGGGCGCTGTCGCACGGCGCGGTGGAGTACGAGCCGGGACTGCTCGCGCGGGCGCACCGTGGGCTGCTCTACGTCGACGAGGTCAACCTGTTGCACGACCACCTGGTCGACCTCCTCCTGGACGCGGCCGCGATGGGCCGGGTGAGCGTGGAGCGGGACGGCGTCTCGGTGGAGTACGCCGCGCGGTTCGTTCTGATCGGCACCATGAACCCCGAGGAGGGCGAGCTGCGGCCGCAGTTGCTGGACCGGTTCGGCCTGACCGTCGAGGTGGCGGCGCCGCGTGACCCCGCCCGGCGGGTGGAGGTGGTCCGGCGCCGGATGGCCTACGACGCCGACCCGGCCGGATTCGCGGCACGCTACCGCGCCGCCGACGAGGTGCTGACGGAGCGGATCGAGTCCGCCCGAGCGCACGCGGCGAAGGTCCGGCTGGGCGAATCGGCGCTGCTCAAGATCGCCGAGGTCTGCGCCGCATTCGAGGTCGACGGGCTGCGGGCCGACATCGTCACCGCCCGCACCGCCGTCGCGCACGCCGCCTGGGCGGGCCGCGACGAGGTCACCCGCGCCGACATCCGCCGAGCCGCGCTGCTCGCGCTGCCGCACCGGCGTCGGCGCAACCCGTTCGACACGCCCGGGCTCGACGAGGACCTGCTCGACCGGAT
>NZ_DASZUF010000208.1:0-39054 GCF_035547795.1 Nocardioides sp.
CAGCCAGACGCCGGCCAGCGCGAGCATGGTGGAGAGGTAGTAGACGACGGTGCCGCGGTCGACCTCGCTGGTAGCGACGGCCGCCAGTGCACAGACGGTGGCGACGATGCCGGTGCCCAGGGCGGCCCGCCAGTGCCAGACGGACGGCGGGTCCGTGGCTGCGGCCGATACGCCGTGGACCGCGGTGGTCGGGGCGCTCGCCCGGTAGTCGGACATCCTGCCCAGGCTAGGGCGCGGAGTCCGACCGGTGGGAGGTTACCGACCAGAAACCAGCCGAACGGGTGGTGGACCTAGGCCGTTCGGACGGCCCGGATGATCTTGCGCCGCAGCACGACCCGGCGGACGCCGTCGTTGCCGATCTGGACCCGATCGAGTTCCCAGCCGCCATGCTCGGCCCGGTCGACCAGCAGCTTGGTCACCACGTTGCGGGAGAACTCGCGGGAGAAGCTCACCTTGTCGAACTCCCACTCCACCCCTGGCCGTGGAGCCCTGCGGTCGATGCGCGCCATCAGCCCTCCGAGACGTCGTCCAGTGCGTCGGCGATCTCGGCCGGCAGGGTCTTGTCCTCCACCGACAGCGACCCGCGCAGCTGCGCGGCGGTGCGCGCACCGACGATCGGGGCGGTCACGCCCGGGCGGTCGCGGACCCAGGCCAGCGCCACCTCCAGCGGCGTCCAGCCCAGTCCCTCGGCCGCGCGTGCGACCGCCTCGACGACGGCTCGGCCGTGGTCGTCGAGGTAGCTGTCGATCCGGGCGGCGAAGTCGCGCTCGGCGCCGCGTGAGTCCGACGGCGTGCCGGTTCGGTACTTGCCGGTCAGCACCCCGCCCGCCAGCGGAGACCAGGCCAGCACACCGAGGCCGAGCGCTCCGGCGGCCGGCAGCACCTCGTGCTCCACGTCGCGGTTGAGCAGCGAGTACTGCACCTGCGTCGAGGCGAGCGCGGCTCGACCCGGCACCGCGCGCTGCCACGTGGCCGCCTGCGCCGTCTGCCAGCCGGCGTAGTTGGAGACCCCGACGTACGCCGCCCGGCCGCTGCTCACCGCCAGGTCGAGCGCGGTGAGCGTCTCCTCCAGTGGCGTCTCGTCGGACCAGATGTGCACCTGCCACAGGTCGACGGCGTCGGTGCCGAGCCGGGCGAGCGAGGCATCGAGCGTGCGCAGCAGGTGGCCGCGGGAGGTGTTGAGCTCCCGCCGGCCGGTACGCCGGGAGATCCCTGCCTTGGTGGACAGCACGATCTCGTCGCGGGCCACCACGTCACCGATCAGGCTGCCGACCAGGCGCTCGGCGGCGCCGTCGCCGTACCCGGCCGCGGTGTCGATGAGGGTGCCGCCGGCCTCGGCGAACGCGATCAGCTGGTCGCGCGCCTCGTGCTCGTCGGTGTCGCGCCCCCAGGTCATCGTGCCGAGCCCGAGGCGGGAGACCTTGAGACCGGTGGCTCCCAGGGTGCGCTGCTGCATGGGTCAGAAGATAGCCGGGCCGGGGCGAGCCGCGGTGCACGGGCGGATCCCTGCGTGTTGCGGCGGAGGTCAGGCTCCGGTCAGATCCGGACCCGTAGGCTTCGTGCGTCCTGTCCCGGAGCTGAAAGCGATCGATGAACTACTTCGACTCCGTCGTGCTGGGAATCGTGGAGGGGCTCACCGAGTTCCTGCCCGTCTCCAGCACGGGCCATCTGACCATCGCCGAGAAGCTCCTGGGTCTGCGCATCGACGACGACGCCGTCACGGCGTACACCGCCGTCATCCAGATGGGCGCGATCCTGGCGGTGATCATCTACTTCCTCAAGGACATCATCGCCATCGTGCGCGGCTGGTTCGCGGGGCTGGTGAGGCCCGAGCACCGGGGCACGCTGGAGCACCGGATGGGCTGGTACGCCATCGTCGGCACCATTCCGATCGGCATCGTCGGGCTGGCGCTCAAGGACGTCGTGTCGGGCCCGCTGCGCTCGCTGTGGTGGGTCGGTGCGGGGCTGGTGCTGTGGAGCGCCGTGCTGGTGTGGGCCGAGCGGGTCGCGCGTCAGGACCGCGGCGAGCGGCAGCTGACGATGCGCGACGCGATCGTGGTCGGGCTGGTGCAGTGCGTCGCGCTGATCCCGGGCGTCTCCCGCTCCGGCGCGACCATCTCCGCCGGGCTGCTGCGCGGGCTGGACCGCGTCACCGCGACCCGGCTGAGCTTCTTCCTCTCCATCCCGGCGTTGCTCGCCGCCGGGCTCTTCGAACTCAAGGACGTCAAGGGCATCTCGGCCGGCCAGACGGTGCTCGGCACCGCGATCGCGTTCGTGGTCGCCTACGCGAGCGTGGCGTGGCTGCTGCGATTCGTCAGTCATCACTCCATCGCCCGCTTCGTGCCCTACCGCGTGGTGGTCGGGCTGCTGGTGCTGGTGTTCGTGGCCACCGGCGTGATGAGCGCCACCTAGGCCCCGGCGCGGTCGCAGGTGGCCGGCCCGTGGCGGCCCGTGGGCGGAGTCGGTAGGCGGTGCGGATCTGCGCCCACCTCTCCGCCGGTCATCACCAGGGCCGCCGGCTCAGGCACCAGGGGGTCTGGACATGTAGGCATAGGGGCACGATCGCGCCCCTATGCCTACACGCCACCGACCCCCAGCCGCCGCCGCGGCCGCAAGGCATCAGCCCGCCAGTCGGTAGTCGTAGTAGGTCTTGAGGTTCCTGACCTGGATCTCGCTCGGCGCGGCGCCGGTGGCCGGCGCCAGGATGTAGCCGCCACCGAGGTCCTCGCCGTGCTTGACGAAGCCCGCGTCCTTCACTTCGCCGACGCCGTCGCGCAGGTAGCGGTGGCCGTCGAAGCGCAGCATCCGCGGCTCCGCCGAAGGACGCAGCCGCCACTCGCCACTCTCGCGATGGACGTAGTCCATCCGGATCGCCACCGCGGCCCCCAGCACGACCACGAACCCCAGGGTCCACACGACCCACTTGAGCGTCTGACTCACGGCCGTCGACGCTAGCACCGGCTCACAGGGCCATCACAGCCAACGGACCGGGGCGACAGCCCGTAGCCAGGAAACGCTCAGGGAGCGCTCAGGTCAGAGCCAGCCCGAGCGGCGGAACCACCACCACAGCCCGACCACCGCACCGGCCATCAGGATGAGTGCGTAGGCGTATCCGAAGCGCCAGTGGAGCTCGGGCATGTGGGTGAAGTTCATGCCGTAGATCCCCGCCACCAGCGTCGGTACGACGATGATCGCGGCGCCGGCCGAGATCTTGCGCATGTCGTCGTTCTGCTGCACCTGGATGCGCGCGAGGTGCGCGTCGAAGGCGGAGGAGAGCAGCATCTCCAGCGCGTCCAGGTCCTCGGCGGCGCGGTTGAGATGGTCGAGCACGTCGCGGAAGAACGGCCTGATGTCGTCATCGATGTCGGGCACCTCGGCGGCGGCGAAGCGGCGGATCGGGTCGCGCAGCGGCAGCACCGCTCGGCGTACCTCCGCCAGCTCGCGCTTGAGCGTGTAGATCCGCTCCGAGTCGCTGGTGCGGGCGGGGGAGAAGACCGAGGTCTCGACCTCGTCGACGTCCTTGGTCAGCTCGGCGACCACGCTGAGATGGCCGTCGACGATCCGGTCGGCGACGGCGTAGATCGCCGCCGAGGGTCCCTGGGTCAACAGCCGACGCTCGTCGGCCTCGAGCAGGTGTCGGGCCGGCGCCAGCTGGGAGCCGCGGCCGTGCCGGACGGTGACCACGAAGTCGCGACCCATGAAGATGCTGATCTCGCCGGTCTCGACCGCGTCGTCGGCGTCGACGTACCAGAGCGTCTTGAGCGTCATGAACATGACGTCGCCGTAGCGCTCCAGCTTCGGGCGCTGGTGCGCGGTGAGGGCGTCCTCGACCGCCAGGGGGTGCAGCCCGAACGCCTCGGCCACCTCCGCCAGCTCGCGCTCGCTGGGCTTGTAGAGCCCCAGCCAGACGAAGTCGCCGTCCTCGCGCACGCCCTCCCGCAGCACGGCGTAGTCGTGCGGGTGACAGTGCAGGTCGGCCCGCTGGCCGTTGCGGTAGAGGGCGGAGTCGACGATCACGTTCCCACGGTAGGCGAAGCGAGCGAGGCCGCCGAGCTTGCTCGTGCGTGTCGACCGAGCGAGCCAGGCGCGCGAAGCGCGGCCTGGCTACGCTGGCGGCCATGGCGACGCTCATCCTGGTGCGACACGGCCGCACGACGGCCAACGCCAGCGGCACGCTCGCCGGCCGCACGCCCGGCGTGCGGCTGGACGAGACCGGTCGCAGGCAGGCTGTGGTCGCCGGGGAGCGGCTGGCACCGGTGCGCCTGGCCGGCCTGGTCACCAGCCCCCTGGAGCGGTGCCGGCAGACCGCCAAGGCGATCGTCGCCGCCCGGGACGGCGAGCTGCCGCTGACCACGGACAAGGGCATCGTGGAGTGCGACTACGGGCAGTGGCAGGGCCGCTCGCTCAAGGAGCTGGCCAAGGAGCCGCTGTGGAAGACGGTGCAGACCCAGCCGTCGGCCGCGGCGTTCCCCGGCGGGGAGTCGCTGCTGGAGATGCAGGCGCGTGCGGTCGCCGCGGTACGGCGCCACGACGCCGCGGTCGCCGCCGAGCACGGCGACGACGCGATCTGGGCGGCGGTCAGCCACGGCGACATCATCAAGTCGATCCTCGCCGACGCGCTCGGCATGCACCTGGACCTGTTCCAGCGGCTGCACGTGGACCCGGCCTCGATCTCGGTGGTCCGCTACACCGGCACCCGTCCCTTCGTGCTGGCCACCAACACCCACGCCGGCGACCTGGCCTGGCTCAACCCCCCGGTGCGCAAACGCGGGCGCAGGCGCCCCGCCGGCGCCGACGCGGTGGTGGGCGGCGGCGCGGGGCCCGCGACCTCCTAACCCGACCGACCGCGGTCGCGGACTCGCCTAGTCTTGTCACATGCCCGTCGTCCACGCATTCGACCCGCCCGAGCGCTTCGTCGCCGGGACCGTCGGCGAGCCCGGTTCGCGCACGTTCTTCCTGCAGGCCCGCTCCGGTGCCCGGGTGGTCAGCGTCGCCTTGGAGAAGCAGCAGGTGGCGGTGCTGGCCGAGCGGGTCGACGAGCTGCTCGACGAGGTGATGGCCAGTGCGGCCTCGGTGGTGCCCGCGGTGGCGCCGTACGGGCTGGACGACAACGCGCCGCTGGAGCAGCCGATCAGCGAGGAGTTCCGGGTCGGCACCATGACGCTGTCGTGGGATCCCGAGGACGAGCGGGTGGTCATCGAGGCGCACGCGCTCGACGACGAGCCGGACGAGCTCGGTGAGGCGGGCGACGACGAGCAGACGGAGCCGCGCGAGATGCTCGTCGTACGGCTCTCGCCGGCGCACGCCCGTGCCTTCGTCAAGCGAGCCGAGCTGGTCGTCGACGCCGGCCGGCCGAGCTGCCCGTTCTGCGGCGGTCCGATGGACCCGGCCGGGCACCTGTGCGTGCGCGCGAACGGGTTCAAGCGCCGACCGACGGAGTAGGGGATGAGCCAGCCCGCGCTCGACCTCCACGGCGACGAGCTGGTCCTGCACGGCCGGATCACCGTCGCCTCCAACGCGACGTTCCTCGGCTCGGTCGGCGACGTCGCGGTGGTCTACAAGCCGATCCGTGGCGAGCGGCCGCTGTGGGACTTCCCGGACGGCAACCTGGCCTACCGCGAGGTCGCCGCCTACCTGGTGTCGGAGGCGACCGGATGGGACATCGTGCCGGAGACCTGGCTGCGCGACGGCCCGCACGGGC
This sequence comes from Nocardioides sp., assembly GCF_035547795.1. GTDB lineage: Bacteria > Actinomycetota > Actinomycetes > Propionibacteriales > Nocardioidaceae > Nocardioides. The sequence continues at coordinate 5,702 of NZ_DASZUF010000208.1, forward strand.
CCGGCATGGTGCAGCGGTGGTGCGAGGTCGACCCGACCCAGGAGCCGGTCACGATCGTGCCCGAGGGCCGGGTGCCCTCGGGCTGGCGGCACGTCTTCGACGGGGTCGGCGCCCGCGACGAGCCGGTGTCGCTGGTGCACGAGGACACGCCCGAGCTGCGCCGGATGGCGGTCTTCGACGTCCTGGTCAACAACGCCGACCGCAAGGGCGGACACGTGCTGGCGATGGCCGGCGGCCACCGCTACGGCTGCGACCACGGCCTGACGTTCCACACCGCGCCGAAGCTGCGCACGGTGCTGTGGGGCTGGATGGGCGAGCCGCTCACCGCCGCGGAGACGGCCGGGCTACGGCGGGTTCGCACCGCGCTGGACGGCGAGCTCGGCGACGTGCTGGGCGAGTATCTCGCGGTGTGGGACCTGGAGGCGCTGGTCGCACGCTGCGACGACCTGCTCGCCGCTGGGGTGCTGCCCGAGCCCCAGGGTGACTGGCACGTGATCCCGTGGCCGCCGTTTTGAGGGCGCTCCCTTAGGCTTCGGATCATGCGCGCCTGGTCTGCTCCCGAGGTCCCCGTCCTGCCTGTCGTCGGGCCGTCGGTGCGGCTGCACGACACCGCGAGCGGCGGTCCGGTCGAGGTGGGCGGTCCGGAGACGGCGTCGCTCTACGTCTGCGGCATCACGCCGTACGACGCCACCCACATCGGCCACGCCAACACCTATGTCGCCTTCGACCTGCTCAACCGAGCGTGGCGCAACGCCGGACTGACGGTGAGCTACGCGCAGAACGTCACCGATGTCGACGACCCCCTGCTGGAGCGTGCCACCACCGTCGGCGTCGACTGGCGGGAGCTGGCCCTGCGCGAGACCGAGCTGTTCCGTCAGGACATGGAGGCGCTGCGGGTGCTCCCGCCGGACGACTACACCGGCGCGGTCGAGTCCATCCCGCTGGTGGTCGCGCTGATCCAGCGTCTGGAGGACGCCGGCGCCGTCTACCGCGTCGACGACGACCTCTACTTCTCGGTCGCCGCCGACGACGCCTTCGGGGCGGAGTCGAACCTCACCCGCGAGCAGATGCTCCAGATCTTCCCCGAGCGTGGCGGCGACCCGGATCGCCCGGGCAAGAAGGACCCGCTCGACCCGCTGGTGTGGCGCGCCGAGCGGCCGGGGGAGCCGTCCTGGGACTCACCCTGGGGCAAGGGCCGCCCCGGCTGGCACATCGAGTGTGCCGCCATCGCCCGAGAGCATCTCGGCGCCGGCTTCACCGTCCAGGGCGGCGGCTCCGACCTGGTCTTCCCGCACCACGAGATGTGTGCGGCGCACGCGCACGTCGTCGAGCCCGGCGTACCGTTCGCGCGGGCCTACGCCCACGCCGGCATGGTGGCCTACGACGGCGAGAAGATGTCGAAGTCCAAGGGCAACCTGGTCTTCGTCTCGGCACTGCGCAACGCCGAGATCGACCCGATGGCGATCCGGCTGGTGCTGCTGCGCCATCACTACCGCGACGACTGGGAGTGGACCGACGACCTGCTCTTCGACGCGGTCGACACCATCGCCCAGTGGCGCCAGGCGCTGAGCCTGGGCCGCGGCGCGCCGGCCGCGCCGGTGGTCGAGCGGGTGCTGGCCGCGATCGCCGACGACCTGGACGCGCCCGGCGCCGTCGCCGCCGTCCAGGACTGGGTCGACGCGACGCTCGGCGTGGCCGGCCACCTGGCCGACACCAGCGACCCCGCCGCCGCGGCCCAGGTGAGCGCCGTGCTCGACGCCGCCCTGGGCCTCAGCCTCTGACGCCGATTCGGGGATTTCTCACTGCCGAGTCGTGGATTTCGGACTTCCGAATCCGGGATCTCGCACGTCCGAATCCGGGATCGGGTGACGAAATCCCCGATTCGCGGGTGCGAAATCCACGAATGAACGTCATTCTTGGCCGCGGCGCTTGAGGTAGCGCTCGAACTCCCGGGCGATCGCCTCACCGGAGGCCTCCGGGAGGTCGGCGGTGTCGCGGGTCTCCTCGAGACCTCGGACGTACTCGGCGACGTCCTCGTCCTCCTCGGCCAGCTCGTTCACGCCGCGCTCCCAGGCGCGGGCGTCCTCGGGCAGGTCGCCGAGCGGGATCGAGCACTCCAGCAGATCCTCGAGCTGAGTCACCAGCGCGAGCGTGGCCTTCGGACAGGGCGGCTGCGCGACGTAGTGCGGCACCGCCGCCCAGTAGGACACCGACGGGATGTCGAGCATCGAGCACGCGTCTTGGAGTACGCCGACGATCCCGGTCGGCCCCTCGTAGCTCGCCTGCTCCAGGTCCAGCCGGTCCAGCAGCTCGGGTTCGGTCGCGGTGCCGTTGACCGGGATCGGTCGGGTATGCGGCGTGTCGGCCAACAGCGCCCCCATCGTCACCACCAGCTGGCCGCCGAGGTCGTCGACGGCGGCGAGCAGCTCGGCGCAGAACTGCCGCCAGCGCATCGACGGCTCGATGCCGCGGATCAGGATGACGTCACGGTCAAGCTCGGGGGGAGAGGCGATGGCGATCCGGGTGGTCGGCCAGCTGATGCGCCGGTGGCCGTTCTCGTCGGAGCCGATATGCGGCCGGTTGACCTGGAAGTCGTAGAAGTCCTCGGGATCGAGCGCCCCGATGACCCGCGCATGCCACACGTGCATCAGGTGGTCGACCACCCCGGTCGCGGCGTCGGCGGCGTCGTTCCACCCCTCGAACGCCGCGATCACCACGGGGTCCACCAGGTCGTGGGTCTCCTCCAGCTCGATCACACTCCCACCCTAGTCCGGGGCGTGCAGGCGCCGGTGCACCCAGCGGCACGTCGCGGTGCGGACACGATTCGGGTGCCTCCACCGCGGGTGGGAGAATGCGGTCATGACGCTGCGCCCCGACGCGACCGAGATCCTCTCCGCGACGCTCCGCGAGCGGATCATGGTCATCGACGGAGCGATGGGCACCGCCATCCAGCGAGACCGGCCGGACGAGGCGGGCTACCGCGGCGAGCGGTTCAGGGACTGGCCGACCGACGTGATCGGCAACAACGACCTGCTGTCGCTGACCCAGCCGCAGATCATCGAGGGCATCCACCGGGAGTACCTCGAGGCCGGCGCGGACATCGTCGAGACCAACACGTTCAACGCCAACGCGATCAGCCTGTCCGACTACGGCATGGAGGAGTTGGCCTACGAGCTGAACCACGCCTCCGCCCAGCTCGCCCGCCGCGTCGCCGACGCGTTCAGCACGCCCGAGCGACCGCGGTACGTCGCCGGCGCGCTCGGTCCGACCAGCCGGACCGCCTCGATCAGTCCCGACGTGAACGACCCCGGCGCGCGCAACGTCACCTACGACGAGCTGGTGGCGGCGTACGCGACCGCGACCAGGGGGCTGGTCGAGGGCGGTGCCGATCTGATCTTCATCGAGACGATCTTCGACACCCTCAACGCCAAGGCCGCGATCTTCGCCGTCGAGCAGGTCTTCGGCGAGTACGGCCGACGCTGGCCGGTGGTCATCTCCGGCACCATCACCGACGCCTCCGGCCGGACCCTGTCCGGCCAGGTGACCGAGGCGTTCTGGGACTCGGTGCGGCACGCCGCCCCGCTCGCGGTCGGGCTTAACTGCGCGCTCGGCGCCAAGGAGATGCGTCCCTACATCGCCGAGCTGGCCCGGGTCGCTGACACGTTCGTCTCCTGCTACCCCAACGCCGGCCTGCCCAACGCCTTCGGCGAGTACGACGAGGGCCCCGAGGAGACCGCCGGCTACCTCGAGGAGTTCGCGGGGGCCGGGTTCGTGAACCTGGTGGGCGGCTGCTGTGGCACCACGCCGGCGCACATCAAGGCCATCGCCGACGCGGTCGCGAGCAAGACCCGGCGTACTCCGAGCACCGTCGCGCCGGCGCTGCGGCTCTCCGGCCTCGAGCCGTTCACGGTGACCGAGGACAGCCTGTTCGTCAACGTCGGCGAGCGCACCAACATCACCGGCTCGGCGCGGTTCCGCAACCTGATCAAGGCCGGCGACTACGACACCGCGCTCGGCGTGGCCGCCCAGCAGGTCGAGAACGGCGCGCAGGTCATCGACGTCAACATGGACGAGGGCATGATCGACGGGGTCGCGGCGATGGACCGCTTCCTCAAGCTGATCGCCTCCGAGCCGGACATCAGCCGGGTCCCGGTGATGATCGACTCCTCGAAGTGGGAGGTCATCGAAACCGGCCTGAAGAACGTCCAGGGCAAGCCGATCGTCAACTCCATCTCGCTCAAGGAGGGGGAGGAGAAGTTCCTCGCCCAGGCTCGGCTGTGCAAGCGCTACGGCGCCGCCGCGGTGGTGATGGCCTTCGACGAGGACGGTCAGGCCGACAGCTTCGAGCGCCGCATCTCGGTGTGCGAGCGCGCCTACCGGCTGCTGGTCGACGAGGTCGGCTTCGACCCCGAGGACATCATCTTCGACCCGAACGTCTTCGCCGTCGCGACCGGCATCGAGGAGCACGCGACGTACGGCGTGGACTTCATCGAGGCCACCCGCTGGATCAAGCAGAACCTGCCCGGCGCGAAGGTGTCGGGCGGCATCAGCAATGTCAGCTTCTCCTTCCGCGGCAACAACCCGGTGCGGGAGGCGATCCACGCGGTCTTCCTCTACCACGCGATCAACGCCGGGCTGGACATGGGCATCGTCAACGCCGGCGCGCTGGTCACCTACGACGAGATCGACCCCGAGCTTCGCGACGCCATCGAGGACGTCGTCCTCAACCGCACCCCCGACCCGCTGGCCGCCACCGAGCGGCTGCTGGAGCTGGCCGAGCGGCACCGCGGCAGCGGCGAGGAGGCCGAGGTCAAGGCCGACGAGTGGCGCGAACTGCCGGTCGGGGAGCGGATCACGCACGCCCTGGTCAAGGGCCTGGACGCGTACGTCGAGGAGGACACCGAGGAGCTGCGCCGGCAGATCGCCGAACGCGGTGGCCGCCCGATCGAGGTCATCGAGGGTCCGCTGATGGACGGCATGAACGTCGTCGGTGACCTGTTCGGTGCCGGCAAGATGTTCCTGCCCCAGGTGGTCAAGAGCGCCCGGGTGATGAAGAAGGCCGTGGCCTACCTGATCCCCTTCATCGAGGAGGAGAAGGCGAACAACCCGGAGCTGGCCGCGCAGCGGGAGTCCAACGGCACCATCGTGATGGCGACCGTGAAGGGCGACGTGCACGATATCGGCAAGAACATCGTCGGCGTCGTCCTCCAGTGCAACAACTACGAGGTCATCGACCTCGGCGTGATGGTGCCGGCGCAGAAGATCCTCGACACCGCCGCCGAGGTCGGCGCGGACATGATCGGCCTCTCCGGCCTGATCACGCCCTCGCTGGACGAGATGGTCAACTTCGCCGGCGAGATGCAGCGCAACGGCCTGACCATCCCGCTGCTGATCGGCGGGGCCACCACCTCCCGGGCCCACACCGCGGTCAAGATCGACAAGGCGTACGACGGCCCCGTGGTCTGGGTCAAGGACGCCTCCCGGTCAGTGCCGATCGCCGCGCAGCTGCTCGGCGACAAGCGTGAGGAGCTGCTCGCGGCCGTCAAGGAGGACTACGACGCGCTCCGAGCCCGGCACGCGGAGAAGACCGAGCGGCCGATGCTCACCTACGCCAAGGCGAAGGCGAACGCCACGCCGGTGGACTGGTCGACGTACACCCCGGTCCGGCCGGCCAAGCCGGGGGTGCACGTGCTCGACGACTACTCGCTGGCCGAGCTGCGGGAGTTCATCGACTGGCAGCCGTTCTTCAACGCCTGGGAGATGAAGGGGAAGTTCCCCGACATCCTGCACCACCCGGTCACCGGGGAGACCGCCAGCAAGCTGTTCGCCGACGCCCAGGAGATGCTCGACCGGATCGTCGCGGAGAAGTGGCTGACGGCGCGGGCGGTCTTCGGGCTCTTCCCGGCCAACGCGGTCGGCGACGGCGAGGACGTGGTGGTGTGGGAGGACGAGTCCCGCACCACGCCGCGCACCACGCTGTTCGCGCTGCGCCAGCAGGGCCAGCACCGCGAGGGCGTCCCGAACCGCTCCCTGGCCGACTTCGTCGCCCCGGTCGACACCGGGCTGGCGGACTGGGTCGGCGCGTTCGCCGTCACCGCCGGGCTAGGCGCACAGGAGCGGATCGCGCAGTTCCGCGCCGACCTCGACGACTACTCGGCCATCCTGCTCGAGGCACTGGCGGACCGGCTCGCCGAGGCGTTCGCCGAGCGGCTGCACCAGCGGGTCCGCACCGAGTTCTGGGGGTACGCCGCGGAGGACGACAAGACCAACGAGGACCTGATCGCGGAGCGCTACCAGGGCATCCGACCGGCGCCGGGCTACCCGGCGTGCCCCGACCACACCGAGAAGCGCACCATCTGGGAGCTGCTCGACGTCACCGCCGCCACCGGCATCCAGCTCACCGACGGGATGGCGATGTGGCCCGGCGCCGCCGTCTCGGGGGTCTACTACGGCCACCCTCAGGCGCAGTACTTCGTGGTCGGCCGGCTCGGCCAGGACCAGGTCGCCGACTACGCCCGGCGCAAGGGCTGGACGCTCAAGGAGGCCGAGCGCTGGCTGAGCCCCAACCTGGGCTACGAGCCGGAGGACTGACTCGACGCAGCCGGCGGCGCCGGTGCGGGCGATCAGGCGACGACGACGTGCGGGCCGTCGAGCGCCCGGAGCTCGTCCAGGGCCGACCGCGGTGCGGACGCGTCGGTGATGAGCATGTCCACGTCGGTGGCCGGGGCGATCATGCCCAACCGCGCCCTGCCCACCTTGGACCCATCGGCGACCACGACGACCTCGGCGGCGCTGGCGATCATCGCCCTCTTGATCTCCGCCTCGGGGAGGTTGACGTTGGTGACCCCGGCGACCGCATCGATGCCGTTGCAGCCGATGAAGGCGATGTCGGCATGGACCTGCTGCAGCACGACCGTGCCCAGCGGCGACACGAGGGAGTGCTGCAGCGGGCGTAGCGCCCCGCCGCTGACGATGACCTGGAGGCGCGGGATGGCCGGCTCGAGCATCAGCGCGATCGACAGACCGCTGGTGATCACCGTGACGTCCGTGAGCTGCTCGCGGCGCAGAAGCTCCTGGGCGATCGCGGCGGCGGTGGTGCCGACGTCGAGGATGACGCCCATGCCGGGATCGATCAGGTCGACCGCGGCGGTGGCGATCTTGGCCTTCTCGGCGACCGCCTCCACCTGGACCTCCTCGAACGGCCGCTCGCGCAGCGCCGCGCCGTCGGTGGCCATGGCGCCGCCGCGGATGCGCCGCACCGCCCCGCGCTCGGCGAGGGCATCGAGGTCGGATCGCACCGTCACGGTCGATACGCCGAAGGCCGCGCTCAGGTCGACGACACGGGCGAACCCGGACGACTCGACCAGCGCGAGGATCCGGTCGCGGCGCTCGTCGGTGCCGAGGGCATCGGGGTCCTTCTCCACGAGAACGAGCATCGGCGAGGCCACGAGTAGTTGTCAATACGCAAGCAATTGCTTTCGATAACGAAAGTGCCTACCCTCGAAGAGTGGCCGACATCGTCAAGCGCCCGGCGTGGCTGGCCGACGGGCGCGAGCTGTTCTACTTCGACGACCCGGCGACGACCCTGCCCCCGGACCGGGCCGTCGACCGGCGGGATCTTCCGCCCCGCCCTGGCACCGCTGTGATGCGGCAGGACCCGCTGACCGGGGAGTGGATCTCGATCGCGACGGCGCGCCAGCAGCGCGTCCAGCTGCCACCCGCCGAGCTGGACCCGCTGGCGCCGCAGACGCCCGGCAATCCGTCCGAGATCCCGGCGCCGTACGACGTCGCCGTCTTCGAGAACCGCAGCCCGTCGTTCGGGCCCGCGAGCGCCCCCGATGCCGGCGACCTGGGCGGCATCGGGCTCAACCGGACCGCGCCCGCGGTCGGACGCTGCGAGGTGGTGTGCTTCAGTCCGCAGCACGAGGGCGCCTTCGGCTCCGTGGACCGGACCCGGGCGCGCACCGTGATCGAGGCGTGGGCAGACCGCACGGCGGCGCTCTCCGCACTGCCGGGTGTGGCCCAGGTGTTCCCCTTCGAGAACCGCGGCGAGGCCATCGGCGTGACCTTGCGGCATCCGCACGGCCAGATCTACGGCTACCCCTACGTCACGCCGCGGACGCAGCGCCTGATCGGGGCCATCGAGCAGTACGGCCCCACCCTGTTCGCCGACATTCTGGCCAGCGAGCGCGTCGGCGAGCGGGTGCTGCTGGCGGGCACGCACTGGACCGCGTTCGTCCCGTTCGCGGCGCGATGGCCGATCGAGATCCACCTGCTGCCGCACCGGCATGTCGCCGATCTGACGCAGACCACCGCCGAGGAGCGCGACGAGCTGGCGGTGGTCTACCTGCGGCTGCTGCGTGGCCTGGATGCGATGTACGAGACGCCGACGCCGTACATCGCCGGATGGCACCAGGCGCCGGTGCGCTCGCACCGCGACGTCGTCCGGCTGGCGCTGCAGATCACCAGCCCGCGCCGGGGCAGGGACAAGCTGAAGTACTCCGCCGGGAGCGAGGCGGCCATGGGAGCCTGGGTCGGGGACGTGCTCCCCGAGACGCAGGCCGACCAGCTGCGGGCGGCCATCGCCCGCGCGGACGAGGAGACGCCGGTATGACCGTCACGAGCAGCGTCGAGGCGGCCCGCGCCGGCTTCCGTACGGCGTTCGGCCGCGAGCCGGCCGGCGTGTGGTCGGCTCCCGGGCGGGTGAACCTGATCGGCGAGCACACCGACTACAACGAGGGGTTCGTGCTGCCGTTCGCGATCGACCGGCGGACCTATGTCGCGCTGGCCGCGCGCGAGGACCGCACGGCCCGGGTCGCCTCGGCAGGCGACTTCGACGACCGTGAGATCGACCTGGGCGGGATCACGGCGGCGACCATGAGCGGGTGGTCGGCGTACCCCTTCGGAACGGCGTGGGGGCTGGGCCGGGTCGGCGCCGACCTGGATCGGGTGGGCGGCTTCGACGCCTACTTCACCTCCGACGTGCCGCTCGGGGCCGGGCTCTCCTCGTCCGCGGCGCTGGAGTGCTCCCTGGCCGTCGCCCTCGACGAGACGTGGCGGCTCGACCTGGGCCGTGACCGGCTCGTCCGGGCGACCAACCTCGCCGAGAACCAGATCGTCGGCGCGCCCACCGGCATCCTGGACCAGTCCGCCTCCCTGCTCGCCGCGCCCGACGCGGTGCTCTTCCTCGACTGTCGGGACGGGACTCACGAGCTGGTCGCGCTCGGCCTGGAGGAGGAGGGGCTGACGGTGCTCGTGATCGACACCCGGGTCACGCACGCGCATGCGGACGGTGGCTACGCCTCGCGTCGGGAGGCGTGCGAGCGCGGGGCTCGGACGCTCGGCGTGCGCGCGCTCCGTGATCTCGAGGCCGACGACCTGGCGCGCGCGCAGCAGCTGCTGGACGAGGAGACCTTCCGCCGGGTGCGCCACATCGTCACCGAGAACCGGCGGGTGCTCGAGACCGTCGCGACGTTGCGCCGGCGGGGGCCCCGGGCGATCGGCGAACTCCTGCTCGCCTCGCACGCGTCGATGCGCGACGACTTCGAGATCTCCGTCCCCGAGCTCGATCGCGCGGTCGAGAGCGCGATGGCCGCCGGCGCCGTGGGCGCCCGGATGACGGGTGGTGGGTTCGGCGGGTCGGCCATCGCCCTGGTGGAGCGGGCCGGCGTCGACGCCGTCACGGAGCAGGTCCTGGCCGCGTTCGCGCGCGCGGGTCACGAGGAGCCCGAGATCTTCGCCGTCCAGCCCTCGGCCGGAGCACGGCGCGAGCAGGAGTGAGGGTCGCCGCGGTGCCGCTCACCGACTCACCCTGAAGCGGAGGACGTTGCTCCGGTACGGTCCGAACCCGAGCGGGAAGAACCTTCCACTGAACCGCAGCGAGGCCCGCCACGCTCCGGGCCACAGGCGCGGCAGCCTCACCACGGTCCTATCGCCGCTGACCCGGGCGTTCACGCGGAGCGTCCGCGTGCCGTGGTGCGGGGTCGGGGTGCGGAGCGTCACGTGCGCCCGGCCGCGCGGCGGCTGGTACTCGGTGGTCGCGGTGAAGACGATCGCCGCCCCGCGGTGCGACGTCTGCCGATGTGCCAGCGTGATCCTCGGGTGCCGCATGATGCCGCAGAACGGACGGCCCATGAAGTTGGCCGTGGTGCTGCTGAAGTCGAGGTGACTGGGGCTGTCGTACTGCCGGTCGCCGACGTAGAGGATCAGGTCGCCGGGGGCGTCGCCGGCCGCGATGGTGAACTCGAACAGCCCGGCCTTCATGCTCGCCTTGGTGATGACCAGCAGCTGGGGATACCTGACGGTGGAGCCGTCGACGGAGACGTACTGGCCGGTGTAGACGATCCGCCAGGCCGGGTCTCCGCTGGTCCAACCGACCGGTGGGTAGACCTTGACGTCGAGGCCCGGGGAGGCGCACCCGTTCAGGCTGACGTCGCTCTCGGTGGCGTCGAGTCCGTAGTCACTCGTCGCGGCCGAGGCCCCGGCGGTCGGCAGGACCAGAGCGGCGGCGAGCAGGGTGGTGAGGAGCGGCATCCACGGCCGCCGGGGCAAGGTCATGCGCCGATGCTGGCCGCAACCGCGCGAGGCCGGCGGCGGGTGACGCAGGGTTTACCCAATCGGAGGGAGTGGTCGTGCGGCCCGGTGCCGGGCGAGGCGGTGCCGTCGAACTAGGGTGGACCCGCACGGTCGTCACACGGAGCGCTTCGGAGGGCATGCTGAACACCGCCGCATCGAGAGAATCCGCCGGACGGCTCCCCGAGGCCGTGCTGTGGGACATGGACGGCACCCTGGTCGACACCGAGCCGTACTGGATCGACACGGAGTTCGCCATCGCCGAGCAGTACGGCGGCGCGTGGTCCCACGAGGACGCGCTGACGCTGGTCGGCAACGACCTGATCGAGTCCGGTCGCTACATCAAGAAGCGGATGGGCCTGGAGCAGAGCCCCGAGGAGATCGTCGAGATGCTGCTCGACGGCGTGGTGGCACGGGTGCAGCAGGCGGTGCCGTGGCGGCCCGGCGCCCGCGAGCTGCTCGCCGACCTGCACGGCCGCGGCGTGCGCTGCGCCCTGGTGACGATGTCCTACCAGCGCTTCGTGGCGCCGATCCTGGCGCAGCTGCCGGCCGAGACATTCTCGGTGATCGTGACCGGCGACCAGGTGAGCAACGGCAAGCCCCATCCGGAGCCCTACCAGACGGCCGCCGCCGCGCTCGGCGTACCTCCTCGGGAGTGCTTGGCTGTCGAGGACTCCAACACCGGAGCCAAGTCCGCCGAGGCCGCCGGCTGCACCGTGCTGGTGGTGGAGAACCACGTTCCGGTGCTGGCGGGGGAGCGGCGGATCTTCCGCCGGACCCTGGCCGGCATGAGCGCCGCGGACCAGCCCGCGCTGCTGCCGTAGGCGTCCAATCGCGGGCCCGCCCGGCGCCGTTCGTGGCGCCGGGCTACTCTTGGCCTTGAGCCTGGTGGTATCGGGCGCCGATCACGCGCTGTCGTGCAGCCGCGGGTCGAGATCGAATCATGAACCACCTTCGGGTGGCGTCGTCGGGGTGTCGCTGTCTCCGACGACGGCGAAGACAGCCACGTCTGCACGTGGCAGAAGAGGACTTGGTTTGGCCGGAGAGGGTCGGCGTGCCTCCGGGCGCACCCGGCAGAGCAAGCGCACCCGTCATCAGGACAACGTCGGGCTCATTCCCGTGTTGGCCAAGGCCGTGCGCGAGGTCGAGTCCGGCGTCACGCGCGGCCGGTCGGAGCGCACCCGGTTCCAGGTGGTGGCGCTGCTGGTGCGTGAGGAGCGCGCCCGGCTCAAGGCCGATCCGGAGCTGAGTGACCAGGCCCGCGCGGCCGAGCTGAAGCGGCTCGACGGCATCGCCAGCATCCTGGCCCAGACGGCCGCTCGCGAGCCGTCGCTCTTCTCGCTGCTGGGTGAGGACGCCGAGCAGACCTCCGCGACCCACCGGCTCAAGCGCGAGCTGCAGATCGCCGCCGGCATGGAGCCGGATCCCGAGACCGAGGCACCGGCGCGCCAGTTCGCCTCCACGGTGTCGACCGAGCGCCAGGTGGTGCCGGCCTCGATCGCCCGTGCGCAGCTGATGACGCCGTTCATGGCGCCCGACTTCGACGCGGTGCCGCCCCGCCCCGAGACTCGCCGGCTGGTCGGCTGGGAGCTGATCGGCCCACTGCTCAACTCCTTCGAGCACCCGGCGCCGGGCGTCTCCTCGTGCATGGAGCTGCCGCCGGCGCGGCCCGTCGCCGTACTGCCGCCGGGGTTGACGCTGATGGAGCACCAGTCCCGGCTGGTCGCCGCCGTCGCCGACGGCCACCGGACGTTCCTGCTCGCCGACGAGCCCGGGCTTGGCAAGACCGCCCAGTCGCTGTTGGCCGCCCAGGCCGCGGAGGCATACCCGCTGCTGGTGGTCGTCCCGAACGTCGTCAAGACCAACTGGGCCCGCGAGGCCGCCCGCTGGACGCCGGGCCGCAGCGTGAGCGTCGTGCACGGCGATGGCGAGGACGTCGACGGCTTCGCCGACATCATCGTGCTCAACTACGAGATCCTCGACCGGCACGTCGGCTGGATCGGCGAGCACGGCTTCCGCGGGATGATCGTCGACGAGGCGCACTTCATCAAGAACAAGAAGTCGCAGCGCTCCCAGCACGTCCTTGAGATCGCCGACCGGGTGCGACAGCGGGTCGCTCGCCCACTGATGATGGCCCTGACCGGCACGCCGCTGATCAACGACGTCGAGGACTTCCTGACCATCTGGCAGTTCCTCGGCTGGATCGGCGACAAGGCCCCGCGGGCCGCGCTGATGGCGAAGCTGGAGGCCACCGGCATGACACCGGCCGACTTCGGGTTCTATCCCGCCGCCCGCCAGGCCGTGGTCGACATGGGCATCGTGCGCCGTCGCAAGGTCGACGTCGCCGCCGACATCCCGGCGCGTCGGATCGCCGACCTGCCGGTCGAGCTCGACGAGGCCGACAGCCGATCCATCCGCGCCGCCGAGCGCGAGCTGGTGCTCCGGCTGGTCAAGCGCTACGACTCCGCCGTCGAGGCCCGGCGTGAGCACCGGGGCGTGGAGGTCGAGGGCATCGACCAGGAGCTGGTACGCCGCGTGGCCGGCTGGGAGCTGGCCGACGGCGAGGACTCCGCCACGGGCGACAACGTCTTCGCGATGGTGCGCCGGATCGGCCGCGCCAAGGCCGGCCTGGCGGCCGACTACGCCGCCCAGCTGGTGCGCAGCGCCGGCAAGGTCGTCTTCTTCGCCAAGCACCTCGACGTCATGGATGCCGCCGGAGAGGTGTTCGCCAAGCGCGACATCAAGTACACCGAGATCCGCGGCGACCAGTCCGCGAGCGCGCGCACCAAGGCGATCGACACCTTCGTCAACGACCCCGAGGTCGGCGTGATCGTCTGCTCGCTGACCGCCGCCGGCGTCGGCGTCAACCTCCAGGTCGCCTCCGACGTGGTGCTCGCCGAGCTGTCGTGGACCGACGCGGAGCAGACCCAGGCGATCGACCGGGTGCACCGCATCGGCCAGACCGAGCCGGTGACGGCCTGGCGAGTGATCGCGGCCCAGACCCTCGACACCCGCATCGCGGAGCTGATCGACCGCAAGGCCGGCCTCGCCGCCCAGGCGCTCGACGGGGCGGTCGCGGAGGAGGCCGTCTCCACCGCCGACATCCGGCTGGAGGCGCTGGCCCGGCTGCTCGCCGACGCGCTGGCCGAACGGGAGCAGGAGCGCGCGCAGAACTGAGTCAGCCCTGTCAGCCCTGCGCGACCGGCATCCGCTCCGGCAGCGGCGGAGGTGTCCCGCCGAACGCCGGGCACAGGCTCTGGTGTGCGCACCAGGAGCACAGCCGACTGGGGCTGGGCCGCCAGTCGCCGGACTCCTCGGCGGCCCGGATCGCCTGCCACAGCGCGACCAGCTTGCGCTCGGTGGCGCGCAGGTCGGCCTCGTCGGGGGTGTAGCGCAGCACCTCGCCGCTGCCCAGGTAGATCAGCTGCAGCATCGCCGGCAGGATGCCGCGCAGCCGCCACACCACCAGCGCGTAGAACCGCATCTGGAACAGCGCCTTGGCCTCGAAGCCCGGCCCGGGCGCCCGCCCGGTCTTGTAGTCGCTGATCCGCACCGCGCCGTCGGGGGCGACCTCCAGCCGGTCGATGAAGCCGCGCAGGAGGAGCTTCGAGTCGAGCAGGCTCTCGACGTACAGCTCGCGCTCGGTGGGCTCCAGGCGGCTCGGGTCCTCCAGCGTGAAGTAGCGCTCCAGGACGGTCCGGCAGGAGGTGAGCCAGTCGGCGCGCTCCTCCTCGGGCAGCATCGCGGCGAGCTCGGGCTCGGCCTCCTGGAGCGCCGCCCACGCCGGCTCGAGCATGCGCCGGGCGGTGTCGGGGGTGCGCTCGGCGGCGGGCAGGTCGAAGAGATCCTCCAGCACCTTGTGCACCACCGTGCCCCGCACCGCTGCCGGTGAGGGCGGCTCGGGAAGCCGGTCGATCGTGCGGAACCGGTAGAGCAGCGGGCAGGTCATGAAGTCGCTGGCCCGGCTCGGGGAGAGCGCTCCGAGCACGCTGACGCCGTCGACGGGGGTGGAGAGTGCCTCGGCGGGGGACAGCGTGCTCATGCGACCGACGATAGGCGAGACCTGCGACAGGATCGGGCAGGACCCGTCGAGTAGCCTGGAGACGTGGCCGACCATCGACCCTCACCGCCCCAACGGCCGCTCCCTCCGGGTGTCATGCGGCTGGGCCGGATCGCCGGCAGCGACGTGGTGCTCACCCCGTCCTGGTTCCTGATCGCGATCCTGATCGCGGTGATGGTGGCACCGGCGGTGGAGCAGGTCGAGCCCGGGCTCGGCGCGGCCAAGTACGTCGCCGGGCTGGCGTTCGCGGTGATCCTCTACGGCTCGGTGCTGCTGCACGAGGCCGCGCACGCGGTGATGGCACACCGGCTCGGCTATCCGGTCGGCCCGATCACGCTGAACTTCCTCGGCGGCGCCACCTCCATCGAGGACGAGTCCCGCCGGCCGCGCGACGAGTTCCTCATCGCGGTGGTCGGCCCGTTGACCTCGCTGGTCGTCGGCGGCGTCGGGGTGCTGCTGTGGTGGGCGGGACCGCACGGTCTGCTGCTGATGGCGGTGGAGGGACTGGCCGGCGCGAACCTGTTCGTCGGCGTGCTGAACATGGTGCCGGGGCTTCCGCTCGACGGTGGCCGGGTGCTGCGTGCCGCCATCTGGGGCGGCACCCGCGACATCCACAAGGGCACCATCGTGGCCGGCTGGATCGGCCGGATCGCCGCCGCGCTGGCGCTGCTGTGGCCGTTCTTCGAAGAGGAGGTCACCGGCAGCCAGCCGACCTTCTACGACTACCTGATCGGCTTCGTGGTCGCGCTGTTCCTGTGGGGCGGGGCGAGCGCGGCGATGGCCGGCGCGCGGTTCCGGCGGCGGATGCCGGACCTGGTCGCGCGCGACCTGGCCCGGCGCACGCTGGCCGTGCCCGCCGATCTGCCTCTCTCCGAGGCGGTACGGCGAGCCCACGAGGCGCAGGCGGGCGGCATCGTCACGGTGACGTCCACCGGGCAGCCGGTGGGCCTGGTCAACGAGGCGGCCCTGCGCGCCACGCCGGTCGAGCGCCGGCCGTGGCTGCCGACGGCCTCGGTGGCCCGGGCGCTCGTCGACGGGCTGTCGCTGCCGGCCACCATCCACGGCGAGGAGCTGGTGATGGCGATCACCCGGATGCCCGCGGGGGAGTACCTCCTGGTCGAGGAGGACGGCAGCATCTACGGCATCCTGGCGACCGCCGACGTGGATGCGGCCTTCCAGCGCGCCGCCGGTTAGATTGCGCCGCATGCCCGACGAGTTCGACCCCAGCTCCGACGTACCCGCCGAGGCCTGGTCGGGGGTGCACCGCGGGCCGCTGCGCGCTGGCGAGTGGGTGCGCCTGGTCGACGCCAAGGGACGCAAGCACAACGTCGAGCTGGTGCCCGGCAAGCGGTTCTTCTCCAACAAGGGTCACCTCGAGCACGACGACCTGATCGGCCGCGAGGAGGGCTTCACCGTCACCTCCTCGGTGGGTGGGGAGTACCTGGTGTTCCGGCCGCTGCTGTCGGAGTTCGTGGTCTCGATGCCGCGCGGCGCCGCCGTCGTCTACCCCAAGGACGCCGCCCAGATCGTGGCGATGGCCGACATCTTCCCCGGCGCACACGTCGTCGAGGCGGGCGTGGGCTCCGGGGCGCTGACCTGCTCGCTGCTGCGCGCGGTCGGGCCGCACGGCACGGTCTCCTCCTTCGAGCGCCGCGAGGAGTTCGCCGACGTCGCCCGCAGGAACGTCCACCAGTTCTTCGGCGACCTGCCGCCGACCTGGTCGCTGACGCTGGGCGACCTCCAGGAGGAGCTGCCGAAGGCCGGCGTGGGCGCCGACCGGGTCATCCTCGACATGCTCGCGCCCTGGGAGTGCGTGCCGGCGGCGGCCGACGCGCTGCGTCCCGGCGGAATCCTGTGCGCGTACGTCGCCACCACCACCCAGATGTCGATGTTCGTGGAGACGGTCCGGGTGCACGGCGGCTTCACCGAGCCGCAGGCATGGGAGTCGCTGGTGCGGGACTGGCACGTCGAGGGCCTCGCCGTACGGCCCGGACACAAGATGATCGGCCACACCGCGTTCCTGATCACGGCCCGGCGGCTGGCACCCGGGGCGACGCCGCTGCGCAAGACCCGGCGGCCCGCGCCGGGGGCCTACGGACCCGACTATCACGGGCCGCGCCCCGCCGACGCGGGGCCGATCGATCCGGCCGGCGCGGAGGCTCCGGAGGCCGGCGAGCGGACCGCAACCAATTCGTGACCAACTCGGCGAGATCTGCACTTCCTTTGTCACTGCACCCGGGTAGGGTCGCAGACCTAGGAGGTGTGACAGATGTCGACATCCGATGGTTTCACCGGCTCCGGCCACGGCTCGGGTGA
The DNA here is from genome assembly GCF_035547795.1 of Nocardioides sp. Taxonomy (GTDB): domain Bacteria; phylum Actinomycetota; class Actinomycetes; order Propionibacteriales; family Nocardioidaceae; genus Nocardioides. The sequence continues at coordinate 22,650 of NZ_DASZUF010000208.1, forward strand.
GCGCGACCCGCGCTACGAGGCGCGCCCGGACCTGTCCACTGGGGTGCGCGGTCTCGAGAGCCGGCTGGCCGAGACGCAGCGTTCGCTCGCCGCGGTCACCGCCCAGAACGAGCGGCTCGCCGCCACCCTGCGTGATGCCCGCGACCAGATCCTCAAGCTCAAGGAGGAGGTCGACCGGTTGGCCCAGCCGCCGGCCGGCTTCGGCACGTTCCTGAGCGCGAACGAGGACGGCACCATCGACGTCTTCACCGGCGGCCGCAAGCTGCGGGTCACCGTCTCGCCGAACGTCGACGTCCCGGCTCTACGACGTGGCCAGGAGGTCATGCTCAACGAGGCGCTCAACGTCGTGGAGGCGCTGGAGTTCGAGAAGGTCGGCGAGGTGGTGATGCTCAAGGAGCTGCTCGCCGACGGGGAGCGGGCGCTGGTCATCGCGAACGCCGACGAGGAGCGGGTGGTGCGCCTGGCCGAACCGCTGCTCGGCGACCGGTTGCGCGCCGGCGACGCGCTGTTGCTGGAGTCCCGCTCGGGCTACGTGTACGAGAAGGTGCCGAAGTCCGAGGTCGAGGAGCTCGTCCTGGAGGAGGTGCCCGACATCTCCTACGAGGCGATCGGCGGTCTGGGCGACCAGATCGAGATGATCACCGACGCGGTCGAGCTGCCCTACCTCTACCCCGAGCTGTTCAAGGAGCACCAGCTCAAGCCGCCGAAGGGCATCCTGCTCTACGGGCCGCCGGGATGCGGCAAGACCCTGATCGCCAAGGCGGTCGCGAACTCGCTGGCCAAGAAGGTCGCGGCCAAGACCGGCGCCGAGGGGAAGAGCTACTTCCTCAACATCAAGGGCCCCGAACTGCTCAACAAGTACGTCGGCGAGACCGAGAGGCACATCCGACTGGTGTTCCAGCGGGCCCGGGAGAAGGCGTCGTCCGGCACGCCGGTCATCGTGTTCTTCGACGAGATGGACTCGCTCTTCCGCACCCGCGGCACCGGCGTCTCCTCCGACGTCGAGAACACGATCGTGCCGCAGCTGCTCAGCGAGATCGACGGCGTCGAGCTGCTGGAGAACGTGCTGGTCATCGGCGCGTCCAACCGCGAGGACATGATCGACCCGGCGATCCTGCGCCCGGGCCGGCTCGACGTGAAGATCAAGATCGAGCGGCCCGATGCCCAGGCCGCGCGGGACATCTTCAGCAAGTACCTCACCGACGACCTCCCGCTGCATCCCGACGACGTGCGGGAGTTCGGCGGCGACCGGCAGGTGACGGCGGCGGCGATGATCGACGCCACCGTGGAGCGGATGTACTCCGAGTCGGAGGAGAACCGCTTCCTGGAGGTCACCTATGCCAACGGTGACAAGGAGGTCCTCTACTTCAAGGACTTCAACTCCGGCGCCATGATCCAGAACATCGTCGACCGGGCCAAGAAGATGGCGATCAAGAGCTTCCTGGACTCCGGCCAGGACGAGGGTCAGAAGGGGTTGCGGATCAGCCATCTGCTGCAGGCCTGCGTGGACGAGTTCAAGGAGAACGAGGACCTGCCCAACACCACCAACCCCGACGACTGGGCGCGGATCTCCGGCAAGAAGGGCGAGCGGATCGTCTTCATCCGCACGCTCATCACCGGCAAGCAGGGCTCCGAGCCCGGGCGGTCCATTGACACGGTCGCCAACACCGGTCAGTACCTGTAGGGGGACGGCACGGTGTTCTGGTCGATCGTCGGGGCGGTTCTCCTCGTCCTGCTGGGCGGCGCCTGGATCTACGACCGGCGGCACAAAGTCGACATCCGGGTGCGCGGCAGCCGCCTCGAGGGCGCTGCCGCGCAGGCCCGCGCACAACTCGACGTGAACCACCTGTACGAGCCGAACCGCGGGGGTGGCGGGGGCATCAGTCCCGGACACTGACCCACTGGACGCGGCGGCCTGGTAGGAAGTGCCGCCAGGCCGTTGCCAGCGCGAGCAAACCGCCGGACGATCATCAGGTGGCAGCGGGACTGCTCGAGCGGGTCGACGAGCTCACACAGCTCGGCGCCGCGGCGCGGGCCGCGGCCGACGGCCGCGGCGTGGTGGCCCTCGTCCACGGTGAGGCGGGCATCGGAAAGACCGCCGTGGTCCAGGCACTGCCCTCCCGGCTGCCGGCCGGGACCCGGCTACTGGTGGGCTGGTGCGACGCGTTGTCCACGCCGCGCACCTTAGGCCCGCTCAAGGATGTCGCGGCTCAGCTCGGCAGCGGGGTGATGGCAGCCCTCGCGGCGGGGGAGCGGGACGCCGTGATGGCGGCGCTGCGCGACGCACTCGGCCAGGGACCCGTGACGGCCCTGGTCGTCGAGGATGCGCACTGGGCGGACGAGGCCACCGTCGACGCGCTCCGCTTCCTGGTCCGGCGGCTGCACGACCTGCGCCTGCTGCTGATGCTGACCTACCGCGACGACGAGCTGGTCGGCGACCACCCGCTCACCGACCTGCTCGGCGACCTCGGCCATGCCGAGGGCGTGGTGCGGCTGCCGCTGCGGCGGCTCTCCCGCCGCGCCGTGACCGAGCTCGTCGGCGACTGTCCGGTCGACCCGGCGGTCGTGCACCGGCTCACCGACGGCAACCCGTACCTCGCCACCGAGCTGATCGCCTCGGCCGGCCACGACGGCGTGCCGGCGACGGTCATCGACGGCGTGCTGGCCCGGCTGCGCCGGCTCCCGCCGGACGCGCAGGCGATCGTGGCGCAGCTCTCCGTGCTGCCGGGGGTGGTGCCCGGCGTACTCGTCGACACGCTGGCGGCCGGGTCGTGGCAGGCGATCGCCGCCGCCGAGCGCCGCGGCCTGCTCACCGTCGGCCTCGGCTCGGTGCGGTTCCGTCATGAGCTGACCCGGCAGGCGGTGCTCGACTCGCTGGGCGGGGCACGCCGGGTCGAGCTCGAGCGGGCGGCGCTGCGCGCCCTCGAGGTGACGAGCACCGCCGACCTGAGCCAGCTGGTCCACCATGCGGTGGCGTGCAGCGACGCGGCCTCACTGGCGCGCTACGGCCCGGCCGCGGCCCGCGAGGCGGTCGCGTCGGGCGCCCACCGCGAGGCGGTCCGCCACTACGAGACGGTGCTCGCGCACGAGGAGCTGTTCGCGCCGGCCGAGCTCGCCGACCTCTGGGACGAGTACGCCGTCGAGCTCTACACCACCGCCCTGGGCACCCGGATCGTGGCCGCGGGGCGCCGGGCGGTGGCGCTGCGACGCACCCTCGGCGAACCGGCGCCGCTGGCCCGCAGCCTGCGCTGGCTCTCCCGGTTCTGCTGGTACGCCGGCGAGCGCGCCGCGGCCGAGGAGGCCGCCGCACAGGCCCGCACCGCGGCCGAGGCGACCGACGACGAGGCCCTGGTGGGCCTCACCCTCAGCAACCAGGCCCAGCTCGCGATGCTGGCCGACGAGGAGGAGCAGGCGATCGCGCTCGCGGAGCGAGCCGTCGGGATCGCCCGCCGAACCCACGACGCCGCGCTGCTGTCGCACGCGCTCAACAACCTGGGCACCGCGCTGTTCCGGCGCGGCGACGACGGCCGGGCGGCGCTGGACGAGTCGATCGCGGTGGCGCTCGCGGTCGACGACCACGAGGACGCCTGCCGCGGCTACGTGAACCTGGGCTGGGCCCTGCTCGACCGCTACGACCTCGACGCCGCCGAGACGCTGGTGCGCGAGGGCATCGCGCATGCGGCGCAGGCGGAGTTCCTGGCGTTCTGGCAATACCTGCAGGCGGTCTGGGCGCGGGTCCAGCTCGGCCGGGCGCGCTGGGCCGAGACCCGGGCGACGCTGATGCGGCTCTCTCCGGATGCGCCGCCCTCGTGGTGCGTCGCGCTCGGCGTGCGGGCGTGTCTGGAGGCCAGGACCGGCACCGGTGACCCGATCGCCGTCGTGCGCGAGGGCTGGGCGCTGGCACGGCGCCTGGACGAGCCGCAGCGGATCCTGCCGATGGCCGCCGCCGCGCTCGAGGTGGCGGCGCTGACCGCCACCAGGCCGGTGCTGGAGGCGACCGCCGTCTACCGCGAGGCCCGCCGACAGGGCGAGGCACACCTGGTCGCCGAGCTCGGCTACCGGCTGGGCGCCGTCGGCGCGCCGATCGAGGACGCCCAGGACCTGGCGGCGCAGGCGCCGGACTCGCCGTACGCCCTGATGGCGGTCGGCCGCTGGCAGGAGGCGGCGGCGCGATGGCGGCTGCTGGGCTGGACCTATCAGCAGGCCGAGGCGCTGGCGCACAGCCCGGACCTGGCCGACAACCTGGCCGCGCTGGAGATGCTCGACCGGATGGACGCGGTCGCCCTCGCCCAGCGGGTACGGCGCAGCCTGCGCGGTCGAGGAGCCACCGGCGTGCCGCGCGGACCGGCCCCGGCCACCCGCATCGACCCGGCCGGCCTGACCGCCCGGCAGCGCGCGGTGATGCGCCACCTCGCGGACGGGCTGACCAACGCCGAGATCGCGGCCCGGCTGACCCTGTCGGTGCGCACCGTCGACAGCCACGTGGCGGCGATCCTGGCCAAGCTCGGCGTCGGGACGCGTCAGGAGGCGGCGGAGCGCTATCGCGCCCTGGCCGGGGAGGCCGCCCGGGTGCCCGAACCGCGAGCCGATCTCGGTAGCCGGCTGGACCGATCTCGGTAGCCGTCACCGATGCGTGGGGTCCTGGCGGGGCCGTAGAACACCGGAAGGACATCTCACCAAGGGAGCAGGGACATGACACAGATCGATGAGGACAGGTTCACCGAGCTGTTGCACCACTTCGTCGGCGACCTGGGCGCCACCATCGGGGCCGGAGGGATCGTGATCGGCGACCAGCTGGGCCTCTACCGCGCCCTCGCCGGAGGACCGATGCGACCCGAGCAGCTGGCCGCGGCCACCCAGACCGCGCCGCGCTACGTCGAGGAGTGGCTGCGCGGGCAGGCGGCGGGCGGCTACGTCACCTACGTCACCTACGACGCCGACACGCAGACCTACTCGCTGACACCGGAGCAGGCGTTCGCGCTGACCGACCCGGACGGGCCGGTCTTCCTACCGGGCGCGTTCCAGCTCGCGCTGGGCGCGCTCAAGGCCACCCTGCGGGTGGCCGACGCCTTCCGCAGCGGTGAGGGGATCGGCTGGCACGAGCACGACGGCGAGGTCTTCGCCGGTACCGAGCGCTTCTTCCGTCCCGGGTACGCCGCCAACCTGATGTCGTCGTGGATCCCGGCGCTGGAGGGCGTCGAGGAGCGGCTCGCCGCCGGCGGCGCGGTGGCCGACGTGGGCTGCGGCCTGGGTGCCTCGACCATGCTGATGGCGCAGGCGTTCCCGCACGCCACCTTCACCGGGTCGGACTACCACGACCGGTCGATCGGATCGCCCGCAAGCACGCCGCGGACCTGGGCCTGACCGATCGGGTCGGCTTCGAGGTGGCCGGGGCGACCGACTTCCACGGCGGTCCCTACGACCTGGTGACGACGTTCGACTGCCTGCACGACATGGGTCACCCGGTGGCCGCCGCCCGGCACATCCACGAGCGGATGGCGCCGGACGGCACCTGGCTGGTCGTGGAGCCGATGGCCGCCGACACGGTCGAGGGAAACCTCAACCCGGTCGGGCGCGTGTACTACTCGTTCAGCGCCTTCCTGTGCGTGCCCAACGCGGTGTCCCAGGGCGGTGCCCGCACGCTCGGGGCGCAGGCCGGCGAGGCCGCGATCCGGCAGGTGACGCAGGAGGCCGGCTTCACCCGGTTCCGGCGAGCGGCACAGACGCCGTTCAACCTGATCTACGAGGTACGGCGGTAGTCGGGACGGCCGGCGGCGCGCCCGGCGGGCCACGGCGGCTCCCGCCCCGGCGTAGGCTCGACCCATGAGCGTGCGTCGGGTGATGGGGACCGAGGTCGAGTACGGCATCTCCGTGGCCGGGCAGCCGCTGGCCAACCCGATGGTGGCCTCCTCGCAGGTCGTCAACGCCTACGCGAGCGCCACCCTCCGGGCCCGCCGGGCACGGTGGGACTTCGAGGAGGAGTCGCCGCTGCGCGACGCCCGCGGCTTCGACATGTCGCGTCACGTGGCGGATCCCAGTCAGCTCACCGACGAGGACCTCGGCCTGGCCAACGTGATCCTGACCAACGGCGCCCGGCTCTACGTGGACCACGCCCACCCGGAGTTCTCCACCCCCGAGGTGACCACGCCGCTGGACGCGGTGCGCTGGGACAAGGCCGGCGAGCAGATCATGCTGGACGCCACCAAGGCGGCTCAGCGGCTGCCGGGCAGCCCGCAGATCATGCTCTACAAGAACAACACCGACAACAAGGGCGCCTCCTACGGTGCCCACGAGAACTACCTGATGCGGCGTGCCACGCCGTTCGCCGACATCGTGCGCCACCTGACGCCGTTCTTCGTGAGCCGGCAGGTCGTCGTCGGGGCGGGCCGGGTCGGCATCGGCCAGGACGGCAAGCGGCACGGCTTCCAGATCAGCCAGCGGGCCGACTTCTTCGAGGTCGAGGTCGGGCTGGAGACCACCCTCAAGCGGCCGATCATCAACACCCGCGACGAGCCGCACGCCGACCCCGAGAAGTACCGCCGGCTGCACGTGATCATCGGCGACGCCAATCTGGCCGAGGTCTCGACGTACCTCAAGGTCGGCACCACCTCGCTGGTGCTCGCCATGATCGAGGACGGCTTCCTCAGCCGCGACCTCACCGTCGAGAACCCGGTCGCCGCGTTGCGGGCGGTCAGCCACGACCCGACGCTCAAGCACCAGGTCACCCTGGCCGACGGCCGCACCATCACCGGGGTGCAGCTGCAGCTGGAATACCTCGACCTCGCCAAGAAGTACGTCGAGGACCGCTACGGCGCCGACGCCGACGCCCAGACCGTCGACATCCTGGCGCGTTGGGAGTCGGTGCTGGACCGGCTCGAGCGGGACCCGATGCTGTGCGCCGGCGAGCTGGACTGGGTGGCCAAGCTCAAGCTGCTGCAGTCCTACCGCGACCGCGACGGACTCGACTGGGACGACGCCAAGCTGCACCTGATCGACCTGCAGTACGCCGACATCCGCCCGGAGAAGGGCCTCTACCACCGACTGGTGCGCGCCGGCCGGATCGAGCGCCTGCTCGACGACACGAGCGTCGAGGCGGCCATGCACGAGCCGCCGGCCGACACCCGCGCCTACTTCCGCGGCCGCTGCCTGGAGAAGTACGCCGCCAGCATTGCCGCGGCCAGCTGGGACTCGGTGATCTTCGACCTGCCCGGCCACGAGTCACTGCAGCGGGTGCCCACCATCGACCCGCTGCGGGGCACCCGCACGAGCGTCGGCGCGCTGATCGACGCGAGTGCGACCGCCGAGGAGCTGTTCGAGGCGCTCACCCACGGATAGCCGCCAGGATCGCGTCCAGCTTGGCCTCCAGCCGGGCCACGTCACCGGCCGTGGCCGACTCGTCCTCCGCGTTCAGAGTCGCCACGATGGCGCCACCGGGCTCGATGGTGACCCGCTCGACCTCCGCCACCGAGTTCGCGTTCTGCCGGCGCAGGGCCGCGTCGACGTCGGCCTGCCGCAGCCCCTCGGCGCGCAGCGCCTGCTCGTCCCAGCGGCCGTCGCGGGCCAGGACCGTCGCGGTGCCCTCCATCACCCGAGCCAGCCGGTCGGATCGGCGTACCAGCCGGACCACGGCGGCGTTGACGGCGATCAGCACCACCGCGCCGATCGCGCCGCCCAGTAGGGAGTTGTCCGGGCCGATCACCGCGTTCTGCACGACGTTGGACAACAGCAGCATCACCACCAGGTCGAACGCGTTGAGCTGGGCGAGGTCCCGCTTCCCGACCAGCCGCAGGATCACCGCCAGCAGGAGATAGACGGCCACGGTGCGGACGATCTTGTCGGGCAGTGAGATCTGGAGGTGCATGAGGTCGTTCCACATGGGCCCACGATCCCAGAATTCCCATGCAGCCTTCGGCTAGGTTTGGAGGCATGGCACAGGAACAGAAGCAGCCGCGGAAGTCCGAGGCCGACGAAGAGGCCGTCGAGACCTCGCCGGAGACCGATGTCGCCGAGCGCAAGGAGGCGCTCGACCAGGACATCGACGACATCCTCGACGAGATCGACGACGTCTTGGAGACCAACGCCGAGGACTTCGTGAAGTCGTTCATCCAGAAGGGCGGCCAGTGACCGAGCGAAGCGAGGGCACCGTCCAGTACAGGCCCACTTGTGCCTCGTCGGCGCACGGAGCGAAGCGAGTACGCCGATGAGCACATCGCGCATCCCGGCGTCGTACATGACTCCGGGCAGTTCCTCCTTCGCCGACTTCTTGGCGAGCGCCCAGCCGGACCTGCTGCCGGGCCGCCGCACCCTGCCGATGGGAGACGCGGCCGGCCTGGCGCCGCACGGCACCACCATCGTGTCGGTGACCTACGCCGGCGGCGTGGTGATGGCCGGTGACCGGCGCGCCACGATGGGCAACGTCATCGCCCAGCGCGACATCCAGAAGGTCTTCCCGGCCGACGAGTTCTCCTGCGTCGGCATCGCCGGCACGGCCGGCCTGGCGGTCGAGATGGTGCGGCTGTTCCAGGTCGAGCTGGAGCACTACGAGAAGATCGAGGGCTCCACGCTCTCCCTCGACGGCAAGGCGAACCGGCTCTCCGCGCTCATCCGCGGCAACCTCGGGATGGCGATGCAGGGTCTGGCGGTGGTCCCGCTCTTCGCCGGCTTCGACCTGGAGCAGAACATCGGCCGGATCTTCTCCTACGACGTCACCGGCGGCCGCTACGAGGAGACCGCGTTCCACTCGGTCGGCTCCGGATCGATGTTCGCCCGCGGCGCGCTGAAGAAGCTCTACCGCGACGACCTGGACGAGACCGGTGCCGTCACCGCCGTCGTCCAGGCGCTCTACGACGCCGCCGACGACGACTCGGCGACCGGTGGCCCCGACATGACCCGCCGGATCTTCCCGGTGGTGCACATCATCACCGCGGACGGCGGCCGACGGCTGCCCGACGCGGAGGTGGCGGCCGTGGCCGACCGGGTGGTCGGCGGCCGGATGCGGCGACCCGACGGACCGATCGCGGAGCTGGAGGCCTGAGCGTGAGCATGGGATTCGGGTACGTCAGCCCCGAGCAGCTGATGAAGGACCGGGCGGACTTCGCCCGGAAGGGGATCTCGCGGGGGCGGTCGGTCGTCGGCCTGCAGTACGCCGACGGGCTGCTGTTCGTCAGCGAGAACCCGTCGGCGGCGCTGCACAAGGTCAGCGAGATCTACGACCGGATCGCCTTCGCCGCGGTCGGTCGCTACAACGAGTTCGAGAACCTGCGCATCGCGGGCGTCCGGCTGGCGGACATGCGCGGCTATTCCTACGACCGGCGCGACGTGACCGGGCGGGGCCTGGCCAACGCCTACGCCCAGACCCTCGGCACGATCTTCAGCTCGGGCGGGGAGAAGCCCTACGAGGTCGAGCTGTTCGTCGGCGAGATCGGCGACACGCCGGCCGACGACCAGCTCTACCGGCTCACCTACGACGGGCAGGTCGCCGACGAGCACGGCTTCGCGGTGATGGGCGGCGCGGCCGACGTGGTGGCCGGCTACCTCAAGGAGCGCTACGTCGAGGGCGCCGGACTGGCCGACGCGCTGCGACTGGCGGTGGCCGCGCTCGGGCACGCGGGCAACGGCGACGGTGACCGGGTGATCCCGGTCGACGACCTCGAGGTGGCAGTGCTCGACCGCACCCGCAGCCAGCCGCGGAAGTTCTCCCGGCTCAGCCCGGCGCGGCTGAACACGCTGCTCGGCGACCGCGGCGCGACCTCCGCACCGCAGTCCCCGGAGGTCACTGCCGCCGAGGTGGCCCCCTCCGAGGTGCCCCCGCCGGCTCGGCCGCAGCCGCCCACGACCGGGAACGAGGGCGGTGAGCCGCCGGTGGCGCCGCCGTTGTGAATCGGCTCCGCACGCGGCCGCGGCACGGTAGCGTCGCCTGCCGTCCGTCCTCTCGTCTGCAGGAGCGCACATGCGTCGGCTCAGCACCGTCCTTATCGTCGCGGCGGCCGTCGCCGCTCTGGTCCTCGGCAGTGACTACGTCTCCTACGCGGCGACTGGGAAGAGCCTGCTGCTCGGCAAGCTCAACCGGTCGCCGAAGGCGACTGCACTGGCCCGCACCAAAGCTGGCCCGGTACTCGACCTGCGCACCAAGAGCGGCAGCGACGCACCGCTGCGGACCAACGGCACCGGCCTGGTCCAGAACCTCGACGCCGACCTGCTCGACGGCCACCACGCCGCCGACTTCGCACCCGACACGCTGGTGGGGCAGGTCGCCGGGCTGACGAGCGGCCAGGGCGCGCTGCAGTCGCAGGCGGCCACGCTCGGCTCGCAGGTCGGGACCTTGCAGTCAACGACGAGCACGCTGGGGTCGCAGATCGGGACCCTGCAGTCGCAGACGAGCACGCTCCAGTCGCAGACCACCAGCCTGGCCGGGAGCATGCCCACCTCGGCGTACGTGTCGTGGTCGGCACAGATCAACGGTCCGGTCATCGAGGGTCCCGCCGTCATGTCAGCGGCGTGGGACGGCAGCCAGGGCAGGTGGAAGCTCACCCTCCCGCAGCCGTTCAGCTACAGCGGTCAGGCCGTGAACGTGACTCCGATCGACTGCCCGAAGGTCGAGGACTCGATCACCGCGCTGGCGGGTGGGCAGCTCGCGGTGCAGTTCTGGAACTACAGCGGGAGCGCCTATCAGGCCGCCCAGTGCGACTTCTATCTCACCATCACGCCGTACTGAGCCACGCCCACACCAACCGGGGCGCGTTTTCGCCGCACCAGCCCTGGAGCCCGGGTCTAGTGTTTCAGCATGGACCGGCGGATCTTCGGGATCGAGAACGAGTACGGCGTCACGTGCACGTTCCGCGGCCAGCGGCGGCTGAGCCCCGACGAGGTGGCGCGCTACCTGTTCCGCAAGGTGGTCAGCTGGGGCCGCTCCAGCAACGTGTTCCTGCGCAACGGCGCCCGGCTCTACCTGGACGTGGGCAGTCATCCCGAGTACGCCACGCCCGAGTGCGACGACGTCGTCGAGGTCGTCACCCACGACAAGGCGGGGGAGCGGGTGCTGGAGGGCCTGCTGCTCGACGCCGAGCAGCGGCTGCACGACGAGGGCATCGCCGGCGAGATCTACCTGTTCAAGAACAACACCGACTCCGCCGGGAACTCCTACGGCTGCCACGAGAACTACCTGGTCAGCCGAGCCGGTGAGTTCAGCCGGCTGGCCGACGTCCTGATCCCGTTCCTGGTCACCCGGCAACTGATCGTCGGCGCGGGGAAGGTCACCCAGACTCCGCGCGGGGCCGGCTACAGCATCAGCCAGCGCGCCGAGCACATCTGGGAGGGCGTCTCGTCGGCCACCACCCGCAGCCGGCCGATCATCAACACCCGCGACGAGCCGCACGCGGACGCCGAGAAGTACCGCCGGCTGCACGTCATCGTGGGTGACTCGAACATGTCCGAGACCACCACGATGCTCAAGATCGCCTCCTGCGACCTGGTGCTGCGGATGATCGAGGAGGGCGTGGTGATGCGCGACCTCACCCTCGAGAACCCGATCCGGGCGATCCGCGAGATCGCGCACGACCTGACCGGCCGACGCAAGGTGCGGCTGGCCAACGGCCGCGAGGCGAGCGCCCTCGACATCCAGGCCGAGTACCTGGCCAAGGCTCGTGACTTCGTCGACCGACGCCAGCTCTCCACCCCGACCATCGAGCGGGCGCTCGACCTGTGGGAGCGGGGCCTGAAGGCGGTCGAGTCGGAAGACCTCAGCCTGGTGGACCGGGAGATCGACTGGGTGATCAAGTGGAAGCTGTTGGAGCGCTACCGCACCAAGCACGGCCTGCCGCTGGGACACCCGCGGATCGCCCAGCTCGACCTGGCCTACCACGACATCCACCGCGGCCGCGGGCTCTACTACCTGCTCGAGCGCAAGGGCGCGGTCGCCAGAGTGACCACGGACCTGAAGATCTTCGAGGCCAAGTCGGTGCCGCCGCAGCGCACCCGGGCGCGGCTGCGTGGGGAGTTCATCAAGAAGGCCCAGGAGCGGCGTCGGGACTTCACCGTCGACTGGGTGCACCTCAAGCTGAACGACCAGGCCCAGCGCACCGTGCTGTGCAAGGACCCGTTCAAGGCGCACGACGAGCGGGTGCAGCGGCTCATCGACGGGATGTAGCCGCGCCGTACTCGCCTCACCAGCACCTTCGGACACGGGTCAGCCTCGGCCGATAGGGTGTCGCTGCCACATCCGCCGTTCGAGAAGGTCTCCATCGTGCGCCTGCGTCGCTCCGCATCCCTGGTCGTCTCCGCCGCCATCGTCCCGGCGCTCGCCGCCTGCGGCTCCACGAAGGTCGGCTACGGCGACCCCACCGCCGAGGGCTTCTCGGCGGTGTCCATCAGCGGCGACCCCGGAAAGGCGCCGACGGTGAAGTGGCACGAGGCGATGGCCTACCCGAAGAGCACCACCGTCAAGACGCTGGTCAAGGGCACCGGCGCGCCGGTCGCGAGCGGCGACAGCGTCAGCGCCTACATCTGGATCGGCGACGGCACCACCAAGCTCGAGGCATACAGCGACTACAGCAACGGCAGCCCCGAGACCATCACCAACGACGGCAAGATGGGCGCGGTCTGGACCAAGATCCTCAAGGGCGCCCACTACGGCGATCGGATCGCGGCGGTGACCAGCTCGGTCGCCCTGCTGGGCGACGCCGGCAATCCGCAGCTGGGCATCGGCACTCACGACAGCCTCGTCGTGGTCGTCGACGTGATCAAGAAGACCAAGCCCGAGCCGAGCACCAGCCCCTCGGCCAGCCCGACCACCCCGGCGCTGAGCGGCCCGAAGGGCAAGGCCCAGCCGGCGCCGGCGTGGATGCCGAAGCTCGAGCTCTCCGGTGGCAAGACCAGCGCCCCGAAGGGGATGGACTTCACCGGTGTGAAGAAGCCGAACCCGAACGGCAAGCTCAAGCGCGCCATCCTGATCAAGGGCACCGGCCCGAAGGTCAAGGCCGGCCAGACGATCACCGCCAACTACTACGGCATGGTCTACGGCGCCACCACGCCCTTCGACGAGAGCTACTCCAAGACCCCGCTCACCAGCGCGCTCTCCGGCCTGGTGCAGGGCTGGCAGCAGGGCCTGGTCGGCGTACCGGTGGGCAGCCGGGTCTTCCTGCAGATCCCGCCGGCGCTCGGGTACGGCGACGCCGCCCAGTCCGGCATTCCGGCCAACTCGACGCTCTACTTCGTGCTGGACGTGCTCGCCGCGAACTAGTCACGAAACAGCCACGAATTCGCCCCGCGCTCAGGGCTCGTTCAGGGTCTGCGGCTAGCGTGGCACGACCATCTCCCACCAGAAGGTCCGATTCTGTGCTTCGACGACTCCGTCGCCCGACCGCCGCTCTCGTCCCCCTCCTCCTGATCCCGGCCCTGGCCGCCTGCGGGGGCAACTCGAACAAGAGCGCCGGTGACAGCGGCAGCACCAACAGCAGCGCCAGCGCGGCCGCGGGGCTCTCGGCCGTCTCCTTCACCGGGGACGTCGGCAAGAGCCTGACCGCGACGTGGCACAACAAGATCGCCACCCCGAAGACGACGACCGTGAAGACCCTGGTCAAGGGCACCGGCGACGCCATCGCCTCCGGCGACTCGGTGAGCACCTACCTGTGGATCGGTGACGGCACCACCAAGAAGGTCGCCTACAGCGACTACACCAACGGCGCGCCGGAGTCGCTGCCGAACAACGGCCAGATGGGTGCCGTGTTCGACAAGCTGTTCAGCGGTGCGACGTACGGCTCCCGGGTGGTGGCGGTGACCACGCCGGCCGATCTGCTCGGCTCGGCCTCGGCCGGCTCGCAGCTGGGCATCGGCGCCGACGACAGTCTGGTCGTCGTGGCGGACATGGTGAAGAAGGCCCCGGTCTCGCCGACGCCGTCGGACGACAAGGCCCACGACGTGCCTGCCAGCAAGATGCCCGCGGTGGTAACCAAGAACGGCAAGCCGACCGGCCTGGACTGGAAGGGCGTCAAGAAGCCCGCGCTGACCACCCCGGTGCAGCGCACGATCCTGAAGAAGGGCACCGGCGCGAAGGTCAAGTCCACCGACACGCTGACGATCAACTACCTGGGCGAGGTCTACGGCGCCAAGAAGGCGTTCGACGAGAGCTACTCCAAGACGCCCTACACCGCCGCGCTGAGCGACCTGATCCAGGGCTGGTCGATCGGCCTGACCGGGGTGAAGGTCGGCAGCCGGGTCCTCCTCCAGATCCCGCCGGCTTACGCCTACGGCGCCGAGGGCAGCGGGTCGGACATCCCGCCGAACGCGACGCTGTGGTTCGTCATCGACGTGGTCAAGGCGCAGGCGGCCTCGGCGGCACAGTAGGCGCACCTCACCTCGCGCCATGGCCTAGGCTCGTCCCTGCCAGCATCCAGCGAAGGGAGACCCGTGGCCGCGGCCAAGACCGAGCGCCTGATGAACCTGCTCATCATGCTGCTGGTCCAGCGTGGCTACGTCACCCGGGACCGGATCCGCGAGGTGCTCTACCGTGACTCGTCCGACGAGGCGTTCATGCGGATGTTCGAGCGAGACAAGGAGGAACTGCGCAGCCTCGGCGTCCCGATCGAGACCGGCAACGTCGACGCGTTCTTCGAGGACGAGCCGGGCTACCGGATCAGCCCCGACCGGTTCGCGCTGCCGCCGATCGAGCTGACCGGTGACGAGGCCGCCGTGGTCGGGCTCGCCACCAAGGTGTGGGAGCACGCCCGGCTGGCCGAGGCGACCACCGAGGCGGTCCGCAAGCTGACCGCCGCCGGCGCCGAGGTGGACGTGGCCGCGCTCGACCTGGTCGAGCCGCGGCTGGCCGCCGAGGAGCCATCCTTCGACGTCTTCTTGACAGCCGTGCAGGAGCACACGCCGGTGCGGTTCGACTACCGCGCCGCCGGAGGGACCGACGTGACCACCCGGCGTGTGCAGCCCTGGGGTGTCGTTCGGTTCTCCGGTCGCTGGTACGTCGTCGGCTATGACGTCGATCGGGCCGACCGCCGCGTCTTCCGGCTCTCCCGGGTAGTGGGGGAGGCGCGCATCGACGGGGAGCCGGGCAGCTACGACGTACCGCCCGGGACCGACGTGGGCGCGATCGCCCGCGCGACCCTGCGGCCCGACCGACCGCGGGAGCCCGCGGTGCTGCTGGTTCGCGCCGGCTCGGGGCACAGCCTGCGGCGGCGGGCGGCCACGGTCGAGCCCGGGGTGCCCGGCCCCGACGAGGGGGCCTGGGACCGGCTGCGCCTCGCCGACCCGCCCTTCGACCTGGCGGGCGAGATCCTGGCCCACGGCCCCGACGTGTACGTCGAGGAGCCTCCAGCACTGCGCCAGCAGGTGATCGATCGTCTTCAGGGGGTGCTGGCATGAGCAGCGCGGCGTCGGGCGCCAAGGAGCAGGTGGCCCGGCTGCTGACGCTGGTGCCCTACCTCCATGCCCGGGGCGGCGTGCGGCTCGACGAGGCGGCCCGCGACCTCGGCGTACCCGCCCGGCAGCTGGTCAAGGACCTGCGGGTGCTGTTCCTGTGCGGGCTGCCCGGTGGCTATCCCGACGACCTGATCGACGTCGACCTCGACGCCCTGGTCGCGCCTGGCGGCGATCGGGTGATCCGGGTCGCGAACGCCGACTACCTGTCCCGGCCGCTGCGGCTGTCCACCACCGAGGCCACCGCGCTGATCGTGGCCCTGCGGGCGCTGCGTGGCGGAGCGGTGAGCGAGGCCGCGGCCGAGGTCGTGGACCGGGTGCTGGCCAAGCTCGAGCGCGCCGTCGCCGACGGTGCTGCCCCGGTGGGCTTGGCCGTGGAGGTGCCCGCCGAACCGCAGGAGCGCGAGCAGGCCGCCCGTAAGGCGCTGCTGCAGCAGGCACTCGGCAGTGGCCGCCAGGTGCGGATCGCCTACTTCGTGCCGAGTCGCGACGAGGAGTCCGAGCGGGTGGTCGACCCGCGTGGCCTGGTCACGCATGCGGGCAACGACTACCTGGACGCGTACTGCCACAGCGCCGAGGCGCCGCGGCTGTTCCGGCTCGACCGGATCCGGGAGGCGACGGTGCTCGACACGCCGATCGCCACCGAGCCGACAGGGCCGCGCGACCTCGCCGAGGGGCTGTTCGCGCCGGGGGAGGATCTCACCGTGGCGACGCTGCGGCTGGCGCCCGAGGCCCGCTGGGTGACCGAGTACTACCCAGTGCTCGACGTACGATCCGTGGACGACGGCGCGCTCGAGGTCGACCTGCAGATCGCCGACCCGCGCTGGCTGGCCCGGCTGGTGCTGCGGCTGGCGCCGCACGCCACCGTGCTGACGCCGGAGGGGATAGCGACGGACGTGGCGCGCGCGGCCCGGGAAGCGCTCGGGCACTATGGTGCACGAGCGTAGGATGTTGGCGTAAGCCACCGAGGTTTGAGAGGTCCCGA
>NZ_DASZUF010000209.1:0-2601 GCF_035547795.1 Nocardioides sp.
GGGCATTCCTTCGTGTTCTGCGTGACGCGAGGCATCACGGTGCTTCTTCCTGGCGGTCCTGCGTGGCGGGCGGCTCAGCTGCGCACCCGCCGTCCCACCGCCGAGCGGAGGGTGTGCCCGAGAAGGAGGGCGACGCTCGCCAGGGCAAGCACCGCGAGGATCGCGCCGCCGGCGAGGGTGGTGTTCCCCGCGCCCTTGCCGACGCTGTCGGTGACGGCCGAGCTGAGCCGGGTGGAGGACGGACTCGCGGCGGCTGCCGGGGTGGCCTCGGTCGCGGCCGCCGGGGCGACGTCGGTCGAGGGCGACGCACCGGTGGCGACCGGCGCCACCACCGTCGTGCCGGTGGCGCTCGGCGAGACACTCGCCGACGGGTCGTCCGACGGGTCAGGCGAGGCCGACGACGCGGCGGCGGTGGTGCTCGCCGTGGCCGAAGGCGCGGGCGAGGCCGTCCTGGTCGGCGCGGCGCTCTTCGACTTCGTGCTCTTCGCCGGGCTCTTCACGGCAGCGCTCTTCGAGCTGCTCGCCTTGGCGGAGCCGGAGGAGGTGCTCCCACCGGAGCCGGAGGTGGACGTCGGTGCCGACGAGGACGGCGACGGCTTGGGGCTGCTCTGCTGCGCCTTCCAGGTCTGGTAGCCGGCGATCCGGTCCCACTCGGTCCAGTGCACCGACTTGGTGCCGTTGTCCGTGTGGTAGATGACCTCGTTGTCGGCGAAGTCGTACTCCACGCCCGGGATCGCGGTGCAGGCGTAGTCGTCGTACCCGGGCAGCGTGTCCTGGCCGTCGGTGTAGGACTGACCGCCCACGGTGACGGTGATCGGGGCCGGGTTGTCGGCGGGGTTGGTGATGTCGGTGGCGTGCGCGGCCGGCGCCAGGGCGAGGGTGCCCAGGCCGAGGACGACGGGGATCAGCAGCTTCTTCATCAGGTGTTCGCCAGCTCTCGGGTCTCGGCCGGCACCAGGCCGGCGGTGGTGGGGAAGGGGTCCTCGATCGGGAGGTCGGTGGCATCGGCGAGATCGACGAAATCGGCGCGGCCGGCGAAGATGTCGTCGTCGAGCAGACCGGTCTGGCGGGCGACCACCGTGGCGCTGGCCGCGGCGGCGGTGACATTGGTCATCGTCCGGGCCATGTCGGCGATCGTGCTGATCGGGATCGTCACCGCTACGAACTCCAGCGGCAGCCCGGCCGCGGCGAAGACGGTCGCGGCGGCGACGGTGGCCGCGGCCGGCACCCCGGCGGTGCCGATCGAGACGACCACACCGAGCATCGCCAGCATGAGGTAGTCGCGGGGGCTGTAGTGGATGTCGTAGGCGTTGAGGCCCCAGATCGCGATCAGCACCGGCCAGATCCCGGCACACCCCGGCATGCCGATGGTGGTGCCCAGCGGCGCGGTGAAGTGCGCGATCTCGGGGTGGACGCCGACCTTGCGGGTGAGCTGGTCGGTCGTGACCGGCAGGGTGCCCACGCTGCTCTGCGTGGTGAAGGCGGTCAGCTGGGCGGGAAAGACCTTGCGGA
Source organism: Nocardioides sp. (assembly GCF_035547795.1). Lineage (GTDB taxonomy): Bacteria > Actinomycetota > Actinomycetes > Propionibacteriales > Nocardioidaceae > Nocardioides. The sequence continues at coordinate 1,513 of NZ_DASZUF010000209.1, forward strand.
AGAACGCCGTCGGCGAGACGTTGGCGAACACCCGCACCAGGACGCCGTTGACGACGTAGGTGTGCAGGAAGCAGGCACCCCAGGTGAGCGCGAGCAGACCGGCCAGCGACCAGAACTGCTTGCCCAGGTCGGCGCTCGTGCCCACCGTGGTGGCGGTCAGCGCGACGATGGCGTACGGCGTGAGCCGGATGACGTAGCCGACGGCCTTGAAGATGACCAGCTGGAGCGCCTGGGCACCGTCGCGGAACGGCCGCACCTGCTCCGGCTTGCGCTCGACGAGCGAGAGGTAGGCGACCGAGAGCACGACCGCGATCAGGATGATCGGCACGATGTCGTTGGCGCGGAAGTTCTCCACCACGTTGGTCGGGAAGAAGCCGACCACGACCTGGGTGAAGTGCTGGACCGAGTTCTGCAACACGTCGGTCTCGGCGCCGCCGAGCTTGTCGTGGACGCCGGAGCCGGGCTGGAAGGCCAGCCCCAGACCCAGCGCCAGCACGACACCCAGGGCGTTGCTCAGCAGCAGCCAGAAGATGGAGCGCAGCCCGATGCTGCGCAGCTTCGCCAGGCTGCCCAGCGACGTCACCGAGGAGACGATGGCCACCAGGATCAGTGGGGCCACGCAGGCGAGCAGGATGTTGATGTAGATCTTGCCGATCGGGTCGACGTACTCGACGTGGTCACGGGCGACGAGCCCGATCGGGATGCCGGCGGCCAAGGCGATCAGCGTGACGACGCTGAAGTTCAGCTTGCGGCGGCGGAGCCAGTGGATGCCCACGGCGACGACTGCCACCGCCGCGAGCGTGCCCCACGCGGGCCAGTTCATGCGATTCCCCTTCGATGCTGCGTGCCCGGGCGGGCGACGCAGGCATACGTTATTGGTTAACTAAATTGAGTTACTAGACTTTCTCAATATCCGAGACTGAGGTCTCGATGAACGAGACGACCGGCCTAGGGTCGGGTCGTGACCCGCTATCGCATCGCGGTGAAGCCCGGCTCGACAAAGGGCCCGCTGGTCGAGGTCGGTGCGGACGGCGTCCTGACGGTGTTCGTGCGCGAGCGCGCTGTGGACGGTGCCGCGAACACCGGCGT
>NZ_DASZUF010000210.1:0-9735 GCF_035547795.1 Nocardioides sp.
TGTCAGCGGACAAGTCACTTCCAGGGCACGAGGCCAGTCACCAAAGTGGGTCACGCTGTCAGCCACCGACCACAGCCCAGCACCATCAGGGCTGCAAAGCGATCCTCACAGTCACCGTGACACTTTGGGCATGGAGTGACACTTCGCATGTGTCACCCTCGCCGCGAACTATCACGGTGACACTTTGGGGTCGCGGCCGCTCGGGCGCGGCCGAGGGGGTCAGCAGGCGCTGCGGTTGACGACCTTGTGCGGGTGCGGGGCGGCCGTGGACCTGCTGTCGGGCTTGCGCAGCGTCCAGTAGCGCAACCAGTCCATCTGCATCCGCGCACGGTTCATCGTCGCGCCCTTGGTCGCGGCCAGGCGGAACCGCACCGTCAGCGGTACGCCGGACAGCGCCGCCGGCCGGGTCTCGGTCGCCACCACGCGCGCGTCGACGAACCACGAGATCCGCTTCGGCGTCACCTCCACGGCGAACGTGTGCCAGTGGTCGCGGGTGAAGGACTGCCCGCGCGGCCGCACGGTGGTCTGGTAGGAGACGTCCGGCAGGGCGTGGATGGAGAACCGGGCCCGGTTGTGGCCGGCCCGCTGGTCCTCGAACGTGACGTCCTGCGCGCCGCAGTGCCGGTCTGCGGCGGCCACCGGCACCAGCGCCGTCTGCAGGCGGTAGGTGGTGTGCCCGCCGCCGTACTGCTCGCCGCGCCAGCGGATCTCCCAGCGACCGCGGTCGTGGCCGCTGCCGCGCAGGGTGGCGCTGACGTTGCCGTGCCGGCCGCTGAGCAGGGTCAGCATGCCGTTCTGGGTGCCGACGTCGCCGTGCGTCTTCCAGTCGGGGCCGAGCGGGCCGACGAACTCGTAGCGGTTCGCGACCGGATACCAGCCATAGGTGTTGCCCGCATGGATCGGGCCGGGCACGGGCATCGCGGAGGCGGGGGCGCCGAGCAGTGGCATGGCGATCAGGCCGACCGCGGCGACCGCGACGCGGTGGAGGGGTACCGAGAGCATCGGGTCAGGCTAGCCGCTTCGCGGCCAGGCCCGGCACTCGGGGACAATGCTGCCCATGCCCGGATCCGTCGACCCCGCCCGCCCCGGCGTCCGCCTCACCGAGGACGGGCGGCCGCTGCGCGAAGTGGTCAGCTACACCCGCCGCGGGGGCAGGTTCTCGCCCGCGCAGGAGCGCGCCTGGGCCGAGTACGCCGAGGCGTGGGTGGTGCCCGAGGACGAGGTGAGCCGCCCCGGCTTCGACTGGGCGTCGCGCTTCGGCCGCGCTGCGCCGCTGCTCGTCGAGATCGGCTCCGGAGTCGGCGAGACGCTCGCCGCCGTACCGCGACCGGAGCTGAACGTGCTCGGCATCGAGGTGTGGAAGCCCGGCGTCGCCGACACGCTGCGACGACTGGCCAAGGCCGGCATCGACAACGTCCGGATGTGCAGCGTGGACGCAGTCTGGCTGCTGGAGCACACGGTCGCGCCCGGGGCGCTGGCGGAGCTGTGGACGTTCTTCCCCGACCCGTGGCACAAGGCCCGGCACCACAAGCGCCGGCTGATCTCGCCCGCCTTCGCCGCCCTGGTCGCAAACCGGCTCGCGCCCGGCGGTGTGTGGCGGCTGGCGACCGACTGGGCCGACTACGCCGAGCAGATGGTCGAGGTGCTCGACGCCGAGGCGGCCCTACACGGGGGAGTGGTGGAGCGCTGGGGCGAGCGCCCACTGACGAAGTTCGAGCGGCGCGGCGAGGCGGCCGGGCGCACGATCACCGACCTGGCCTATGCGCGGGCCTGAGCGGCGGCCGACCGGTCGTGCGACACTGCGCCCGTGAAGGCTCAGTCACGAGGTCCCCGGGGCGCGGCGACACTCGAGGAGGTGGCCAGCCGGGCCGGTGTCTCGCGCGCCACCGCGAGCCGCGTGCTGCGCGGCCAGTCGAACGTCAGCGAGGCCGCCTACCAGGCCGTCCACCGCGCCGCGGCCGAGGTCAACTACTCCCCGAACCGGGCCGCGCGATCGCTGGTGACCGGGCGCAGCGACTCGGTCGCGTTCCTGGTCAACGAGACCGAGGAGCGGATGTTCAGTGAGCCGTTCTTCCTCGCCGTGCTGCGCTCGGCGCAGGAGACGGTGACCGCCGCCGGCCTCCAGCTCAACTTCGCGATCGCCTCCACGCCGGCGCAGCGGGACCGGTTCTTCTCCTATGCCACCGGTGGCCATGTCGACGGTGTCCTGCTGCTGTCGGTGCACGACAACGACGAGTTCCAGCGGCACCTGGAGCAGGCCGGGATCCCGACGGTGCTCAGCGGTCGTCCCTACGGCGACGGCGATCTGTTCTACGTCGACGCCGACAACGTGGCCGGCAGCCGGATGGCGGTCTCGCACCTGCTCGAGGTCGGTCGCCGTACCCTCGGGGTGATCGCCGGCCCGCTGGACATGTGCGCGGGCCAGGACCGTCTCCGGGGCTACCGGGAGGCGCTCGAGGAGGCTGGCGTCGGCGTGGACGAGACCCTGGTCGAGGAGGCGGGCTTCAGCCTGCTGGAGGGGTACGACGCCACCTGCCGGCTGCTGGACCGGCGACCCGACCTCGACGCCATCGTGGCGGCCTCGGACCTGGCCGCGATCGGTGCGATCCGGGCCCTCGCCCAGCGCGGCCGCCGGGTGCCCGAGGACGTCGCGGTGGTCGGCTTCGACGACATCCGTGAGGCGGCCGAGTACGACCCGCCGCTGACCACGGTGCGCCAGCCGATGGCCGATCTGGGCGCGACCATGGCGCAGGTGCTGCTGGGCCGCCTGGACGGTCGCGAGTCGGACGCTCGGGGCGTCGTACTGCCGGTGGAGCTGGTCGTCCGCGCGTCCGCCTGACGAAACGACTCCGCCCGGCCATTGACATGGTGACGGTCGTCACGAGATGCTCGGCGGCGCGGTGTGAGAGCGCTCTCACCGACAAGTCATGGAACTCAGGAGGAGACCGGATGCGTCTTCGCGGAACCCGACGTCGTACCACGGCGTCGCTGTTGGCACTGGTGACGGCAGGCGCACTGTCCCTCGCCGGCTGTGGCAGCAGCTCGAGTGACACCAACACGGCCGGCTCGGCCGATGCGGGCCCGTGCGGCACCAAGGACAACATCACCCTGACCGTCGGCCTGTTCGGCACCTTCGGCTTCAAGGAGGCGGGCCTGTGGGACGCCTACAAGAAGGTCTGCCCGAACATCACGATCAAGGAGGACGACGTCTAGCAGTCGGCCGACTACTGGACCAAGCTCAAGACTCACCTGGCCTCCGGCAGCGGTCTCGACGACGTCCAGGGCATCGAGATCGGCTTCGTCGCCGATGTGGTGAAGAACCACGCCAACCAGTTCGTCAACTGGAACAAGGTGCCGAACGCGAGCGCCGACAAGGCCGAGTTCTACCCCTGGAAGTGGAACATGGCGTCCACCCCGGACGGCAGCGACACCGTCGGCCTGGGCACCGACACCGGTCCGGAGTCGATCTGCTACCGCACCGACCTGCTCAAGCAGGCCGGCCTGCCCACCGACTCGGCCACGCTGGCCAAGGACTGGTCCACGTGGGACGGCTTCATCAACTACGGTAAGCAGTACGAGGCGTCCGCGACCAAGCCGTCGGGCTCGCACTTCCTCGACAGCGCGGCCTCGATCTTCTCCGCGGCGGTCTACCAGGGGAACGAGGCCTACGACAACGCCTCGGGTACGCCGGACGTGGAGAACAGCGACGGCGTGAAGTCGGCCTGGAAGTACACCACCGACGCGACCAGCGCCAAGATCACCGCCGGTCTCGAGCAGTTCTCCGACCCGTGGAACAAGGCGTTCTCCAGCGGCGCCTTCGCGGCCGTCGCTTGCCCGACCTGGATGATGGGCTACATCCAGGGCCAGGCCGGTGACGCCGGCTCGGGCAAGTGGAGCGTCTCGCCGGTGATGCCCGGCGGTGGCTCCAACTGGGGCGGCTCGTGGCTCGGCGTCCCGACCGCCTCGAAGCACCAGGCGGCCGCGATCGCGCTGGTCGAGTGGCTCTCGTCCAAGGACAACCAGGTCAAGATGTGGACCGACGGTGGTCACTGGCCGTCCAACCAGGAGGCCGCGGCCGACCCGGCCGTCTCCGGCGCGACCAGTGCGTACTTCAGCAACGCGCCGGTGGGCCAGATCTACGGCCAGATCGCCGGTCAGATGAAGATCCCGCCGATCGGGTTCTACGACACCCAGATCCAGAACGCGATCACCACCCAGCTGACGAACATCGAGACCAAGGGCACCTCGCCCGACAGCGCCTGGAAGGCGGCGCTCGACGCCATCAAGCAGGTCACTGGCTGATGGTCACCATCTCGGCGGAGCCGGCGACGGGGGAGATCTCCCGTCGCCGGCTTCGGCGGCACCGCCCCACCAGCCGTGGCAGCCGCATCGCCTACGTCTACATCCTGCCGTTCTTCGTCGTCTTCGCGGCGTTCAGCGTCTACCCATGGCTGGACACGGCCTGGGTGTCGCTGCACGACGTCCGCCTCTCGACGTACCACCAGCAGACCTGGATCGGCCTGGACAACTACAAGAACCTGCTGACGAACCACTTCTTCTGGCACGCGTTCTTCAACACGCTGACCATCGGCATCATCTCGGCCGTGCCGCAGCTGTGCGTCGCGCTGTGGATCGCCCACCTGCTCAACCACCGGCTCCGTGGCCGCACGTTCTTCCGGGTCGCGATCCTGCTGCCCTACGCCACCAGTCTGGCGGCGGCGACGGTGATCTTTCTCGAGCTGTTCAACCCGCGCACCGGCATCATCGACTGGGCGCTGCACCTCGTGCACCTGCCGCGGGTGGACTGGCAGGGCTCGAAGTGGCCCTCGCAGGTCGCGATCGCCTCGATCGTGATGTGGCGCTGGACCGGCTACAACGCGCTCATCTATCTGGCCGGCCTGCAGGCCGTGGACCGCGAGCTGTACGCCGCGGCCGCGGTCGACGGAGCCGGCAAGTGGGCCCAGTTCCGGCACGTGACGCTGCCCGGCCTGCGCCCCACCATCATCTTCACCATCGTGGTCTCCACGATCGGCTCCGCGCAGCTGTTCGGTGAGCCGCTGCTGTATCACAACGGCATGCCCGACGGAGGTACGTCGGGGCAGTACCAGACCCTCGGCCTGCTGATGTACCAGCAGGGCTGGACCAACGACCGCCTCGGTCTGGCCTCGGCGACCGCCTGGACGATGTTCGTCATCATCCTGCTCGCCGTCGTGGTCAACCTGCTGATCGCCCGTCGCCGGGAGAGGAGGGCCCGATGAGCCGCACCAGGCGCCTTCACACCACGCTCGACGCGACCCGGTGGACCTATGCCCTGGTCGGCCTGATCACCATCGTCTCGATCTTCCCGCTCTACTACACGATCGTGATGGCGTCGCACACCAACGCCGAGATGGCGTCCTCGACGCCGCCGCTGCTACCCAATGGCTCGTTCTTCTCCAACGTGCACAAGGCGCTGCAGCTGGCACCGCTGAACAAGGGCCTGATCAACTCGGTAGTCGTCGCCGGCTGTATCACCCTCGGCACCGTCGGCCTGTGCACGCTGGCCGGCTTCGCCTTCGCCAAGCTGCGCTTCCGTGGCAGCAACGTGCTGCTCGCCGTCTGCATCGGCACGATGATGGTGCCCACCCAGATGGGCGTCATCCCGCTCTACATGCTGATGGCGAAGTGGGGCCTGGCCGGGCACCTCTCCTCGGTGATCCTGCCGACGCTGGTCACCGCCTTCGGTGTCTTCTTCATGCGGCAGTACATCTCCAAGGCGGTCCCCGACGAGCTCATCGAGGCGGCGTACATGGATGGCGCCTCGACCACCAAGGTCTTCCTCTCGGTGGTGCTGCCGGCGGTGCGCCCGGCGATGGCCGTGCTCGGCATGCTGACGTTCCTGCAGGCGTGGAACGACTTCTTCTGGCCACTGATCGTGTTGAACTCGCAGAACCCGACGGTGCAGGTCGCCTTCCAGAGCCTGGCGACCGGCTACGCGCCGCAGCAGTCCATCATCATGGCGGGGACCCTGTACGGCACCATCCCGGTGCTGCTGGTCTTCGCCCTACTCGGCCGCCAGATCGTCGGCGGCATCATGGAAGGAGCGGTCAAGGGATGACCCGACCATTTCCGGAGGGCTTCGTCTGGGGCGTGGCCGCCGCGGCGTACCAGATCGAGGGCGCCGTCGCCGAGGGCGGCCGCGGCCCCAGCATCTGGGACACGTTCTCCCACACCCCGGGCAAGATCGCGAACGGCGACAACGGCGACGTGGCGATCGACCACTATCACCGCTGGGAGGGCGACCTCGACCTGATCGCCGAGCTGGGCATCGCGAACTATCGGTTCTCGGTCGCCTGGCCGCGGGTGATGCCGGACGGCCGCACTCTCAACCCGGAGGGGCTGGCGTTCTACGACCGGCTCGTCGACGGCATGCTGGCCCGCGGCATCACGCCGCTGGCCACGCTCTACCACTGGGACCTGCCGCAGGCGCTCGACCAGGGCCCGAACGGCGGTTGGCTGGCGCGCGAGACCGCCGAGCGGTTTGCCGACTACGCCCGGGTGGTGGGGGAGCGGCTCGGCGATCGGCTCAGTGCCGTGACGACGCTCAACGAGCCGTGGTGCTCGGCGTACCTGGGCTATGGCAGCGGCGAGCACGCGCCGGGCCTGACCGACAACAGCCTCTGCTACCCGGTCGCGCACCACCTCAACCTGGCGCACGGGCTGGGTGTGCAGGCGCTGCGCTCGGTGCTGCCGGCGACCACCGGCGTCTCGGTCACCCTCAACATCCACCAGGTGGTGGCCGCCTCCGAGGAGCCTGCCGACCGGGCCGCCGCCCGGCACGCCGACCTGGTGGCGAACCGGATCTGGCTCGACCCGATGCTGCGCGGCGTCTATCCCGACGAGCTGATCGAGCAGACCCGGCACCTGACCGACTGGTCGTTCCTGCGTGACGGCGACACCCAGCTGATCCACCAGCCGATCGACTTCCTCGGGGTGAACTACTACAACCCCGCTCGAATCGCGACGGCGGTGCCCGGCCGGCCCACGTTCCCGGGCACCGACCGGGCCCGCGGTGTCGGCTACGGGCCCGAGGTGCCGGTGACAGTGATGGGCTGGCCGATCGTGCCCTCTGGGCTGACCGACCTGCTGCTGCGGCTGCACAAGGACTACGGCGTGCCGCTGCAGGTGACCGAGAACGGCATCGCCACCCAGGAGACGCTGGACCGGTCCGGGGCGCCGATCGAGATCCACGACACCGTCCGAATCGACTATCTGCGCGACCACCTCGGGGCGGTCCTCGACGCGATCGCCGCCGGTGCGGACGTCCGGGGCTACTACGAGTGGACGCTGCTGGACAACTTCGAGTGGGCCTGGGGCTACGACAAGCGCTTCGGCCTCATCCACGTCGACCTCGAGAGCCAGGAGAGATACCCGAAGGACTCCGCGCACTGGTACGCCGGAGTCATCGCGGCCAACGCCCTGGAGGGCTAGCGCCACCGCGAGCGCCCTGCGCGGTCCGACCTCCGTTGCCCACGCGGCCGCGCACGGCGAGGGCCCGCCACCACAGTCTCGGGTGGCGGGCCCTGCGGTGTGCCTGCCGGCTCTGGCTGCGAAGGGCCCCGCTATCTCCCTCGGGGTGGCGGGGCCCTTCGGCTCGGTGGGCCTGGCCCGCTCGTCAGCCTGGCCGCCTCCGGCGGCGGGTCCTCGTCGCTCGGCCAAGCCACGAGCAAGCTCGCGCTTGGCCTCGCTCCTCAGCCCTTGACGCTTCCGGCCAGCAGCCCGCGGACGAAGAAGCGCTGCATCGAGAGGAACACCGCCATCGGGATGATCATCGACAAGAAGGCTCCGGCCGACAGCAGCGGCCAGTCCTGGCCTCGTTCGCCGGTCAGGTCCGCCAGCGCCTTGGTCAGCGGGGCGACGTCGCTGTTGGCGAAGACCATCGCCACCAGCAGGTCGTTCCAGACCCACAGGAACTGCAGGATGCCGAAGGCCGCGATCGCCGGCGTCATCAGCGGCAGGATCAGCCGGGTGAAGATCTGCACGTGCCCGGCGCCATCCACGCGTGCCGACTCCACCAGCTCGCCGGGGATCTCCCGCATGAAGTTGTGCAGCAGGAAGATGGCCAGCGGCAGGCCGAACATGGTGTGCGCGATCCACAGCGAGTAGAGGCCGTCCGCGGGGGCGTCGCCGCCGGCGATCGGCATCAGGTTCAACGGTGGGTGCACGAACAGCTTCAGCAGGGGGATCAAGGTGACCTGCAGCGGCACGATCTGCAGCGCGAAGATCATGACGAACAGCAGGTTGCGGCCGGGGAAGCGCGTCCACGCGAACGCGTAGGCGGCCATCGTGGCCAGGAAGATCGGGATGATCACCCCCGGCAGCGTGATGACGATCGAGTTGATCAGGAACGACGACAGGTCCGACCCGGAGGCGCCGTTGCCGTTGAGCACGGCATGGTAGTTCGACAGCGTCAGGTGCGGGTGGGCGAAGAACTCCCACCATCCGGTGGTCTTGATGTCGTCCTCGGGACGGAACGACGAGATCAGCAGGCCGGCGGTCGGGACCGTCCACAGGATCGCGATCACGGCGGCCGCCAGGGAGGCCCAGGGCGAGGTCAGCCGCGCGTGCGCCCGGGAGGAGGCGGTCTCGGGCTTGGGGATGGCGGCGGTGGCGCCCTCCGGAACGATGGTGGTCATCGGGGTCCCCGTTCAAAGCGGAGCGAAGCGAGCATTTGAATGGGGTGGTTCATCGGGCGTCCGCCTTCCGCATCTGTCGCACGTTGTAGATCACGATGGGCAGCACCAGGACGAAGATCAGCACGGCCAGCGCCGCCGACAGGCCGCTGTTGAACGCCTTGAACGCCTGGAAGTAGAACTCGTAGGCGAGCACGCTGGTGTGGTAGGCACCGCCGGCGGAGATGGTCTGGATGATGTCGAAGGCCTTCAGCGTGGTGATGGTGATCGTGGTCAGTACCACGACCACCGTCGGCCGGATGCTCGGGACCGTGATGTAGCGGAACATCTTGAAGCCGCCCACGCCGTCGAGTCGGGCCGCCTCGACGATGTCGGTCGGGATCGCCTTGATCGCCGCCGAGAGGACGGTCATCGCGAAACCGGTCTGCACCCAGATCAGGATGACGATCAGCCAGATGTTGTTCCACGGGTGTGCCGACGGGTTGGCGTACCAGACGTGGTCGCTGCCCAGCCCGACCTTGCCGGTGATCGCGTCGAGCAGGCCGATGCGCGGGTCGTAGACGAACTTCCAGATGATCGAGGCGCCGACCAGCGAGATCGCCATCGGCAGGAAGATCAGCGCCTTGGCCAGCCGCTCCATCCGGGCGTGGTCGACCAGGACGGCGTACACCAGACCGATGAGCGTGGCGGCGATCGGCGTGATGATGACCCACATCGCGGTGTTGCCGAGGACCGTGAGCTCGGCCTTGCTGGTGAAGATGGTCTTGTAGTTGTCGAGGCCGACGAACTTGGTGCTGTAGCTGTCACGGAACGACAGGTAGATGGTCTTGATGGCCGGGTAGAGCAGGCCGAGGGCGATCAGGATCGTGGCCGGGAGCACGAACCCGGCGGCCTGGACCAACTCACCCCGGCGCGAGCGGAACCGCTGCGTCAGGAGCAGGATCGCTGCCACGATCGCGAAGAACAGCGCGATCGCGATGACCATCTGGATGAGCTTCTCGCCAGTAGACATGGCACTCCGGATCTCGCGAAGGAACGAGCAACGGGACGGGGTCGGGGGGGG
>NZ_DASZUF010000211.1:0-10108 GCF_035547795.1 Nocardioides sp.
GAACCATGGGCCGCGGCGGCCGCACGGGTCGGAACTCGCGGCTCGCCACGGCCGCCGCCGTACTCGCCAGCGCTGCCACCAGCACACCCGTGACGACCTCCGACCCGGTCACGGACGAGATCAACACCAGATAGCAGGCCACCAGCACGACCCACCAGATGACGCCTGCTCGGCGAGACATGCGACCTCCTTCGCCGCCGGGCCGCTGGTACCCCCGGCGACGCGGCGACAAACCGGTGTGTCGGTCATGCCGGGTGATCGGTGACCCGAGGCGCGGGACGCCTCACGGGCCGCGACAGTGCTGGAGGACCCGCATGATCGCGTCGTGCTCGGCCGGCGTCACCCACAGCTCGTAGGCGCGCTTCACCGCCACCTGCCGCGCCACGTAGGCACACCGCCCCGGCTTGTACGGCGGCAGCCAGGTGGCCGCGTCGCCATCGCGCTTGGACTCGTTGAGCGCACCGCTGACGGCAACGAGTTCGCGCGGGTCGTTGGCGAACGCCTGCCGTCTCGCCCGGCTCCAGCCCTGCGCACCCGTCTGCCAGGCATCGGCCAGCGCCACCACGTGATCGATCTGCACGGCGATGCTGGTGGTGGGTCCGCGGACGAAGTGGATGGTGGTGCCGCCGTACGGATCCTGCAGCGTGCCGGTGAGGACGACGCAGCCGTGGGTGCCGGCCTCGAGCACGGCGTCGGTGAGGTCACGGCGCAGGACGTCGTTGCGGGTGTCGCAGCCGTTGTGGCCCCACTCGTCCTGGGTGTCGTCGCTCCACGCCGGCCCGAACGCCTTCCGGTCGTAGCCCGTCATCGGCGCCCTGCCCTTGACCGGCAGGCTCGCCAGCGCGGCCAGCGCACCGGCGACGTCCACCGACGACCGGGGCGACGCAGCGGGCGTGGTCGGCCCGGCGGCGGGCGCCCGCAGCGCACAGCCGCTGAGCAGCAGCGCGAGCAGCACCAGCAACCTGACCATGCCGGCAGGCTGCCACCGACCACCGACAGTTCCCGCGGTTCCTCTCGGTGTCTCCACAGACCGCCGGATCAGGGCGTGCGGATCAAGGCGTGGCCGCACCACTCGCCGGCGGAGCCACGGTGTCGGTGCCGCTCGGCGCCGGCGGCGTGGGCGACACGCTCGTCGGCGGTGCCGTCGGTGTCGCGTCGGCGCTCGGCGATGGCGGGACGGTCGGCGGCGGCGTCGCGCTGGGCCGACGCGTCGGGCTCGGCGTCTTCGACGGAGAGGGCGTCCGGGTGGGGCTGGGCCGCACGCTGTGCGAGGGCGACGGCTTCGACGAGGGTCGCGCCGGCGCGCTCGTGACCGGCGTGACCAGCACCGGGCTGGGCGACGACTCCGGCCGGGGCGGCCGCACCCACAGATAGAGCAACAGCGCGGCCAGGAACACTACGCCGAGCACGACCGTCGAGGTCCGCGGCAGCCGCTCCCGGATCCTCATGGGCTCCCCGTCGGGTTGCCGGTGGCCACCTCGGCCGGCAGGTTGATGCCCTCCGAGTGCAGCGTCCGGGTGATCAGCACCCGCAGCGCCCGACCGACCTCGAACTGCTTGCCGGGCAGCGTGCGCGCCACCACCCGCACCTTGAACTGGTCGACCTCGAGCGACTCCACGCCCATCACGGCCGGGGTGTCGAGGAGCAACGGGTGCAACTCGGGATCGGCGTACGCCGCCTCCCCGGCCTCGCGCAGCACGGCGGTGACTCGATTGACGTCCACCGCCAGCGGCACAGGTACGTCGATGACCGCCCGCGCCCAATCCCGGGAGAGATTGGTGACCTGGGCGATCTGGCCGTTGGGCGTCATCACCACCTCGCCGCCGGGGGTGCGCACCGTGGTGACCCGCAGGCTGAGGTTCTCCACGGTGCCGAGCACCGGCGTGCCGAGGCCCACGACCGAGATCCGGACCAGATCACCGAAGCCGTACTGCCGCTCGGCGACCAGGAAGAACCCGGCCAGCAGGTCGGCCACGACCCGCTGCGCGCCGAAGCCCAGCGCGACCCCGGCCACGGTGGCGACCGGTACGAACGCGGCCAGCGCGACGCCGAGCCGCTGGATGATCAGCAGCGCCGCCACCGTGTAGATGACGACCACCAGCCCCCAGGTGACGACCTGGACGACGGCGCGGCGGTGCTTGGAGTCCTCGGAGCGGACCAACGACTCGCCGGTGGCGCGGCGCCGCGCCTCGGCCCGCGCGGTCGCGTCCTCGCTGAGCCAGCGGACGAAGCGGGCGAGCACGACCGCCCCGGTCGCGATCATGACGATCTCGAGGCCGCTACTGCGCGACCAGTCGTCGAAGTCGGAGATGGGCGTGCGGCCGGCCAGGACGATCATCGTGGTCGTCGGTGCGGGCGGAGCGGGCTAGTTCTTCTTGTCGGACTCGTCGTAGCGGCCGGCGGCCTTGGCGGCCGCCACCTTCTTCAACTGCCGGCTGAAGCTCCAGCCGAGCAGCGCCACCGCCACGATGAGCAACAGGAAGACCGCAAAGGCGGTCCAGCCGGCCTTGACCGCGTTGTCGGTCGGCACGGGGTCGGACAGCCGGAGCAGCAGGTCGTACATGCCCTCATTCTCCCACGTCGGTGGTGATTCCGGCGAACAGGTCGTCCTCGGGCAGGCTCGTCTCCACGACCGACCTGGCCAGCTCGTAGTCCTCGGTGGGCCAGACCTTCTTCTCCAGCTCCCGAGGCGTGGCGAACCACCAGCTGTCAGGGTCGATCTGGGTGGCGTGTGCCAGCAGCGCCTGGTCGCGCACCCCGAAGTAGTCCGCGCACGGCACGTGGGTCGTCACCCGGGCATCCCAGGTCTCGTCCCTGGTCCATCGCTCCAGCCGCTCGGCGTAGTGCGACTCCAGGCCGTGCTCGAGCATCGCCTCGTGCAGCGCGACGGCCTTGGGCCGGTTGAAGCCGTGGTGGTAGTAGAGCTTGCTGACCTGCCACGCCGGCCCCAGCTCGGGCTCGTAGTCGGGGTCGGATGCCTTCTCGTAGGCGTAGACCGAGATGTTGTGGCACTGGATGTGGTCGGGGTGCGGATAGCCCCCGAACTCGTCGTACGTCGTCATCACGTGCGGCCGGAAGGAGCGGATCAGCCGGATGAGCGGCCGGGCGCCGTCCTCGACCGGCACCAGCCCGAAGCAGCCCTCCGGCAGCGGCGGCTTGGGGCCGCCCTCGTACTCCGGCTCGGGCCAGCCGGAGTCGACGAAACCGAGCCAGTCCTGGGTGACGCCGAGGATGTCGCGGGCCCGCTCCATCTCCTGACGGCGGATCTCGTGGATGTTCTCCTGGATCCCGGGCCGGTCCATCTTCGGGTTCAGGATCGAGCCGCGCTCACCGCCGGTGCAGGTCACCACGTGGACGTCGACGCCCTCGGCGACGTACTTGGCGGTGGTGGCCGCGCCCTTGCTGGACTCGTCGTCGGGATGGGCGTGGACGTGCATCAGGCGCAGGCCCGCCTTCGGGCCCCGGGGGTGCTGCGTCATGGGAAGATCCTAGGTGCGAGAGTGTGCACGTGAGTCACGACGCCGACCATCTGGCCGATCGGTACCGCTCCGGCAGCGCCTGGGCGCGCAACGCCGTCCTCGTCGCCGGCGCGGTCGTGGTCGCCGCGGCGATCGGCTGGTTCGTGTGGGCCATCTGGCTCCACAGCCACCCCAAGGTCGGCTCCTCGATGGACAGCTGGGAGCTCCAGGGGCCCAACGCCGTCAAGGTGACGGCGGACGTGCACATCTACGACGCGGCCGCGCATCCCAGCTGCACCGTCCTGGCGTACGCCGAGGACCACTCCACCGTCGGATTCCAGACGTTCACCCCGATCTCGGGGCGGCAGACGATCACCATCAAGACCGAACGGGCGGCCACCTCGGTCGACTGGCGCGGCTGCACGGCGAACGGCCAGAAGGACCCGCAGTAGCCGGTGACAGGTCAGTCCTTGAACGGGACGACCTTCATCACCTCGACCTTGAGGGTGCGACCGTTGGGGCCCTCGTAGGACACGGTGTCACCGGCGCTGGCGCCCAGCAGCGCGGCCCCGATCGGCGACTGGGCCGAGGAGATCTCCAGGCCGCCGGCGAAGTCCTTCATCTCGATGGAGGCGATCAGCCGGGTCTCCGCCTCGTCGTCGTCATCGCCGTCGAACTTGAACGTGACGATCGAGCCGAGGCCGACGACGCCGTCGTCGGTGGGCTCGGTGGTGTCTGCCTTGCGCAGCAGCGCCTCGAGCGCCTGGATCTCGCCCTCGAGCCGGCCCTGGGCCTCGCGGGCGGCGTGGTAGCCGCCGTTCTCCTTCAGGTCGCCCTCGTCGCGGGCAGCACTGATCTCGGCGACGATCTTGGCGCGCTGGGGACCCTTCATGTCCTCCAGCTGGGCGCTGAGCTGGTCGAAGGCACCCTTGCTGAGCCAGATGGTGGCGGCGTGCTGTGCTTCGGTCGTCATCGAGTACTCCTGCGTGCGGATGAGAGTCGTCGCAAACGAGATGCGACGCTTGGTCGGCGGGCTCGTCGACGACGGCCCTGCGGACTGTCAGATCCTTCAGTCTAACAGTGGATCGGCAATCGGGTGCAGGTCGCGAGGACTCAGCCGGAGACCGAACGGTACCCACGCTGGGCAAGTCGATCCACCACCGCGCGGGCGTGCGCCTCGCCGCGCGTCTCCAGCTGCACCAGCACCTCGACCTCGTCGGTGCCGACCGCGGGGTTGCTGCGCGCATGCATCACCTCGGCGACGTTCGCGCCGGCGTCGGCGATCTCGGCCAGGAGTCGCGCCAGTGTGCCGGGCGCGTCCGGGATGATCAGCCGCAGCACCAGGTAGCGGCCGGCCGCGGCGAGGCCGTGCCGGATCACCCGGCCCAGCAGCTGCGGGTCGACGTTGCCACCCGACAGCACCACCGCCACCGGGCCCTGGAACGCCGTCGGCGCGTCGAGCAGCGCCGCGACACCGACCGCGCCGGCCGGCTCGACGACCAGCTTCGCTCGCTCCAACAGCGCCAGCAGCGCCCGCGAGATCGACTCCTCGGAGACGGTCCTGATCTCGTCGACGTGGTCGCGCACCGCGGCGAAGGTGAGGTCGCCGGGCAGCCCGACGGCGATCCCGTCGGCCATCGTCTTCATCGACGCGAGCTGCCGCGGCTCCCCCGCCCGCAGCGAGTCCGGATAGGCGGCCGCGCCCTCGGCCTGCACGCCCACCACACGTACGTCGGGCCGCCGCGCCTTGATCGCCAGCGCCACCCCGGCCAGCAGCCCACCGCCGCCGGTCGGCACCACCACCGTGCGCACGTCCGGCACCTGGTCCAGCAGTTCCAGGCCGACGGTGCCCTGGCCGGCGATGATGTCGCGGTGGTCGAAGGGGTGGATGAGCACCGCCCCGGTCTCCTCGGCGTACCGCCGGGCGGCGGCGAGGCTGTCCTCGAGCACCGTGCCGGCGAAGATCACCTCGGCGCCGTACCCCCGGGTGGCGCGCTCCTTGGGGATCGGCGCGCCCTCGGGCATGAACACCGTGGCCTTGATGCCGAGCATCTGGGCGGCGAGCGCCACGCCCTGAGCGTGGTTGCCGGCGCTGGCCGCGACCACGCCCCGGGCCCGCTCCTCCTCGCTCAGGTGGGCGATGCGGACGTAGGCGCCGCGAGACTTGAAGGAGCCGGTCCGCTGCAGGTTCTCGCACTTGAGTACGACGGGGGCGCCGACCAGGTCCGAGAGCCAGCGCGAGGTCTCCACGGGGGTCTCGATGACCACGTCGCGCAGCAGTTCGCGGGCATCCTCGAACTCGTCGCTCCCCTCACTCACGCTCGGCCTCCTCCAGGCTCTCCTGCTCCTCGTCGGTCAGCATCGGCTGCTCCTCCTCCGCCTCCTCCGGCGGTGGACCGCCCTCCGCGGCCAGGTGCTGCCCGACCGCGTTGAGCGCGGCCGCCAGCGGCACCGCGACCAGGGCACCGGCGACGCCCGCCACCAGCACCCCGGTGGCGATCGAGATGATCACCGCGAGCGGGTGCACCGAGACCCAGCGCCCCATCAGGAACGGCTGCAGGCCGTGCGCCTCCAGCTGCTGCACCAGGATGACGCCGCCCAGCATGATCAGCGCGGTGACCAGGCCGTGGTCCACCAGCGCGACCAACACCGCCACGGTGCCGGCGACGGTGGCGCCGACCAACGGCACGAACGCGCCCAGGAAGACCAGCACGCCGATCGCGGCCACAAACGGCACCCGCAGGATCGCCGCCACGATCATGATGCCGATCGCGTCGACGGCGGCCACGATCACCGTCGCCCGCACGAACTGGGTCAGCGAGATCCAGGCGACCCGGCCCGAGCTGTCCACCCGCTCCCGGGCCGCGCGCGGGGTGAGCCGCACGATCCAGGACCAGATCTCGGCGCCCTCGGCCAGGAAGAAGTACGTCGAGAACAGCACGATGAACATGCCCGCCAGCACGTCGAGCGCGACGCTGCCGACATGGGTCACCTTGCCGAGGGTGTTGCCGCCCTCGCTCTGCTGGGTGATCCAGTGCTGGGCCTGCTCGAGCCACTTGTTGATCTGGCTGTCGCTGGCGTGCAGCGGACCGTTCTTGAGCCAGTCCTTGATCTCGCCGATGCCCTTGACGGTCTGGTCGGCCAGGTCGCTGGCGCCGGTCGCGACCTGGTGGCCGGCGAAGGTGAGCAGCGACCCGACCACGATGATCACGCCGAGCAGCACCACCAGCGAGGCGACCCCTCGAGGCAGGCCGACGCGCTGCAGCGCGTTCACGATCGGCACCACCAGCGCGGTGACCAGCATCGCGATCACCACCGGGACGACGACCACCTCGAGGAAGCCGAGCGCCTTGAACAGGCACCATCCGGCGGCCACGATCACCAGCAGCCGCCAGCCCCAGGAGGCGGCGAGGTCGATGCCGTACGGCACCTTGACCTTGCGGTCACTGCTCGCCGGCGCGATCGGGACGGGCGAGGCGAGCTGGGCCTGCCGGTCCTCGCGGAGCTGGGCCCACTGCGCGTAGAGCCGCGCGGCCAGGCGTTCGTTGTGCTGCCGCTCGGCCTCGGACTCCTGCTCCTGCTGGGGCTCCGGGTCCTCGCTCACAGGGTCACGTTATCCAGGCCCGGTCCGGCTCAGTCCAGCGCCCGTTCGAGGTCGGCGATCAGGTCCTCGGCGGTCTCGATGCCGATGCTGAGCCGGATCAGGTCCGCGGGCACCTCCAGGTCGGTGCCGGCCACGCTCGCGTGGGTCATCCGTCCGGGGTGCTCGATCAGGCTCTCCACGCCACCCAGCGACTCGCCGAGGGTGAAGACCTCGGCCCGGGAGCAGACGTCGAGCGCCTTGGTCTCCCCCGCCCTGACCCGGAAGCTGACCATCCCGCCGAAGCGGCGCATCTGCCGCTGGGCGACCTCGTGGCCGGGGTGGGTCTCCAGGCCCGGGTAGATCACGTCGCCCACCGCCGGGTGACTGGTGAGGAAGTCGACGACCCGCTCGGCGTTGTCGCAGTGCCGCTCCATCCGCACCGCCAGCGTCTTGAGGCCGCGGTGGGTGAGGAAGGCGTCGAACGGCCCCGGGACAGCGCCCATGGAGTTCTGGTGGAAGGCGATCTTCTCGGCGACCTCGAGGTCGCGCGCCACGAGCGCGCCACCGACCACGTCGGAGTGGCCGCCGACGTACTTGGTGGTCGAGTGCACCACCAGGTCGGCGCCCAGCGTCAGCGGCTGCTGGAGGTAGGGACTGGCGAACGTGTTGTCGACCACGAGCAGGGCGCCGGCGTCGTGGGCGATGGCGGCCAGTGCGGCGATGTCGCCGATGTTGAGCAGCGGGTTGGTCGGGGTCTCCACCCAGACCAGCCGGGTGCGACCCGGCCGGATCGCGGCGGCCACCCTGGCCGGATCGCTGACCGGCGCGGCGCTGTGCTCGACGCCCCACGGGCCGGCGACCTTGTCGACCAGGCGGAAGGTTCCGCCGTACGCGTCGTCGGGGATGACCAGGTGGTCGCCCGGCCTGGTGAGGGCGCGGATCAAGGTGTCCTCGGCGGCCAACCCGCTGGCGAACGCGAACCCGCGCTCGCCCTCCTCGACCGCCGCCAGCGCTCCTTCCAGGGCCGCGCGGGTGGGGTTGCCGGAGCGGGAGTACTCGTAGCCGCCGCGCAGCCCGCCGACGCCGTCCTGCTTGTAGGTGGAGGTGGCGTAGATCGGCGGGTTGACCGCGCCGGTGCTCGGGTCGGGCTCGTAGCCGGCGTGGATGGCACGGGTCTCGAAGCCACTCTTGAGGCGATGCTCCTGGGTCACGCCGTCGAGCCTAGCCATCCCGGCCGACCCGGGAACGCCGGGCGGCGCCTTGGTGTTGGACACTGTGAGCGACTTCGAGGAGGAACCCATGTCACGTCTCACCACCTTCGTTCCCGAGGAGCAGACCCTGCCGGGCCGCACCGAGCGTTGGTTCCCGCTCGAGGAGCGACACCGGGTGCTCGACGCGCCGCTGGTCACCGACACCGCGCCGGAGGGCTACGAGGTCGCCTACTTCGGGCTGGGCTGCTTCTGGGGCGCCGAGGAGATGTTCTGGCAGATCCCCGGCGTCTGGTCGACATCGGTCGGCTACCAGGGCGGCAGCACGCCCAACCCGTCGTACGAGGAGGTCTGCAGCGGGCTGACGAACCACACCGAGGCGGTGCGCGTCGTCTTCGACCCGACGAAGGTCAGCTACGCCGACCTGGTGAAGCGGTTCTTCGAGGTGCACGACCCCACGCAGGGCATGCGGCAGGGCAACGATGTCGGCACCCAGTACCGCTCCGCCCTCTACTACACCTCGCCGGAGCAGGAGGCCACCGCGCGCCGCCTGACGAAGGTGTACGGCGACGAGCTGGCCCGCCGCGGCCTGGGCGAGATCACCACCGAGATCCGGGAGGCTCCGACGTACTACTACGCGGAGCAGTACCACCAGCAGTACCTGGACCGGGTTCCCCACGGCTACCGCTGCCACGCGAACACCGGGGTCCCGTTTCCGGAGACGGACTAGTCGACGATCGTCACCGTCAGCACGTCGCCCTCGTGGGCGAGCCGGAGGATGAGCCGCAGCGGGTTCGGCAGCAGCGCGCGGCCGGCGGGCGCGGGCACGAGACGCACGTCGGCGACCCGGTAGCGCCGGCCGCGGTGCACGACCGTGCCGCCGTCGGCGGCGAGCAGGTTGCGCACCCAGTCCGACTCGAGGCCGTAGCCGACCACGAAGGCGAAGCCGCGGGGACGGCGGACGCACAGCACTGGCGTGCGGTAGATGCGGCGCGAGCGCCGGCCGGTGTGCTCGATGATCGCGTGGCCCGGAATCCGGCCGGCCCAGCGGCGCTGGATCGGGTTGGTCACGCGCCGGTTGAACGCCGCGAGCGCACGGGGCAGGTGCATGTCCCCTTTGTACCCCTCAGCTGTACCCCTCAGCCGGCGACCGGCCTGCCCAGCCCCTCGATCACCTCGGCGCCGGGCAGCGACGCCAGGGCTGCGCCGGGCAGCAGCAGCTTCGAGCGGCGTACGCCGGAGCCGAGCACGACCGTCGGCACGGTCAGCAGCCGGGCGTCGACCAGGAGCCGCCAGGTGCCCGGCAGGCCGACCGGCGTGATCCCGCCGTACTCCATGCCCGACTCGGCCACCGCCCGCTCCATCGGCAGGAACGACGCCTTGCGCACGTCGAGCAGGCGCTTGACCAGGTTGTTGACGTCCGCCCGCGCGTCGGCCGGCACGACACAGGCCGCGATCCGCTCCTCCCCCGACCGCGAGCCGCCGACCACCACACAGTTGCCGCTGGCCTCCAGCGGCAGGTCGTAGGCCTGCGTGAGAGCGGCGGTGTCGGCCAGGTCCGGGTCGATCTCCACCACGGCGACCGAGGCGGAATCGACCCACGCCCGCAGGGCCCGGGCGGTCGGCTCGGCCACCAGTTCGGGGTGCTCGACGGCGGGCAGACTGGTCAGGGTGGCGATCCTGGGCAGCGACATGGGACCCATCCTGCCGTGCGGCGTCTAGGGTCGGGTCGTGACCCGCTATCGCATCGCGGTGAAGCCCGGCTCGACAAAGGGCCCGCTGGTCGAGGTCGGTGCGGACGGCGTCCTGACGGTGTTCGTGCGCGAGCGCGCTGTGGACGGTGCCGCGAACACCGGCGT
>NZ_DASZUF010000212.1:0-12917 GCF_035547795.1 Nocardioides sp.
GCGGCGGTCGTCTCGTGGGTGAGGGCGACCACGCCCTCACCGGCGTAGAGGTGCGCGACGGAGTAGTCCTGTCCGGAGACGGCGGCCCGGAAGCGGGTGCGGGCGCCCTCGTCCAGCTCCTCCTCGCGGCCGATCCACTCCTCGAAGAAGCGGTTGGCCACCGACCGGCCGCCGAACTCGTGTGGCCAGCCCACCTCCTGCGCCTCGTCGAAGACGCGTCCGTACCCGGTGGCCTGGGCGTCGAAGAGCGCCGCCTTCGCGGCCGGGGTGCCGGCCGCCTCGACGGTGCCCAGGAAGGCGGTGCCGACCCAGGCGCCGGCGGCGCCGGCCGCGAGCACCGCCGCCAGTCCGCGGTGGTTGAGGATGCCGCCGGCGGCGTAGACCGGCAGCTCGGTGCGGTCCAGGACCAGTTGCAGCAATGGCAGCGTGGCCATGGTGTTGCGGCCGTGCCCGCCGCCCTCGCCGCCGCGCGCCACGATCACGTCGACGCCGGCGTCGATGGCGCCCTCGAGGTCGTCGAGGCAGCCGACCTGCGTCGCGGTCAGGATGCCCTCATCGCGCAGCCGGCCGACGGCGTCGGCGTACTCGCCGAAGCTGACCGAGACCAGTGTCGGTCGCAGCGCGACGACGGCGTCGAGCTGCTCGGGGTGCTTGTCCAGGGCCCAGGCCGCCAGCCCGATGCCGTACGGCGCACCCTCCGCGCCGGCGACCCGCGCCTCCGCGGCGATCCATTCCGGGCTGCGGCTGTCGTTGACGCCGAACATGCCCAGTCCGCCGGCGACGGAGACGGCATGGGCGAGCCGGCCGCCCCCGGGGCCGGCCATCGGTGCGCTGATCAGTGGAACGGGCGTGCGAAGGGACTCCGGCAGACGCATGGCTTCGACATTAATCGCGTCGCCCAATGCTGCGCCGGAGAAAGTCGGGGCCGGCGTTGCAATTTGTGCACCGTCGCGTTGTGATAACCACACCTTCGTCCAGATAGTGAGGCCGTCGCGGAAGCGACGCCGGCTACGACTGGACGACTAGACAAGGAACATCATCGTGATCGAGAAGGACGTTACCTTCTACAGCGAGGGCAGCCGCCTCAAGGCGACCATCTACTACCCGGACGACCTCTCCGCGCCCGGACCGCATAAGGCCCTCGTGGTGAACTCCGGCTATCAGGGCTTCAACGAGTTCTATCCCAAGATGTTCGCCGGCAACCTGACCGCGCGCGGGTTCGTCTGCTTCGGGTTCGACTACCGCGGCATGGCCGACAGCGAGGGTGAGAAGGGCCGGGTCCTGCTCGAGGAGCAGGTCCAGGACGTGCGCAACGCCGTGACGTTCATCAGTGCGCAGGAGGATATCGACTCCCGTCGCGTCGGGCTGGTCGGCTGGGGCATGGGCGCGGCGAACGTCGTCATGGCGGGCGAGAAGAGCGACGGAGTCGCCGGCGTGGCCGCCCTCAACGGCTTCTACGACGGCGAGCGCTGGCTGAAGTCGATCCACACCTATGACGAGTTCCTCAAGATCGTCGACGAGGTGGCGCAGGACCGGGTTCAGCGGGTCCTGGAGGGCGAGTCCAGGCTCGCCGACACCTTCGCGCACTACCCCCTGGATCCGGCCACCGACGACTACGTCCAGGCCGAGCTGGCGCAGATCTACGGTTTCGGCCACCCGACCCGGGTGCAGTTCACCGAGTCGATCCTGGACCTGAAGGTGGAGAACGTCGTCGCCAGGCTGGCGCCGAAGCCGCTGTTCATCGCCCACGGCAAGCGCAACTCGCTGCACCCCTACGACGAGGCGCTCGCCCTCTACGCCGCTGCGTCGTCGCCGAAGACGCTCTACACCGTGGACGGCCGGCACAACGACTTCATGTACGCCGACCACCCGGAGTTCGTCCGGCTCTGCGACCAGCTGGAGAGCTTCTTCGACGCCGCGTTCGCCGCGTCGTCGGCGCCTGCCCGAAGCGTCTCGGCCTGACGCCCGCGCTGCCGGAGCGGCCGCCGTGGAGCGGCGGCCCTCCGGCAGGAGGCTCGCACCGGCTGGGCTACGGTGCAGAAAACGCAACGCAGTGTTGCACGTCACACACTGCACTTCTAGCGTCCCACCGTCGCCGGCAGACCGGCTGGGCCCGTCCGGAGGACGGGCTCCAGGAAGGAGAGTAAGAGATGACCCAGGGCCAGAAGGAAGCGCCCGCCGTGCGCAGCGGCGCCTCGCGTGTGATGGCGATCCTCGACGCCCTGACCTCGGCCGACCCGACCGTCTTCCCCGACGGGCTCTCCGTCGCCGATGTCGCCCGGATCCTGGGCCGAGAGAAGTCGGTGGTCTCCCGGCAGCTCAAGAGCCTGCTCGAGACCGGCCTCGTGTCCCGGGACACGTCCGGTCGCTACGAGCTGAGCTGGCGACTGTTCGCCCTGGCCGTCCGGGCCGGCGACCAGCGACTCACCAAGCTCGCCGCGCCGCTGATGCTGCGATTGACCGAGGCGGTCCGTGAGCGCACCTACCTGACCGTGCTGAGCGACGGCGAGGTCCTGACCGTGCACTCGGAGAGCTCGCGACGCTCCATCGAGGCGGTCAACTGGGTCGGCCGCACCATCCCGGTCAATCGCAGCTCCAGCGGCATGGCCCTGCTGATGGACCACGACGACGAGCACATCATCGACATCGTGCGCCGCGGCGACGACGGTGTCCCGGCCCGCGAGGCCCGCGAGCTGCTGACCCAGATCCACGCGGCCCGCGAGCGTGGGTACACGGTCGCCAACCGGATCTTCGACCCCGAGCTCATCGGCATCGGCGCTCCGGTGCGCGACTTCTCCGGGCGGATCAAGGCCGCGGTCAACATCTCCGGCCCGGCGTTTCGGATCGAGCCGCATATCCAGGCATTCGCCGGCCATCTGCTCACCACGGTGCGGCAGCTCCAGGGATCGCTCTCCGCCGAGGCCCGCTCGGCCTGAGCGGCGATCCCGACCGAACACCCATCCACATCACGAAGTGGCGAGGACACACCATGCAGCATCTCGCTAGGCGTTCGCCCGGCATGCTCGCGCTCTGGGAACGGAGCCGGGCGTGAGTCTCCTCTCATACATCTCAGACAACAGATCGGACCTGGTCTTCCTCGGCGAGCAGCACGTCGAGCTGGTCCTGATCAGCGTCGCCATCTCGGCCGCGATCGGCATCGGTCTCGCCCTGTTGACCCAGCCCGTGCCGAGGGTCCGGGACGGCCTGATGTCCCTGACCGGCACGCTGTTGACCGTTCCATCGTTCGCGCTGTTCGCGCTGATGATCCCGCTTTTCGGCCTCGGGTCGTCGCCGACCATCGTGGCCCTGGTCGTCTACGGCATCTTCCCGATCCTGCGCAACACGGTGACGGGCATCGAGGGGGTGGACGATGCGATCATCGATGCCGCTCGAGGCCTGGGTATGGGGCCGGCGCGAAGGATGCGCACGGTCGTCCTGCCCTTGGCCTGGCCGGTCATCCTCAACGGGATCCGGACGTCCACCATCATGCTCGTGGCCACGGCCGCCATCGCCGCCGTCGTCCACGGCCCCGGCCTCGGCCAACTCATCTTCCAGGGTCTGGCCCGCATTGGCGGCAAGAACGCCCTGGAGCAGACCCTCTCCGGCGTGATCGGTGTGGTCGTGGTGGCCCTGCTGCTGGACCTGCTCTTCATCGCGATCGCCAAGATCACCACACTGCGAGGATTGAATGTCTGACAAGCACACCCCCGGCGACGACGCCATGATCGTCCTCGACGGCGTCTCCAAGCACTACCCCGGCCAGGAAGGCCCAGCGGTGGCGGAGCTCTCGATGGAGATCAAGCGAGGCGAGTTCGTCGTCCTGGTCGGCCCGTCCGGCTGCGGCAAGACGACCACGCTGCGGATGATCAACCGTCTCGTCGAGCCGACCGGCGGCCGGATCCTCATCGACGGCGAGGATGTCACCCACTCCGATGTGGACCGGCTGCGGCACGGCATCGGCTACGTCATCCAACAGATCGGGCTGCTGCCTCACCTGACCATCGCGGACAACATCGCGCTGGTCCCGAAGATGCTCGGCGTCAAGAAGGCCGAGCGCCGCAAGCGCGCCGAGGAGCTGCTGGAGATGGTGGGCCTCGCTCCGGCCACCTACGCCCGGCGCTATCCGCGTCAGCTCTCCGGTGGCCAGCAGCAGCGCGTCGGTGTGGCCCGGGCCCTGGCCGCGGATCCGCCGGTGATGCTGATGGACGAGCCGTTCGGCGCGGTGGACCCGATTGCTCGCGAGAAGCTGCAGATGGAGTTCCTCCGCCTCCAGGACCGGCTGCGCAAGACCATCGTGATGGTCACGCACGACATCGATGAGGCACTGCGCCTGGGCGATCGGATCGCGATCTTCGGCCCGGGGTGCCGCCTCGTCCAGTTCGACACGCCACTGGAGATCCTGTCCAACCCCGCCGACGACTTCGTCCGCGACTTCGTCGGCGGTGGAGCGCCGGTACGCCGGCTGTCGCTGCTGAAGGTCTCCGACGTACTCGCCTCCTTCGGTCCCGCCGACGACGCCGCGCTCGGGCGCACGGTGCCGGTCGAGGCCGGTGAGAGCGTCCACCGTGCCCTGGAGCTCGTGCTGGCGGCGCGGGCCGAGGGCGTCGAGGTCGCCCTGGCCGGCGGCGTGCGCCGGATCGGTCTCCAGACGCTGCTGACGGCGGCGTCCCAGCCCACGACGGTGCCAGCATGAGCGCGGCCGCGGTCGAGAACGTCGAGGTCTCCGGTGGCCGACGCTCCGTGCCCTGGCTGCTGCCGCTGGTCGTGGTGGCCCTGCTCGTCGGCGTGTGGGCCTACGTCAACTCGCTGCACATGGACTCGATCGAGACCCGCAGTCTGGCCTTCGACGTCGTGGCGACAGCGGTGTGGAAGCACATCGAGCTCGTCGTCGCCTCGACCATCCTCACCATCGCGATCGGCGTGCCGCTCGGCGTGCTGCTGACCCGGCCCGGCATCGGTCGGATCGGTGCGGTCTTCCTGGCCGTGGCGAACGCCGGACAGGCGGTGCCGTCGATCGGCGTACTGGTGGTGCTGGCGATGCTGTTCGGGGTCGGCTTCTGGATGGCCGTCGTCGCGCTGGTCGCCTACGCGCTGCTGCCGGTGCTGCGCAACACCATGGTGGGCATCCGCCAGGTCGACGCTGCGCTGATCGACGCCGGTCGCGGCATGGGGATGAGCGGGTTCCGCGTCCTCACCACGATCGAACTGCCCCTCGCCGTACCGGTGATGCTCGCCGGCATCCGGGTGGCACTGATCCTCAACGTCGGCGCCGGCACCCTGGCCGCCTACACGAACGCCGGCGGGCTGGGCAGCATCATCTCCTCCGGCATCGCGCTGGACCGCATGCCGGTCCTGATCGTCGGCAGCACGCTCACGATCTGTCTGGCCCTCACCGTGGACTGGCTCGCCGGACTGGCCGAGCGCGTCCTGCGCCCGCGCGGCATCTGAGCCGCGCCCTCTGACTCGGACCCACCTCTACCGACCCCTGCTTCGATCGACTGACAAGGAGTTCTCGCATGCGCAAGACCGCGCTGGCCGTGACCGGCCTGGTGAGCACGCTGCTCATGACTGGCTGTGCTCTGAGCAGCAACAGTCCCCACCAGACATCCGGGCCCGCCAAGGACGGCCCGCTCAAGGGCGACACCCTCACCGTCGCCTCCAAGGAGTTCACCGAGCAGCTCCTGCTGTGTGAGATCACCGCCCAGCGGCTCGAGTCGCAGGGTGCCACCGTGAAGCGCACCTGCGGCATGAGCGGCTCCAACGCGGTCCGGGCGGCGCTGACCAGCGGCTCCGTCGACATGTACTGGGAGTACACCGGCACGGGCTGGCTGGACCTGCAGCAGACGACGACGGTCAACGACCCGGCGCAGATGTATCAGAAGGTCAGCGCCATGGACAAGGCGAAGAACAACGTCGTCTGGCTCCCGCCGGCCGCGGCGAACAACACCTACGCGATCGCCGTCAAGACCGACGTCGCCCAGAAGCTCGGCATCAAGACCATCTCGGACTACGCCAAGCTCGCGCAGTCGAACCCGAGCGAGGCCAAGTTCTGTGGCGCCTCGGAGTTCTTCGGTCGTGACGACGGCTGGCCGGGCGTGGAGAAGGCCTACGGCTTCGACCTGCCCAAGGGCGACACCGCCGAACTGGCCGAGGGCCCGATCTACAACGCCGTCGCGAAGGGCAACCCGTGCAACTTCGGTGAGGTCTTCGCCACCGACGGCCGCATCGCCGCCCTGAAGCTGACCGTGCTGGAGGACGACAAGAAGTTCTTCCCGCCGTACAACCTGTCGCTCAACGTGCGCGGCGACGTGCTGGCCAAGGACCCGGAGATCGCGAGCGTGATGGCACCGGTGAGCAAGCTCCTGACCACGCCGGAGCTGCAGAAGCTCAACGCCGAGATCGACGTGGACGGCAAGACGCCGGAGGAGGTCGCCAGCTCGTGGCTGCGCGCCAACAAGCTGAACTGAGCGCGAAGGGGCCCCGCCCGCTGCGGGTGGGGCTCCTCCAGACCGCGCCGACCTTCAACGCGGTCGAGGAGAACCTGGCCCAGATCGCCGCCCTGCGCGCGGACCTCGGCGCGGTCGACCTCGCCGTGACACCGGAGCTCTCGGCGACGGGCTACGGCTTCGTCGAGGCCGAGGAGGACACACTCCTGCGGTGTGACGACCCGCGGCTGGCGGAGCTGGCCGCCGCGGGTGTGGGCGTCGGGTTCGCGGAGCGGTGCGACACGGGATTGCCCTGGAACAGCTACCGGATCGGTGCCGGTCTCCAGCGCAAGCTGTACCCGGTCTCCTATGCGCCCTGGAATGAGCATCTGCTGTTCCAGCCGGGCAGCACGCTGGAGCCTACCGAGGTCGCCGACGCTCGGGTCGCGACGGTGATCTGCAACGACATGTGGCATCCCGCGGTCCCGTGGCTGGCGGCTCGCGGCGGTGCCGAGGTGCTGGTGGTTCCGGTCGCGAGCATCGCCGGCGCCGACCCTGAGGGGATCCGGCGTACCTGGGCGATCATCGTCCAGCACGCCGCGATCCTGCTGCAGTGCTACGTGGTCTTCGTGAACCGGTGTGGCGTCGACAGCGGCGAGCCGTTCTGGGGCGGCTCGCGCGTGGTCGGGCCCGACGGCGAGACCCTCGCGTCGCTGGGTGCCGAGCCGGGTGCCGTGGCGGTGGATCTCGACCTGGCTGCTCTGCGTCGACGGCGTGCGGAGGTGCCGCTGCTCGCCGAGGAGCGGGTCGAGCTCGTCGCCGACCTCCTGCGGCGGGCGGAGCGCCATGTTTGACGTGCACGTCCATGCCGCTCCGGACGTCCTGGACCGGATCGGGTACGACGATCAGATCGCGGCGGGCTATGCCGCGGCGGGCTACACCGGGTTCGTGCTCAAGGCGCATCACGAGCCCACCGTCGGCCGCGCCAGCGCGCTGAGCCGGTCGACGACCCTGGACGTGGTCGGTGGCATCACGCTGAACCGCGCCGTCGGTGGGATCAACCCGGCCGCGGTGCTCTCGGCGCTCTCGACCGGCGGCCGGGTGGTGTGGTTCCCCACCGCTGACGCGCATACCCAGGAGGCGGCGCGGCTGCCGCGGCTGGAGGATCTCGACGAGCGGCTAGGCCGCGCCACCCTCGCCGTTCCGCCGGTGCTGGACGACCCCGAGGCCGAGGCCGACATCGCGTTGACCCTCGACCTGATCGCCGAGCACGACGCGGTGCTGTGCACCGGCCACGTCAGCGGCGACGAGTGCCGGTGGCTGTTCCAGCAGGCAGGCCGGCGCGGCATCGGCAGGTTCCTGCTGACGCATCCGTCGTACACGGTGCCGGACATGGCCGTTGCCGAGATCGCCGCGTTCGCCCAGCGCGGTGCGTACGTCGAGATCACCGCGTACCAGTTGCTGCACCAGCCCGGCATGACGCCCGCGCGGCTGGCCGAGGTGGCCCGCGCCGCCGGTCCGCGGCTGGTGCTCGCCTCCGACGCCGGCCAGCCGGACAGTCCCGAGCCGGCGCAGGCGCTCGAGCAGCTCATCGCCGTGCTGGCCGCCGAGGGTCTCGACCTCGGCTGGCTGCGGGACGCAGCCAGCGACACGCCGCGCCGGCTCGTGCTCACCCATCCCTGACCCGAGAGGCATCGCTCCATGGTCACCGACCTGACCGACGTCCACGCCTCGGCCGAGGCCTTCGCCGACGACCTGCGCGCCTGCCTGGACGCCGACCTGGTCGACGACTCGTCCCTCGCCCGAGGGCTCTATTCGACCGACGCGTCCAACTACCGCATCCGACCGCAGGTGGTGCTGACGCCGCGCTCGCGTGAGGACGTGGTGGTGGCCGTCCGGACCGCGCGGGCACACGGCGTGCCCATCACCGCCCGAGGCGGCGGCACCTCCTGTGCCGGCAATGCCATCGGGCCGGGGCTGGTGCTCGACTTCTCGCGGTACATGAACCGGGTGCTGGCCATCGACGCCGAGTCCTCCACGGCGGTCGTGGAGCCGGGCGTCGTCCTGAGCGTGCTCCAGGAGCAAGCGGCGCCATTCGGGCTGCGCTTCGGGCCAGACCCCTCCACCGCCACCCGCTGCACGATCGGCGGGATGATCGGCAACAACGCCTGCGGCCCGCATGGGCTGGCCTACGGACGCACCGCCGACAACGTCGTCTCGATGACCTGGCTCACCGGCGATGGCGAGGTGATCACGGTCGCATCCGGGCGCGATGCGGTGGCCCGGGTGCCGGGTCTGGCCGCACTCGTGGACGCCAGCCTGGCGACGCTGCGCACCGAGTTCGGCCGGTTTGGCCGGCAGATCTCCGGCTACTCCCTGGAGCATCTGCTCCCGGAGAACGGCTGGAACCTGCCCGCGGCACTGGTCGGCACCGAGGGCTCGTGCGGCCTGCTGCTGGAGGCCACCGTCAGGCTGGTGCCGCGCAGCCCCGCGCCCGCGCTGGCCGTGCTCGGGTACGCCGATATGGCGACCGCGGCCGACGACGTGCCCCGGCTGCTGCCGTTCGAGCCGCTGGCGCTCGAGGGCCTGGACGCACAGCTGGTCGAGGTGGTGCGGGCGCACAGCGCCCAGGCCGTTCCGGCGCTGCCGGACGGAGGCGGCTGGCTGATGGCGGAGCTGGGCGGGGAGACGTCGGCCGAGGCGGTCGCGGCGGCAAAGCGGCTGGTGGCGGCGTCCACGGCGACGGACGCGCTGGTGCTGCCCGCCGGACCGGAGGCGACCCGGCTGTGGCAGATCCGTGCCGACGGTGCCGGGCTGGCCGGTCGGACGGTGGCGGGGGAGCAGGCCTGGCCGGGGTGGGAGGACTCCGCCGTACCCCCAAAGAGACTGGGTGACTACCTGCGTGGGCTGGAGGCGCTGATGGCCGAGGAGGGACTCTCCGGTCTGGCCTACGGGCACTTCGGCGACGGTTGCGTGCATGCCCGGATCGACTTCCCGCTGGAGCACGAGGCCGTGGTGATGCGGCGCTTCGTCGAGCGTGCCGCCGCGCTGGCCGCCGAGCACGGCGGTTCGCTCTCCGGCGAGCACGGCGACGGGCGAGCGCGCTCGGAGCTACTGCCCAGCATGTACAGCCCCGAGGCGCTGCGGGTGATGGCCGCCTTCAAGGCGCTGCTCGACCCCGACGACCTGATGAACCCCGGCGTCGTGGTCCACCCGGCACCACTCGACGCCGACCTGCGCCGGCCGCAGGCGCTCCCGGTCGCTGCCGCCGACGGCTTCGCCTTCGCCCACGACAAGGGCGACGTCACCAAGGCCGTCCACCGGTGCGTCGGCGTCGGCAAGTGCCGCGCAGACCTGCGTGAGCAGGGCGGCTTCATGTGCCCGTCCTACGTCGCGACCAGGGACGAGAAGGACTCCACTCGCGGCCGGGCCCGCGCGCTGCAGGAGATGCTCAACGGTCGGACGGCCGGTGTCGACTGGGACGCCCCCGAGGTGCACGAGGCGCTCGACCTCTGCCTGAGTTGCAAGGCGTGCGCGAGCGACTGCCCGGCCGGGGTCGACATGGCGATGCTCAAGTCGGAGACCCTGCATCGCACGTACGCCGGCCGGCGCCGGCCACTGAGCCACTACACCCTCGGTCGGCTGCCGCAGTGGCTGCGACTGCTGGCGCCCTTCGCGCTGCTCGTGAACCTTCTCGGGCGCATCCCGCTCGCCCGGAAGACGATGATGCGGATGATGGGTGCCGATCCTCGACGCTCGCTGCCGCGGCTGCCGCGGGCGCCGTTCCGGTGGCGCAGGCCCGACCGGGTCGAGGGCAGCACGGGCGCCCCCCGGGTGCTGCTGTGGGTCGACTCGTTCTCGGATGCGCTGGCACCGCAGATCGCGCGTGATGCCGTCGAGGTGCTCAGCGCCGCCGGCTGCGACATCGAGATCGCGCCGCCCGGCGCGTGCTGCGGACTCACGCTGGTCTCCACCGGCCAGCTGACGGCCGCCAGGGCGAAGCTGCGCAGGACGCTGGACGTGTTGACGCCCCACGTCCGTGCCGGCCGGACCGTCGTCGGGCTCGAGCCCAGCTGCACCGCCACGCTGCGCTCGGACCTGCTCGAGCTGCTGCCCGACGACTCGCGTGCGGTCGAGGTCAGCGGGGCGGTCCGGACCGTGGCCGAACTGCTCACCTCGCAGGGTTGGACCCCGCCGCGTTCGGCGGAGAGGCTGCTGGTGCAGCCGCACTGTCATCACTATGCGGTGATGGGGTACGACGCCGACCGGCAGCTGCTGGAGTCGATGGGCTGTGACGTCGAGACGTCCGCGGGCTGCTGCGGCCTGGCCGGCAATTTCGGGATGGAGAAGGGGCACTACGAGATCTCCGAGACCATCGCCCGCGAGGGGATCATCAAGCGGGCCGACGCCGCACCCGACCGGCGGATCCTGGCCGACGGCTTCTCCTGCCGTACCCAGCTGCGCGACCTGGCCGGGCTGGACAGCCGGCATCTCGTGCAGGTGCTGGCCCAGGCGCTCCGCGAGGACGGATCCGCATCGTCGTCGGCGTAGGGTCCGGGTGTGACCACCGCGACGGGACTGAGCTTCCGCGAGGCGACCCTCGCCGACGTGGCCGAGCTGGTGGCGCTGATCGAGTCGGCGTACCGGGGTGACGCCAGCCGGGCCGGCTGGACCACCGAGGCCGACCTGCTGCACGGCCAGCGCACCGATCCCGAGGGGGTGGCAGCCGTCGTCACCACCCCGGGCAGCCGGATGCTGGTGGCCGAGCGGGAGGGGCTGATCGTGGCCTGCTGCCAGCTGGAGGAGCGCGGCGGCGTCGGCTACTTCGGCATGTTCGCGGTGCGGCCCGGTCACCAGGGCGGCGGGCTGGGCCGGCAGGTGCTCGCCGAGGCGGAGCGGCGCGAGCGGGAGCGTGGCGCCGAGCAGATGCACATGACGGTGATCGTGCAGCGCACGGAACTGATCGGGTACTACGAGCGCCGCGGCTACCGGCGTACCGGGGAGCTGCATCCGTTCCCGTACGGCGACGAGCGCTTCGGGCTGCCGCAGCGCCACGACCTCGCCTTCGAGCTACTGGTCAAGACGCTCTGAATTTCTTGCACTCTCCAGGGCCGAGTGCTAAACATGACATTGGCACTCGTAGCATGAGAGTGACAACACCGGACCGATGACGTTGAGGTCTCCGGAGGGCGGCGAGAAGGGTTCGCACGCCGGGAGGCCGTCCGTCGCGGGCAGCCCATCGGACCGGTCCCATACGAACTTCCCACGTGAAGGATCGCAGGCAATGCCGAAGCTGATTGCTTTCAACGAGGAGGCCCGACGCGGTCTCGAGCGGGGCATGAACACCCTCGCCGACGCCGTCAAGGTCACCCTCGGCCCGAAGGGCCGCAACGTCGTTCTGTAGAAGAAGTGGGGTGCCCCCACGATCACCAACGACGGTGTCTCGATCGCCAAGGAGATCGAGCTCGAGGACCCCTACGAGAAGATCGGGGCCGAGCTGGTCAAGGAGGTCGCGAAGAAGACCGACGACGTCGCGGGTGACGGCACGACCACCGCGACCGTTCTCGCCCAGGCGCTGGTCCGCGAGGGCCTGCGCAACGTCGCCGCGGGCGCCAACCCGATGGGTCTCAAGCGCGGCATCGAGGCCGCCGTCTCGGCCATCTCCGAGCAGTTGCTCGCGCTGGCCAAGGACGTCGAGACCAAGGAGCAGATCGCCTCCACCGCGTCCATCTCGGCCGCCGACCCCACCGTCGGCGAGATCATCGCCGAGGCGATGGACAAGGTCGGCAAGGAGGGCGTGATCACGGTCGAGGAGTCGAACACGTTCGGCCTCGACCTCGAGCTCACCGAGGGTATGCGCTTCGACAAGGGCTACATCTCGGCGTACTTCGTGACCGACCCGGAGCGGATGGAGACGGTCCTGGAGGACGCCTACGTCCTCATCGCGAACCAGAAGATCTCCAACGTCAAGGACCTGCTGCCGCTGCTGGAGAAGGTCATCCAGTCCGGCAAGCCGCTGGTCATCATCGCCGAGGACGTCGACGGCGAGGCGCTGTCCACGCTGGTCGTCAACAAGATCCGCGGCACCTTCAAGTCCGTCGCCGTCAAGGCCCCGGGCTTCGGTGACCGCCGCAAGGCCATGCTGCAGGACATCGCGATCCTGACCGGCGGTCAGGTGATCAGCGAGGAGGTCGGCCTCAAGCTGGAGAACACCGACCTCGCGCTGCTCGGCCAGGCGCGCAAGATCGTCATCACCAAGGACGAGACCACCATCGTCGACGGTGCCGGCGACCAGGCCCAGATCGAGGGTCGGGTCAACCAGATCCGCGCCGAGATCGAGAAGTCGGACTCCGACTACGACCGCGAGAAGCTGCAGGAGCGCCTCGCCAAGCTGGCCGGCGGCGTGGCCGTCATCAAGGTCGGCGCGGCCACCGAGGTCGAGCTCAAGGAGCGCAAGCACCGCATCGAGGACGCCGTCCGCAACGCGAAGGC
>NZ_DASZUF010000213.1:0-10239 GCF_035547795.1 Nocardioides sp.
ACGGCGATCGGCGCCCGGCCGGGCGCGCGACGCCTTCGGTTCCGCCGCGCGGCTCAGCGCGCGGTGTAGGTCTTCTGGGCCGGCTGCCCCGTGGAGCCGATCGCCTTGGGCTTGCCGCCCTGGATGGCGACGGCGAGCGAGCCGTCGGACGTCTGCACCCGCACCGGGGGCGACGCCTTGAGCGTCTTGGACTGACCGAACGCGAGGTCGCCGGTGAAGACCACCGATCCCGAGGCGTCGCGTACGACGACATGCGCGCCGCCGCCGGCCGCGGTCAGCGTCACCGGGACCGGCGCGGCGACCTTGCCGGAGGGGTTCGTGGTGCCGGACGAGCCGGAGTCGAGGCTGATCTGCGGGGCAGGCGCCGCCGGCGACCCCGCCATGACCAGCCGCGCGACCGACCAGATCAGCACGACCGCCATCACCGCGGCGACCAGGACCGACCAGTTCGGGCCGCCGCGCATCCGGCGCAGGCCGCCGTGGCCGGTGGCCAACTCGGCCTCGAACACCGCCCTCGGGTCGACCGGGGCGTGGGCGTAGGTCTCGTCGTAGGTGTTGAGCAGCGGTCCCGCGTCGATGCCGAGCACCCGGGCCAGGGTGCGCAGGTGACCGCGGGCGTAGAAGTCACCGCCGCAGGGGGCGAAGTCGTCGACCTCGATGGACTCGATCACGTGCGGCCGGATC
Organism: Nocardioides sp.; assembly: GCF_035547795.1. GTDB lineage: Bacteria > Actinomycetota > Actinomycetes > Propionibacteriales > Nocardioidaceae > Nocardioides. The sequence goes on from NZ_DASZUF010000213.1 coordinate 685, forward strand.
CGGGTGCGCTCGGCGAGCTGGTCCACGGTGAGCCCGACCCGAGCCCGGGCCGCGGCCAGTTCCGGGCCGATCACCGGGTCGGCGGCCGGGACGATCCCGGAGTCGACCAGGTCGTCGAAGACGACCTGCGTCTCGTCCTGCGGGGTGGTCCGGATCAGCCGCACCACCTCCGCGTCCGCCGACTCCGACCCCAGCGACCCCAACGACGCCGCGCCGACCACCTCGGCCCGCACCACCTCAGCCCGCACCGCCACGGTCGGCTCCCGCAGCGGGCTCGGGGTGGGGCTCGGCCTGAGCACCGGGACGGTCGGCTCGGGGCTCGCGGCTGGCCCGGCCGCGTCCAGGCCCGGCGATGCCGACTCCTCCGACGCCACGTCGACCGCCGGCCGCTCCGCCGTGTCCGTCAGGTCCACCAGGTCCTCGGCGACCATCGTCGGGTCGATCTCGACGACGTCGACCGAGGCCGGCGCGAGCGCGGCCAGCGTGTCGGTCAGGCTGTCGCCGGCGCCGGTGACGGTGGTGCCCAGGCCGAGCGGCACCGCGTAGACGACGCCGTACAGGCGCAGGGACAGGCGGCCCAGCCACAGCGCCGGGCCGGCCAGGTCCTCGAGCTGGGCGGCGTTGTCCACCGGCAGCACCGAGAGCCGGCCGTCGCGCCACCAGCCCAGCGGACCGCGCGGGCGGGGCTGGTGCTCCACCTCGTCGATCTCGGCCCAGGGCAGGCCGCGCCACCTCCGGCCGAGCCGGAAGCGGATGCCGTGCTCGTCGACCAGGACCAGCGGGGTGCGGGCGTCCCAGGCGCTCCAGGCGTGCAGGGCGGCCAACGCCAGCAGCACCACCCCGAGCACCACGGCGGCACCGCCGCGGGTCAGGAACGCCACGCCGACCAGCGCCGCCGCGACGGCGATCGCGGCAGCCAGGCGGCCGTTGCGTCGTACCTCGACCATCACATCTCCCCCTGAATGGTGGCGATCACGCTCTCGATCTCGTCGGGCTTGACGAGCACGTCACGGGCCTTGGAGCCCTCGGAGGGCCCGACCACGCCGCGACTCTCCAGGATGTCCATCAGCCGGCCGGCCTTCGCGAAGCCGACCCGCAGCTTGCGCTGCAGCATCGAGGTGGACCCGAACTGGGTGGACACGACCAGCTCGATCGCCTGCAGCACCAGGTCGAGGTCGTCGCCGATGTCGTCGTCGAGCACCCGCTTGCTCTCCGCGGGCGCCGTGACGTCCTCGCGGTAGTTCGGCTCGAGCTGGTTCTTGCAGGCCTTGACCACCTGGGCGATCTCGGCCTCGCTGACCCACGAGCCCTGCACCCGGATCGGCTTGGCGGCGCCCATCGGCAGGAACAGGCCGTCGCCCTGCCCGACCAGCTTCTCGGCACCCGGCTGGTCCAGGATGACCCGACTGTCGGCCAGGCTGGAGGTGGCGAACGCCAGCCGCGAGGGCACGTTCGCCTTGATCAGGCCGGTCACCACGTCCACCGAGGGCCGCTGGGTGGCGAGCACCAGGTGGATGCCGGCGGCGCGGGCGAGCTGGGTGATCCGCACGACCGAGCTCTCCACGTCGCGCGGGGCGACCATCATCAGGTCGGCGAGCTCGTCGACGATGACCAGCAGATAGGGGTACGGCGCCAGCTCGCGCTCGCTGCCCGGCGGCAGCTCGATCTTGCCCGCGCGCACGGCCTTGTTGAAGTCGTCGATGTGCCGGAACCCGAAGTTGGCCAGGTCGTCGTAGCGCAGGTCCATCTCGCGGCAGACCCACTCGAGCGCCTCGGCGGCCTTCTTGGGGTTGGTGATGATCGGCGTGATCAGATGCGGGACGCCTTCGTAGGCGTTCAGCTCCACTCGCTTGGGGTCGACCATCACCATCCGGACCTCGTCGGGCGTGGCCCGCATCAGGATGGAGGTGATCATCGAGTTGATGAACGACGACTTGCCCGAGCCGGTGGCACCCGCGACCAGCAGGTGCGGCATCTTGGCGAGATTGGCCACCACGAAGCCGCCCTCGACGTCCTTGCCGAGGCCGGAGACCATCGGGTGGTGGTCGCGGCGGGCCGCGTTGGAGCGCAGCACGTCACCGAGGGAGACGATCTCCTTGTCGGTGTTCGGGATCTCGACGCCGACCGCGGACTTGCCCGGGATCGGGCTCAGGATGCGCACGTCGGCACTCGCCACGGCGTAGGCGATGTTCTTCTGGATGCCCAGGATCTTCTCGACCTTGACGCCGGTGCCGAGCTCGACGACGTAGCGGGTGACCGTCGGGCCACGGGTGTAGTCGGTGACCTGCGCGTCGATGCCGAACTCGTCGAGCACCGACTGCAGGCGCAGCACCACGTCGTCGCTGGCCTTCGAGCGCGGCTTGTGCGGCGAGCCGGCCTTGAGCAGGTCGCTGCTCGGCAGCGTGTAGGTCACATCGCCGGCCAGGGTGAGCTGCTCCACCCGCGGCGGCAGCGGGGCGTGCGGCGGCGGCTCGAGCTCGGCCTTCTCGTTCGCGGGAGCGGCCTTGGCGATCTTCTTCAGCCGCGGGTTGGTCCGCTCGGGCGCCGCCTCCTCGACGGCCGTCGCGGCGTCGCCGAACAACTCGATGCCGACGTTCTCGGTGGTGTCGCCGAGGCTGGTGAACTCCTGGGCGACGTCGAGTGCGTCCCGGTCGGCGGTCTCGTCGCGCTTGCGCCGCCCCTTCTTCGGCGCGGGCTCCTGCACCACCGGCGAGTCGTACGCCGGCAGCCCCATCTGACTGTCGACGGTGTCGTCCACGAACAGCCGGCTGCTCCGCCTGCGCCGGGGCTGGCCGTCCTCGAAGAGGTCGTCGTACTCGCCCTCCTCGGGGTGGCGGCCCAGCGCACGGTCGCGGAACTCGGCCAGCCGGGCGGGCACCTGGTAGAGCGGCGTGGAAGTGATCACCAGGACGCCGAAGAACGCCAGCAGCAGCAGGACCGGGACCACGACCAGGTCCGAGCGGAGCAGATCGAGCAGCAGGCTGGCGACGACGTACCCGACGGCGCCACCGGCCGACTGCAGGTCGGTGGAGTCGCCGTTGACCGGCTGCGGGTTGCCGTTGGCGATCTGCACCACACCCAGGACGCCGAGCGCGAGTGCGCTCCAGCCGATCACCTGGCGGCCGACCGGGCCGCCCTTGAGCGGGTCGCGCATGGTGCGGACACCGACGTAGACCAGGCCGAGCGGGACCAGCCAACCGACCTTGCCGACGCTGCCGGCCACCGCGACTCGCACGACGTGGAAGGCGCTGCCGGCGAGCTGGAACCACACGCCGGCGGCGACCACGACCGCGAGGGCCACCAGGAACAGGCCAACGCCGTCGCGGCGGTGCTCGGGCTCGAGGTCACGAGCGCCGTGACCGATGCCGCGGGCGACCGCCCCGGCGCCACGCGCCACGCCCATCCAGACGGTGACGATCAGCCGGGCGATCCCGTCGAAGAGCCGGGCGATGGGGCCGCGGCCGGTGCGCACCGCTCGCGGCGCGGGCCGCCCGGAGCTCTTGGATGCGGGGCGACGCGCCGGCGCCTTGCCGCGCGCCGGCTTGCGCGCGGGTGCCTTGGCACGGGCAGTGCTGGTCGTGCCGGCACTCCGGGGGCGGGCAGAGCCCGTCCCAGAGGACGCGCTGGTGCTCCGCGAACCCGGCGGGGAAGACGTACGGGTCGCCATGTGGCCACCCTATTTGGTGTTCACTCCCGTCACACGCACCACAGGAGTGCGTGTCGCGGCGCGGCGCGCTCCCTCGACAACCGCGCACCGGGCCGCCATGCTGCCCGGGTGGTCGTGACCCTCGCCGTCTTGACGGGCCTCGTCGCGGTGGCCAACTGGTACGCCGTCGGCTCCCGACGAGCCCGGGTAGAGCGGTGGACCAAACCGCTGACCATGGCGGCCCTGATCGCCACCGCGCTGGCCGCCGATGCCGGTGGCTCCGCGGCGGGGCGCTGGCTGCTGGTCGCACTGGTCTTCGGGCTACTCGGCGATGTCGCCCTGCTCGGCGACACCACCAGGCGGTTCCTGGCCGGGGTGGCGGCGTTCCTGATCGGCCACCTCGGGTACGTCGCCTGCTTCGTCGCGCTGGGCCTCCCCTCCCCCGGCTGGGCCTGGGCGGTGGTGGCGATCTTGCTCGCCGTGCTGGTGGTGACCCGCGACGTGGTACCCGCGGCGTACCGCCTCGCCGGCGCGGCCGTCGCCGCCCCGGTGGCGGTCTACAGCCTGGTCATCGCCGCGATGCTGGTGCTGGCCTGGCTCACCGGCCACGGACCGATCGCCGCGGGCGCGTCCGTCTTCGTGGTCAGCGACTCGATCATCGGGCTCTCGCTGGGCCGGTTCGGCTTCCGCGGCCCCAGCGGCCGCACGCACGTGGCGATCATGGTCACCTATCACCTCGGGCAGGCACTGATCGCGATCGGCGTGCTCGCCGCCGCCGGCTAGGCCCACATCCAAACTGTCACCGTGACACTTTGCGTCGCGAGTGACACATCCAAACTGTCACGGTGACACTTTGGAGGGCGGCTTGGAGGGGGCGGCGAGGGTCAGGCCTCGATCACGACCGGGATGATCATCGGGCGGCGACGGTGGGTGTCGGACACCCAGCGGCCGATGGTGCGTCGTACCGCCTGCTGCAGCTGGTAGGTGTCGGTGGCACCCTCGGCGACGGCGCGGTTGACCGCGTCCACGATCGGCTGGCGGACCTCGTCGAAGGCGCCCTCATCCCAGGCGTGGCCGCGGGCGTGGATCTCCGGCCCGGCGGAGACCTTGCCACTGACCGAGTCCACCACGACGATCACCGAGATGAAGCCCTCCTCGCCCAGGATGCGCCGATCCTTGAGCTCGGATTCGGTGATGTCGCCGACGGAGGTCCCGTCGACGAAGACGTAGCCGCACTCGACCTTGCCGGCGACCCTGGCGACCCCGTCGACCAGATCGACGACCACGCCGTCCTCGACCGTCACCACGCGCTCGATGCCGACCGCGCGCGCCAGGTCGCCATTGGCCAGCAGGTGGCGGATCTCGCCGTGCACCGGCATCACGTTGCGTGGCCGGACGATGTTGTAGCAGTAGAGCAGCTCGCCGGCGCTCGCATGGCCCGAGACGTGGACCAGGGCGTTGCCCTTGTGGACGACGTTCGCGCCCAGCCGGACCAGGCCGTTGATGACCCGGTAGACGGCGTTCTCGTTGCCCGGGATCAGCGAGGAGGCCAGCAGCACGGTGTCGCCGTGCTCGATCTGGACGAAGTTGTGGGTGCCGTTGGCGATCCGCGACAGCGCGCTCATCGGCTCGCCCTGCGAGCCCGTGGAGATCAGCACCTGCCGCTCCGGAGGCAGGTCGGCGAGCTCCTTGGCGTCGACGATGACCTCCTCGGGCACGTGCAGGTAGCCGAGCTCGGAGGCGATCTGCATGTTGCGGACCATGGAGCGGCCGACGTACCCGACCTTGCGGCCATGCTTCACCGCGGCGTCGAGGATCTGCTGCACCCGGTGCACGTGCGAGGCGAAGCAGGCCACGATGATGCGCTGCTGCGACTCACGGAAGACCTGCTCGATCGCCGGGGTGATCTTCTTCTCCGCGGTGGTGAAACCGGGCACCTCGGCGTTGGTGGAGTCGGTCAGGAAGAGGTCGACCCCCTCCTCGCCGAGCCGGGCGAAGGCGCGCAGGTCGGTGATCCGGCCGTCCAGCGGCAGCTGGTCCATCTTGAAGTCGCCGGTGTGCAGCACCAGCCCCGCGCCGGTGCGGATGGCGACCGCGAGCGCGTCGGGGATCGAATGGTTGACCGCCACGAACTCCAGATCGAAGGGGCCGAACGCGAGCCGGTCGCCCTCCTTCACCTCGTGGTGCACGGTCTCGCGCAGCCGGTGTTCGCGCAGCTTGGAGCGGAGCAGGGCCAGGGTGAGCTTGGAGCCGACCAGCGGGATGTCCGCCCGCTCGCGCAGCAGGTACGGCGTCGCGCCGATGTGGTCCTCGTGACCGTGGGTGAGCACCAGCGCCTCGACGGCGTCGAGGCGGTCACGGATCGCCGACCAGTCGGGCAGGATCAGGTCGACCCCGGGCTGCTGGTCCTCGGGGAAGAGCACCCCGCAGTCGACGATGAGCAGCCGACCGGCGTACTCGAAGGCGGTCATGTTCCGACCGACCTCGCCGAGGCCGCCCAGCGGGATCACCCGCAGCGCGCCCTCGGGGAGCTCGGTCGGTGCGGACAGTTCGGGATGCGGGTGGCTCATTCGTCCCTTTCGATCAGGGGGTGGGTCACAGCAGGTCGGAGGCGGCAAGGCCGGCGCGCAACCCGGCGTACTCCTCCTCGTCCAGCGGCACGAGCGGGGAGCGCACCGTCCGGTTGTCGAGTACGCCGAGGAGCTGCAGCGCACCCTTCGCGGTGGTCGCGCCGTAGTTGGGCACGCCCATCACCGCCGCCAACGCCGGCTGCAGCTGGGCGTTGATCTTCTGCGCGGTCGCGATGTCGCCGGCGAGGAAGGAGGTGATCATGGCACGGATCTCGTTGCCGGCCGCGTGGCCCAGCACCGAGACCACACCGCAGCCGCCGTAGGCGAGGAACCCGAGGGTGAGGGCGTCGTCACCCGAGTAGACCGCGAAGCCCAGCTCGCGCAGCAGCACCGCCTGGGTCGGGTCGCCGGCGGCGTCCTTCACCGCCACGATCCGGCCCCACGAGGCGATCTCGCGGAAACTGTCCGCGGCGATCTTGGTGCCGGTGCGGCTGGGGATGTCGTAGAGCATGATCGGCGCGCTGGTGGCGTCGGCGACCTGCTTGAAGTGGTGCAGCACGCCGGCCTGGCCGGGCTTGTTGTAGTACGGCGTGACCAGGAGCAACCCGTCGGCGCCGTTGGACTCCGCCTGCGCGGCCAGCTCGAGGGTGGTGCGGGTGTCGTTGGTGCCCACCCCCGCCACCAGGGTGACGCCGGGACCCACGGCCTCCCGGACCGCGCGCAGGATGCGGCCGTCCTCCTCGACGGTGGTCGTGGGCGACTCCCCCGTCGTACCGGAGACGACGATGCCGTCGTGGCCGTGCTCGACCAGGTGCTTGGCGATGCGCTGGGTCCCCTCGACGTCGAGCGAGCCGTCCTCGTGGAAGGCGGTCGCCATGGCGGTGAGCATGGTGCCGAAGGGAGCGCTGGTCATGGGCCGAGCCTATCGCTCAGCCCGGATGGCGGCGCGCAGCAGGCGTGGAATCGGCGGATCCGGGCTCAGAGCGCCGGGAGCACGTCTCGCGCCACCAGGCGGAGGTGGTCGAGGTCGCCCAGGTCGAGGGTCTGCAGGTAGATCCTGCGCGCCCCCGCGTCCTGGAACGCCCGGATCTTGGCGACGACCTCCTCGGGCGTGCCGGCCAGGCCGTTCTCGCGCAGCTCCGCCTTCTCCCGGCCGATCGCCGCCGCGCGCCGGTCGATCTCGGCCTCCGTCTCACCGACGCAGAGGACCTGGGCGACGCTGTAGGTCATGCTGGCCGCATCGCGCCCGGCGGCCTCGACGGCGGTCGCGACCCGGCCGAACTGGGCTCGGACGTCCTCCACACCGGCGAACGGCACGTTGAACTCGTCCGCATAGGCGGCCGCCAGCGCCGGCGTGCGCCTCTTGCCGTGGCCGCCGATCACCACCGGGATCGTGCCGCGGTGGCCGCCGGTCTGCACCGGCTTCGGCAGGCCGGGGCTGTTCTTGAGCTGGTAGTAGGTGCCGGCGTAGTCGAAGCCACCCTCGGTCGCCCACAGCCCGGTGATGACGTCGAGCTGCTCCTCGAGCCGGTCGAAGCGCTCGCGCATGTCCGGGAACGGGATGCCGTAGGCCTCGTGCTCGGCGCTGAACCAGCCCGCGCCGAGGCCGAAGTCGACCCGGCCGCCGGACATCTGGTCGACGTTCGCGACCGCGACCGCCAGCGGGCCCGGGTGCCGGAAGGTCGCGCTGGTGACCAGCGTGCCGAGCCGGATCGTGGAGGTCTCGCGGGCGATACCGGCCAGCGTGACCCAGGCGTCGCTCGGACCGGGCAGGCCGTCGCCGCCCATGGTCAGGTAGTGGTCGGACCGGAAGAACGCCCCGAAGCCCAGTCGCTCCGCCTCCTGGGCGACGGTGACCAGATCGTCGTATGACGCGCCCTGTTGGGGCTCGGTGAAGATGCGCAGCTCCATGGGGGAAGCCTGCCAGAGCCGGCTGGGTCGTCCGGGGCCGGCCCCGTCCCCGGGGAAACAGCTGACTTGGTCGGGTGACACGCTGGCGTGTCGCGCGACCGACCCAGCTGTTTTTCTAGCCGACGACGCGCTCCAGGAACAGTCGGTCGTAGCGGTCGCTGCTCTCCCGGCGCGTCTCGATCCACTCCTCGACGTCATACGCCGGGTAGAGCACGTCGCCCTCCGGGCGCAGGTGGACCAGGGTGAGCACCTGCTCGGTGGCGAAGGGCAGCGCCGCCGCGTAGACCTGGGCTCCGCCGGCGACCATCAGGTCGCCGGGCGTGTCCAGGGCGAGCGCAGTGACGATGTCGTGCGCCACCAGGACGCCGTCGTACCACCAGGCAGGGTCGCGGGTCAGGACGATGGTGGTCCGGCCGGGCAACGGCCGGCCGATCGACTCGAACGTCGTGCGCCCCATCAACAGCGTCTGCCCCAGGGTGAGCGCCTTGAACTCGGCCTGCTCCCCCGGGATCCGCCACGGAATGTCGGGGCCGTTGCCGATCACGCCGTTGTCCGCGACCGCCGCGACCAGGACGACCCGTCTAGACGGCAATGGGGGCCTTGATCGCCGGGTGCGGGTCGTAGCCCAGCACCTCGATGTGCTCGAGCTCGAAGGCGTCGATCTCGGTCACGGTCGGGTCCAGGACCAGCGTCGGCAGCGGTCGCGGCTCGCGGGTGAGCTGCAGCCGAGCCTGCTCGAGGTGGTTGAGGTAGAGGTGCGCGTCGCCGAGGGTGTGCACGAAGTCGCCCACCTCGAGGCCCGTCACCTGGGCGACCATGTGGGTGAGCAGAGCGTAGGACGCGATGTTGAACGGCACGCCGAGGAAGACATCCGCACTGCGCTGGTAGAGCTGGCAGCTGAGCCGTCCGTCGGCGACGTAGAACTGGAAGAGGCTGTGGCAGGGCGGCAGCGCCATCTCGTCGACCTCGGCCGGGGTCCAGGCCGAGACGACGTGGCGGCGGCTGTCGGGGTTGGCCCGGATCTGGTCGATCACCTGCGCCAGCTGGTCGATGTGCCGGCCGTCGGGAGTGGGCCAGGAGCGCCACTGCGCGCCGTAGACCGGGCCGAGGTCGCCGTTCTCGTCGGCCCACTCGTCCCAGATCGTGATGCCGCGCTCCTGCAGCCAGCGCACGTTGGTGTCTCCGCGCAGGAACCACAGCAGCTCGCCGAAGACCGAGCGGGTGTGGATCTTCTTCGTGGTGACGAGCGGGAAGCCCGCGCGCAGGTCGTAGCGGGTCTGGTGGCCGAAGATGCTCAGCGTCCCGGTGCCGGTGCGGTCGGACTTCTCGACGCCCTCGTCGAGGATGCGCCGAAGCAGGTCGAGGTAGGGCTGCACGCACTCAGCCTAGATCGACCGTGCCGCTGATCGTGGTGAGCGTCCGGCCGCC
>NZ_DASZUF010000214.1:0-19115 GCF_035547795.1 Nocardioides sp.
CCTCGTCGTCGCCTTCCAGGGCCACTACAGCCGCTTCGTGGACATGGCGCACTGACGTCGGCCGGTGTTGTCGAGGTCGGTCTTGATGATCTCGCTCGCAAGGGCTCCTAGGGTGCAGCCTTCGTGGTAGGCGCGTTCGTAGCCGACGTAGAAGGCCGCCCATGTCCGGAAGGCGTCCAGGCTGTCGAATCCGCCGAACCGCTCACTGCGCAGCAGGCCCCAGGACCCGGTCGGCCTGCCAGGAGATGGACGAGGCTCTCCTTGGTCGGGAAGACCATCGAGGATCACAACCCCGCACTCGTCGCCACCGGCCTCTCGCTGTGAGGGCTCACCGTCCGCACCATTGCTGGCATCGCAATCACCCTCGGCCCAACTGGGGTCAACACCGCGGACACCCTGGTCGACGACGGCCCTCAGGTGCAGGCGCTGGCAACGAAGTACAGCGCACAGCTGGCGACCGCCGCGAAGCTGACCCCGGCTACCTCCGCCGCTCTGACCGCAAGGCCGAACGACCAGGCCGTTCGGGCGCGAGCTGTCGGTGGCGAGCTGCTCCTGGTAGGTGGCACCGCGCTCGCGAGCACGACCAGCGCGTCGCACGCGAGCTCGCTGATCTCCGAAACGGCAGGGTCGCGAGGCCGTGATCGCCGGGATCCGCGCCTGCGACCAACCACCTCCACCGGGCGGTTGACAGAAAACTCAACGAGCGTAGAGTTCAATTAACTCAACGATCGAGGAGTTTTTGATGACCGCCACAGCCCTCACCGCGGAGCGCAGGCTCGCCGGGGGACGTGGCCGCTGGCTGGCGCTGGCGGTCGTGCTCTCGGCGGTGTTCATGCAGCTGCTCGACACCACGATCGTCACGGTGGCGGTCCCCTCCATCCAGGCCGATCTCGACACCAGCTTCGGCATGGTCCAGCTGGTGCTGGCGGGCTACTCGCTCACGTTCGCCTGCACCCTGATCACCGGCGGTCGTCTCGGTGACAGCTACGGTCGCCGCCGGCTGTTCGTGATCGGAATGCTCGGCTTCGTCCTGACCTCGGCTCTGTGCGGCGCGGCACCGAACGGCACCACGCTGGTGATCTCACGACTGCTGCAGGGCATGTTCTCCGGGCTGATGTTTCCGCAGGTCCTGGCCATCATCCAGGGCCTGTTCGACGAAGGGAGCCGGCCCCGGGCGCTGGGTGCGTACGGCGCCTCGATCGGCCTGGCCACCATCTCCGGCCCGGTACTGGGCGGTGCGCTGATCGCGGCCGACGTCTTCGGTAGCGACTGGCGCTCGATCTTCTACCTCAACCTGCCCATCGGCATCGTCGCCCTGACCGGGGCCCTGCGGATCGTCCCGGAGACGTACGGCGATCGGGGGCGGCGACTCGACCTCACCGGTGCAGTGCTGGTGACGGCTGGCCTGTTCCTGCTGGTGCTCCCGCTGGTGGTGGGACGTGACCAGGGCTGGCCGGCCTGGACCTGGGTTCTGCTCGCTCTCAGCGTGCCGGTGCTTGCGGTCTTCGTGGCCCAGCAGCGTCTGCTCAGCGCCCGGCCCGGTGGCGATCCCCTGGTGCGACTGCGCCTGTTCGGGCAGCGCAGCTTCAGCGTCGGGCTCGCGGTGAGCCTGGTCTTCTTCGCCGGCATCCCGAGCTTCTTCTTCGTCTTCATCCTCACGCTGCAAGCGGGGCTCGGCTACAGCGCGGTGCACGCCGGGTCGGTGACGCTCGGGTTCGCGATCTTCGTCGCCGTCGCCTCGGCGCGCTCCAGCGCCGTCGTACGGCGGCTCGGCACCGGGACCCTCTCGCTCGGCACGGCCCTGTTGGTGCTGGGCATGGCAGGGGTCGTGCTGACCCTCCATCTGGCCGGCACCGGCCTGCACGGCTACCAGTTGCTGCCCGCCCTGGCGGTGGCCGGCGCCGGCGCGGGGCTCTTCCTGGCACCGGTCACCGGCGTCATCATCGCCGGACTGCCGCAGCGGGACGCCGGCTCTGCCTCCGGCGTACTGGCCACGGCGCAGCAGGTCGGCGCCGCGTTGGGCATCGCCGTCGTCGGAGTGATCTTCTTCGGCCTGCTCGGTGCCAACGCGCAGCGTTCGATCGATGCGGTCGGTCCCGGCCTGCAGCACGAGATCGCGTCCGCCGGGCTGAGCAGCGCCCAGCAGCACGGCGTGCTCGCCGGCTTCACCCGCTGCTTCACCGACCGCGCCCACGCCACGGACCCGTCGGCGACGCCGCGAAGCTGCGCTCGGGTGACCGCGCAGGTGGCGAAGATGCCACGGGCGGTCGCGTCCGCGGTCCTGGACGAGGCGATGCCCCACGCTCGTCGCCACGACTTCGCCCGCACGCTCGAGCAGGCCCTGACCTGGCAACTCGGTGTCTTCGCGCTCTCGTTCGTGCTCGTTTTGGCGCTACCTCGGGTGCGGGGCGCCGACGTCGCGACCGTCCCGGGCGCCTGAGACGGCCATCCGCGCCCGCAGTCACACCGCCACGAAGGGAGCATGACCATGCACATCCTCATCGCCGGAGGCAGCGGCCTCATCGGCCGGGCCACCACCCACACCCTGCTGTCGGCGGGCCACCAGGTCACCGTGGCCGCCCGCCGGGAGGTCGAGCCGCCCGCTCGGGCCCGATTCGTGTCGATGGATGCCGGCAGTTCGCCCCGGTGCTGGCGGCCGGCTCGGTCTTCTCCTTCGCCCACCTCGCGGACGTCGCTCGGCATCGACTGATCCGTGGGGGAGCGTCGGCGCGAGGAGCAGTCAGACTCGGCCCGCCAGCCCCGGATCGAGCGCCGTCGGCAGTCCCGTCCGGCACAGCTCGAGCATGTCGTGGCTGCCGCGCAGGGCGGCGACCACCTCGGGAGCGGGCCGGACGAAGACCTGGGGATAGTCGACCTCGCCCGCCGCCGGGTCGGCCACCCAGGCCAGTCGCTCGCGGTACAGCGTGAACCGCGCGTCGACGTGGGCGTTGTTGCCGCGGGCGTCGATCCGGTGCCAGCGACCGTCGAGGTGGACGGCGACCAGGCCGTGCAGGACATGGCCGTCCCCGTCGCCGAGGCGCTGGTAGCACAGACCCGCCGGCACACCGCCGGCGCGCAGGAGCGCGGCAAGCAGGTGCGACTTGGCGAAGCACACGCCGGTGCGGTGTCGCAGCACCTCGGTGGCGCTGACGGTACGGCGCGGATCCTGCGCGTCGACCGAGTGGGTGACTCGGTCTCTGACCCAGGTATAGGCCGCCTTGGCGAAGGCGACGTCGTCGGTGGCATCGCCGCGGAGCTCGTGAGCGAGCGCGATGACCTCGGGGGCGTCGCTGCGCACCACCTCGTCGGCGGACAGGTAGGCCGACGCCTCGGCCGCGACGAGCGGCAGGGCGGCCCGGCTCGACGGGCCCGCGGACGAGGCACGGCCGGTCCGCAGGGCGTGAGCGATGTCGTCGCGACCGTGGTCCTCGGCGAGCGTGGCGGCTGCCTCGACGTCATACTCCAGGGAGCGAGCGCTGACCTCCCAGCCGTCGGCGGTGGAGCGCAGCAGTGCGTAGCGCGCGCGGGGGCTGCCCGCCTCGACACGGTGTGGGTGCGGGTCGCTGTCGGCGAACGCCGGCCAGCCCAGACTGCCGGGATTGACGACCAGCGCCCCATCGGGCAGACGGCGGATGCGTTGCAGGTGGGTGTGGCCGCACAGGTAGACGCCGTAACGCCGGGCGTGCGTGCCCAGCCGAGTCAGCACCTCCTCGTCGGTCGACTCGCGCAGACCGCCGGGGACGGCGGGATCGACCGTCTCGAGCAGATAGCAGAGATCGTCGGCGGGCGAGCCGTGGAACGCCAGTACGCCGGGGGCGATCTCCAGACTCGTCGGCAGGGCACCGAGACGGTCGAGGGTGGCACCGTCGAGGGTGTCGAACGCGAGCTGATCGGCCGCGCTCATCTCCTCGCGCTCGAGGGTGGTCAGCTGGCGCTCGTGGTTGCCGCGCACGGTCAGGATCTCCGGACGCGTCGCCAGCAGGGCCATGGTCCCGCGCGGGTCGACTCCGCCGGAGGCGATGTCGCCGAGATTGACCACGAGGTCGGGTCCCACGGCGTCGATCTCGGCCAGGAAGGCACGCAGCGCCGGCGTGTTGCCGTGGAGGTCGGAGAAGACGGCGATCAGGCTCATCGGGTGATCCTGTCGGTCAGTCGTGGCGGCCGCTGAGGGCCAGGCGCGCGCCGATGCCGACCATGGCCAGGCCGGCCGTGCCCCCGACGAGCTCGAGACGGCGAGGACTGGCGCTCAACCAGGTGCGCGCGGCGCCGGCGGCCAGGGCCCAGGTGCCGTCGGAGACCAGGGCCACCAGGAAGAAGACCGCACCCAGGAACATCATCTGGAGCGGGACGTGACCGCTCGCCCTGTCGACGAACTGCGGCAGCATCGCGGCGAAGAAGACCATGGCCTTGGGGTTCGCCACCCCGACCGCGAACGCGTCGAGGAAGATCCGCCGGGTGGCCTTGGCCTCGACGCGTGGGTCGAGCGCGGCCGCGAGCTTCCCCCGGTGGCGCAGCGCCTGGACACCGAGGTAGACCAGGTAGGCGGCACCGGCGAGCTTGACCAGCGTGTAGACCTCGACGGACCGCTCCACGATCGCGCCGAGGCCGAAGGCGATCGCGAGCATCTGGATGTAGACGCCGGTGGCATTTCCGACGACGGTGGCCAGGCCGGCGAGCCGCCCGAGCACCAGAGACCGAGAGATGACGAAGAGAACGCTCGGGCCCGGGACGGCGATGAGCACGAAGGCGGTCAGGGTGAAGGCGACCAGGTGATCCACGGGCAGCATGCGTCGACGGTAGCCGCGATTCGGCAAAACTCATAGCGTGTTGAGTTCACCTGTGTCGACCCGGCTCGCTCCCTATACTGCGCGGTATGCCGGCCTCTCCCCCTGAGCACTCGGGTCGCAGGAGAGGCGGCCGACGAGGGGGCGACGCCGACACCCGCGGCGACATCCTGCGCGCCGCCCGCAGGCAGTTCGCCAACGGATACGAAGCCACCACGGTGCGTGCGATCGCCCGCGACGCGGCGGTCGATCCCTCGTTGATCGTGCAGTTCTTCGGAGGCAAGGAAGGTCTCTTCCGGGCCATCCTCGACGAGGCCGTGCGACCCCACGACGGCATCGAGTCGGCGCTGGCCGAGGGCGACGGGGAGGTCGGAGCCCGCCTCGCGGCGTACTTCTTCGGGATCTGGGAGGACCCGGCGCGACGGGAGCCGTTCCAGGCGATGCTGGTCTCCGCCGCCTTCAACGAGGCCGCCAGCGACGTGTTGCGCGACTTCGTCCGAGCCGAGGTCATCGCCCGGGTGGGGTCCGTGATCGAAGGCGGCGACGTCGAGCTGCGGGCCGAACTGGCCGGCGCCCACCTGATCGGCGCCGCGCTGGTGCGCTACGTCTACCGCATCCCTCCGCTCTGCGACATCCCCTTGGCGGAGGTCGTCGGCCCGGTCGGTCGCGCCATCCAGGGCTATCTCACCGGCACGCACGTCAGCTGAGAGCCCGGTCGCCGGGAGGCGACCGCATCGGCTCGCCCTGGCGTCAAATACCACCCGGGGGTATCTTCGATGGAAGGCCACGGGCGGTGCCCGCCATCCACCACGAAGGGGTTGAGGATGTTCCTGATCGAGTTCGCGTGTCCGCGCGGCGCGCTCGCGGACGGCGACCGCCGCCTGCTCGCGGCAGACGTGTGCGAGGTGCTGGTGGGGGCGGAGGAGGGCGTCGCGGAGGAGACGATGCGCCGCGCCCGTGCCATGACCCACGTCGGCTTCCGCGAGCTCGACGGCTGGACGACGGGTGACGGTCCGTGGACGCCCGGTGCGGTGCCGCCGCTCTGGGTGACGCTCACGGTGCCGGAGTCGTGGCGCTCGGAGATGTCGCGCACCGCCACCGGGGCCGTCCGGCGCGCCGTCCGCCACCTCGATCGCCAACACGACTGGCAGCGGGCTCAGGAAGACCTGTGGGTCAACCTGGTGGGCATCGCCGACGGCAGCATCGGCATGGGCGGCAAGCCGTGTACCGCCGACGAGGTGGTCGCCCACATGACCGCCGAGTATCGCGCGCAGAGGGACGCCGGCGCAGCGGACGGCACGGACCTGCCCGAAGGGATCGTGATCGACCCGATGTGCGGGATGCACGTGCGGTTGGGGCCGGGCGCGCTGACCCTCGAGCACGACGGCCGGACGATGGGCTTCTGCGCCGCCGCCTGCCGGGCGGCGTATGCCCGCGAGAACAACCTGCCGGTCCCGGCCTGACCCGGTGAGCGCGGCGGCGCGGGCTCAGACTCGGGCGTGCAGCCACCGGAGCGCGGTGTTGGCGGCGTGGAAGCCGCCCATGCCGTGTACGCCGGCGCCAGGCGGGGTGGCCGACGAGCACAGGTAGACCCCGGGGACGCCGGTGGCGTACGGGTCCAGCGCGGCTCTCGGGCGCGCCAGGATCTGGCGGGCGGTGTTCGCGCCCGCGCTGATGTCGCCGCCGACGTAGTTGGCGTTGTAGGTCGCCATCTCGAGCGGGCCACGGGCCGCGACCATCAGCACCTGCTCGCGGAAGCCCGGCGCGAAGCGCTCGATCTGGCCCAGGACCGCGTCGGTCGCGTCCCCGTCGTACCCGTGCGGCACGTGGGCGTAGGCGTAGATCGGGTTGGCGGAGCCGCTCGAGCGGGACCTGTCAATGAGGTACTGCTGCCCGAGGAGGACGAACGGCCGCGGCGGCATCCGGCTCGCGACCGTGGCGGCCTCGACCCGGGCGATCTCGACTGCGGATCCCCCCAGATGCAGGGTGCCGGCACGCCGGCAGTCGTCGTTGCGCCACGGGATGTCGCCCTCGATGGCGATGTCGACCTTGAAGGCCGCCGGGCCGTAGGAGTAGCGCTGGTAGGCCCGGCGCACCCGGCCGGGCAGCCGGTCGCCGACGATCTCCAGCGCGCCACGCGGGGCGGTGTCGAGCATGACGACCTCGGGGCGGCCGCCGACCAGGTCGGCCAGCATGTCCAGGGAGGTGACCCGGACCCCCGTCACGACGGTGCCTCGGTGCGCTGTCAGCTCGGCCAGCAGCGCCCGGGTGATCGACTCGGTTCCGCCCGCGGCGACCGGCCACCCGACCGCGTGCGCGGTGGCGATCAGCATCAGGCCGACCGAGCTGCTCAGCGGGCTGTCGAGCCGTCCGAACTTGTGGGCCGCGACGCCGGTGAAGAGGGCACGCGCCGGCTCGTCCCGGAACATCCGGGCGAGCGCGGTCGCCGACGGCAGCGCTCGGAGACCGAAGCGACCCAGGGCGACGGGGTGGCGGGGGAGATGACCGAGCGGCTGGAGCACCTCGCCGATCAGGTCGTCGAAGTCGCGCACCACGGCACCGAAGAGCCGCAGCCAGCGGCTCTCGTCGACCCCCAGCGAGGCCGCCGACGCCCGCAGGTGCCGGGTCGCGATGCCGGCCCGGCCGTCGTCGAGCGGGTGCGCGAGGTCGACCTCGGGCCACAGCCAGCGCAGGCCGTGACGCTCCAGCGCCAGCGAGGCGAAGTACGGCGACGCGACGCCGGTGGGGTGGAACGCGGCGCAGTCGTCGTGGAGCAGCCCGGGGAGCGTCCGTTCGCTGGTGCGGGCGCCGCCGCCCGGCCGATCGCTCGCCTCCACCACGGTGACGTCCAGCCCGGCGTGCGCCAGCCGGATCGCGGCGGCGAGGCCGTTGGGTCCGCTTCCGACCACGACGGCGCTGGTCATCGCGGGGGCATCTCGTCGGCGTTCACGTCCTTCACGGTAGCCAAGAGTGATTTGCCAAGAACCATTTGCAAATGAATCTTGGCAATCTACCCTGAGGGCATGGCCGAGAAGAGACAGGCTGTCGTCACCCCTGGCCTGGCGGGGCTGCGCGCGTTGGCCCACCCGACCCGGCTGCGCATCCTGAGCCATCTGCGGATCGAAGGCCCGGCGACGGCGACCACGCTGGCGGCGCGGTTCGGGCTCAACAGCGGGGCGACGTCGTACCACCTGCGCCAGCTCGCCGAGCACGGGTTCGTGGTCGAGGACGAACAGCGCGGCAACGCCCGCGATCGCTGGTGGCGGGCCGCCCACCAGGAGACCCACACCCGTTCGGCCGACGCGCGGACCCGGGAGGAGAGGCAGGTCGCCGACGCCTACTGGCAGGCCGCGGCGGTGCTGTACGCCGAGAACATCCAGGCCGCGATGGGGGAGCGGCCGCTGTTGCCCGCCGCGTGGCGGGACGCCTCCACCGTGAGCGACTGGGTCTACACGATCCCGGCGGAGCGGGCGGCGGAGGTCGTGGCGAGGGTGAAGGAGGTCCTGGCCTCCTACGACGACGAGCCGGGCGCGGCCGCGGCGCCCTTCGTGTTCCAGATCCAGGCGTTCCCGGTGCCCGGGCACGTGGAGCCGTCCCCGTGAGAGGCGGAGCCCTCGCGGGCTTCCTCGCCGCGGACGCGGTCTCCTCGGCCGGGACCCGGCTCGCCCAGATCGCGATGCCGTGGCTGGTGCTCACCACCACCGGCTCGGCGTCGAAGACGGGGCTGGTCGCGTTCGCGGAGATCGCGCCGCTGGTGCTGGCGCAGGCCCTCAGCGGTCCGTGGATCGATCGCGCCGGCCCGCGCCGGATGGCCGTCGCCTTCGATCTCGCCTCGGCCGGGGCGGTCGCGCTGGTCCCGTTGACGTACGCGACCGGGTGGCTCCACTTCCCGGTGCTGGTCGCGCTGGTGGCCCTGACCGGGTTGCTGCGCGGACCCTGCGACGTGGCCCACCATGCGATGGTGCCGGCGCTGGTCCGTCATCTCGGGCTGCCCACCGAGCGGGTCACCGGCCTGGTCGGTACGACCGATCGCCTCGCCGCACTCGTGGGCGCGGCCGGCGGCGGTGGCGTGGTGGCGCTGCTGGGCCCAGCGGACGCGCTGCTGGTCGACGCCGCGTCGTTCGTGGTGTGCGGCGCGGTGCTGGGGGCGGCGACCCGCGGCATGGCGGCGGGCCGGGCCCTGATCCGCTCCCGCAGCCGAGACGCCGGCCGCGCCCCGGCGTACCTGACCGAACTACGCGGCGGCTGGGACATCCTGCGCCGCGACCCGGTCCTCCTCGGCCTGATGCTGATGGTCGCCGTCACCAACCTGCTCGACCAGGGCTATTCCGCGGTGATGCTGCCGGTGTGGGCGCGAGGCTCGGGGAGCGGCCCCGCCGCGATCGGTCTGCTCGGCGCTTGTATGGGTGGGGCAGCCCTGGTCGGGTCGTTGCTGGCGACGTGGCGGGCCGAGCGACTGCCGCGGTTTCGCACCTACGTCGTCGGCTACCTCCTGGCCGGCGCGCCACGCTGGATCGCGATGGCGTGCGGCTTCCCGCTGTGGGCGGTGGCGGCGGTCCACCTGGTCGCAGGATTCGGTGCCGGCTTCATCAACCCGGTGCTCGGCGCGGTGCAGTTCGAGCGCATCCCCGAGCAGCAGACGGGTCGGGTCAGTGCCTTGTCGCTGGCGGCGTCCTGGTCGCTGATGCCGCTGGGCGGCCTGTTCGCGGGGCTCGCGGTGAGCGGCATCGGGCTGGTCGCGGCGCTGGTCCTGTTCGGCGCCGTCTACTTCGCGACCACGATGGCGCCGGTGTGCTCGCCCGCGTGGCGCGGCATGGACCGCCGGCCGATGGCCGCCGCGCAGCCGTCGTAGGCGATCGCGAAGTCGAAGTACGTGTCCGGGTAGGGCTCGTCGCGCAGCGAGTAGTGCCACCACTCGTGGTCGTACCGGTCGAAGCCGCAGTCCTCCATGATGGCGCACAGATGCTCGCGGTTGCGCGCCTCGACGGGCGTGATCCCGGGTGCGCCGTGGTGCGAGATCGGGTCCATCAGGTCATGGTCGCCGCCCATCGGGACCAGCTCGCCGGTGGCCAGGTGGAAGAGGGTGAGGTCGACGGTGCTGCCCCGGCTGTGGCCCGACCGGGCGGCCACGTAGCCCTGCTCGAACATCTGCCAGCGCTCGATGCGGGGATAGTGGCGCAGCCTCCTCCGGCCGTCCTCGGGTTGTCGCGACCAGCGCAGAAAGCAGTCCACCGCGCGCTGCGGGCGGTAGCCGTCCCACAGCAGCAGACCGAAGCCCAGGTACGCCGCCTTCTCCTGGGCCTGGCCGAGGGCCTCGCACAGGGCCCGGGTGCCGACGATGCGGTTCGCCAGGTATCCGTCCACCGGCTTCCCGGTGAAGTTGTCCCAGGTGGCGTACTTGGCGTCCCAGCGGATGCCGGGCACCAGTTCGTCCACGAACACGAAGTCGCCGTTCATCGCCGCTTCCCGTGCAGCGTCAGGGACACCAGCCGGTCGATCACCTCGGCGAGCGGCAGCCCGGCGGCGGCCATCATCCGCGGATAGCGGCTGTACGACGTCATGCCGGGCAACGTGTTGACCTCGTTGAGTACCACCCGACCGTCCTCGGTGAGGAACATGTCGACGCGGGCGAGGCCCCGGCAGCCCAGCGCGCGGTAGATGGTCTTGGCCGTCTCCTGGACCAGCCGGCGGGAGTCCTCGGGGATGTCGGCGGGCACGATGAACGTGGCGTTCTCCGAGCCGCTCTCGGGCGACGCCTCCTGGTGGATTCTGAAGAAGCCGTGCGAGAGGGCGACGCGGTCCACCTCGCCGGCGACCAGACCGAACCGCTCGCCCATGATCGCGCAGCCGACCTCGCTCCCGACCACGGCCTCCTCGATGAGGACCTTGGCGTCGTACTGCCGTGCGATCGCCAGCGCCTCCGGCATTTCCTCGGCGCTGGCGACCTTGCTGACGCCGAAGGACGAGCCGGAGCGAGCCGGCTTCACGAAGACCGGGTAGCAGAGCCGGTCCGCGTCGACGTGCTCGTGCGGCGTGACGACTCGGAACGCCGGCGTGGCGATCCCCGCGCCCCGCGCGACGGTGTAGGCCAGCGACTTGTCCATGCACAGCGCCGAGCTGGCGATGTCGCAACCGACGTAGGGGATGCCGGAGAGCTCCAGGAGACCCTGGATCGCGCCGTCCTCGCCGAGTCTGCCGTGAAGCACCGGGAGGACCACGTCGAGCCGGACCGCCTCGTACGCGTCCGGCTCCAGCACCAGCAGCCCGTGCACGCCGCGGTCCGGCGACAGCACGGCGGTGCGGCCGTTCTCCCAGCCCGCGTCGGGGCTCTCGCAGAGCTTCCACGCCCCGCTCGGGGTGATCCCGAGATAGAACGGCTCGTACTTGTCGGTGTCGATGCTCGCGGCGATCTCGCGCGCCGACTTGACCGAGACGGGGTGCTCCTCGGAGATCCCGCCGAAGATGACACCGATCTTGACTCTATTCATGGTTTCCGCTTTCGAATCTCAGGCAGTTGATGAGGCTGTTCTCGACGATGTCGACCAGGGCGTGGTCGGTGTAGAAGGCGGTGTGCGGGCTGATGAGCACCTGCGGCAGCCGCTGGAGACGGAGCAGCGCCGCGCTGGGCACGGGTCGATCCCGGCAGTCGGCGTAGAAGACGCCCTCCTCGCCCTCGAGGACGTCCAGGGCCGCGCCGCCCAGCCGACCCTGCTCGAGCGCCCAGATCAGCGCCTCAGTGTCGACGAGCCCGCCGCGGCCGGTGTTGACGACGACCGCACCGCGCTTCATCCGTCCGATCCGCTGCCGGTCGAGCAGGTGGTGGGTCGTCGCGGTCAGCGGCGTGTGGAGGGTGACGATGTCGCTGTCCCGGAGCAACTCGTCGAGATCGACGTGCTCGGCGGTGGTGGCACGGCTGTCGTGGGTCAGCACCCGGCAGCCGAAGCCGCGCAGCCGGTCGCGGACCGCGCTTCCGATGCGTCCGGTCCCGACGACGCCCACGGTCAGGTCGCGCAGCTCCCGGCCGCGTAGGTGGCTGTCCAGCCGGTAGTCGTGGGCGTCGGTACGGCGGATGAGGGCCGGCGCGTGGCGCAGCACCATCAGCATCATCATCAGGGTGAAGTCGGCGACGCTGTCGGGCGAGTAGGCGACGTTCCCGACGCAGATCCCGAGGCTGCTCGCATAGGCCACGTCGAGGTGGTTGGCGCCGATGCTCCTGGTGGAGACGTAGCGCACGCCGGCGTCGGCGAGCGCGCGAAGGGCGCCGTGCGTGACAGGGGTCTTGTGACCGATGCTGATGCACCGTCGGCCGAGTGCCAGGTCGACATTCGCCTCGGACACGGCCTCCTCGACGATGGTCGGCAGGACGCCGAACCGGGGCGCGAGCTCTCGGAACAGGGCGGCCTCGTCCGGGCCGCAGCCGTAGACGGTGATGCGCGTGCTCCTCGGGCGCGCTGCGCGGCGACGTGCCGGTTGGCTGACGAACATGCCGCCCAGTCAAGGCAGCGCGACGTTGTCAGCGCGTATGCGGAATTCGATACGCCCGCGATACAGCAGTGCTCTCTAGCATCGAGCCATGCGTGTGCTGATCGTCGAGGACGAGCCCCTCATGGCCGAGGCCGTCCGCGACGGCCTGCGCCTGGAGGCGATCGCCTCCGACATCGCCGGCGACGGCGAGACCGCACTGGAGCTGTTGAGCGTCAACGCCTACGACATCGCCGTACTCGACCGCGACATCCCCGGCCCCTCCGGCGACGAGGTCGCCGCCCGCATCGTCGCCTCGGGCAGCGGCATGCCGATCCTGATGCTCACCGCCGCCGATCGGCTCGACGACAAGGCGTCGGGGTTCGAGCTCGGCGCCGACGACTACCTCACCAAGCCGTTCGAGCTGCGCGAGCTGGTGCTGAGGCTGCGCGCGCTCGACCGGCGCCGCGCGCACAGTAGGCCGCCCGTGCGCGAGCTCGCGGGCCTGCGCGTGGACCCGTTCCGTCGCGAGGTCTATCGCGACGGGCGGTACGTCGCGCTCACCCGCAAGCAGTTCGCCGTGCTGGAGGTGCTCGTCGCGGCGGAGGGTGGCGTGGTCAGCGCCGAGGAGCTCCTGGAGCGGGCGTGGGACGAGAACGCCGACCCGTTCACCAACGCCGTGCGCATCACCGTCTCGGCGCTGCGCAAGCGCCTCGGCGAGCCGTGGATCATCGCCACGGTGCCCGGCGTCGGCTACCGCATCGAGACGGCATGACCAGGCCGCCGGGGCTCAGCGTCCGGCTCAAGCTCACCCTGAGCTACGCCGGCTTCCTCATGCTGGCGGGCGTCGTCTTGCTCACCGCGGGCTACTTCTCCCTCTCGCGCGGGTTCCACCCCGGGGTGGTGTTCATGGTGCGCAGCCACGCGCAGTTGTTGCGCTCCTTCGCCCCGACCGCGGTGCTGGTGCTGGCCTTCCTGCTGGCGTTCGGTCTGCTGGGCGGATGGATCCTGGCCGGCCACATGCTCAGCCCGCTGAACCGGATCACCGAGGCCACCCGGATCGCGGCCGACGGCTCGCTCTCGCACCGGATCCGGCTCCCCGGCCCCAACGACGAGTTCCGCGAGCTCGCCGACAGCTTCGACGCCATGCTGGCGCGGCTGGACGCGCACGTGGCCGAGCAGAAGAGGTTCGCCGCCAACGCCTCCCACGAGCTGCGCACCCCGCTGGCCATCACACAGGCGCTCCTCGAGGTCGCCCGCAAGGACCCGGACCGGGACCTCGCCGTCCTCCTCGACCGGCTCTACGACGTCAACGTCCGGGCGATCGACCTCACCGAAGCCATGCTGGTGCTCAGCCGTGCGGACCAGCGCTCCTTCACCCGCGAGCGTGTCGACCTGTCCCTCGTCGCGGAGGAGGCCGCCGAGACGCTGCTGCCCCTCGCCGAGCGGAGCGGCGTCACGATCGAGACGTCCGGCGACCTGGCGCCGACGACCGGCTCGCCCGCGCTCCTGCTGCAGCTGACCACGAACCTGGTGCACAACGCGATCGTCCACAACCTGCCCCAGCAGGGCACGGTGTGGGTCGCCACCTCCGTTCACCCCGAGTACGTCGAGCTCGCGGTCGAGAACACCGGTGAGGAGCTCGCCCCGCACCTGGTCACCACGCTCACCGAGCCGTTCCAGCGCGGCACCGAGCGCCTCCACACCGATCACGCGGGCGTCGGGCTCGGCCTGGCGATCGTCAAGAGCATCACCCTGGCGCACGACGGCACCCTCGTGCTCACGCCCCGGCCCGCCGGCGGACTCCGCGTCACGGTCCGACTGCCGGTCGGGGGCTGACCGGCACCCGTCAGCCGGCCGCGGCCAGCTCCGCCTCCGACCGCAGCACGCAGAACTCGTTGCCCTCCGGGTCGGCGAGCACCACCCAGCCGCTGCCCGGGCCGTGCGTCCCGCGCAGGTCGGCGACCTGGGTGGCGCCGTACTCGCGCAGGCGGGCGACCTCCTCGTCACGGCCGCCCTGGCGCGGGCGCAGGTCCAGATGGAGCCGGTTCTTCACCGCCTTGCCCTCCGGCACCTCGATGAACAGCAGCCGGTGGCCGCCGTCGGGATCGCGGATCATGCACTCCCGGTGGCCGGGCAGGTTCGGGTCGCCGTCGATGTCGACGTAGCCGAGGACGCCCTTCCACCACTGGGACAGCTCGTAGGCGTTGCGGCAGTCGATCGTGACATGCGAGACGAAGCAGCTCATGGCGGCATTCTGGCGGCGGAGGAAGATGGGCGCATGCCCGATGTTGCGACGTACGTGAACGTGGCCGGCCGCCGGGTCTGGCACGAGGTGAGCGGGGCGGGCAGGCCGCTGGTGCTGCTGCACGGCGGCTTCTCCGGGGCCGCGTCCTTCGCCGCCCAGACGCCGGCGCTGGCCGCGGCCGGGTTCCGCGTGCACGTGCCCGAGCGGCGCGGTCACGCGCACACGCCGGACGTCGACGGCCCCCTGACCTATGCGGTGATGGCCGAGGACACCATCGCCTACCTCGCGCAGGAGGTGAGGGGGCCGGCGCACCTGGTGGGATGGAGCGACGGCGCCGTGGTCGCGCTGCTGGTGGCCATGCGCCGGCCCGACCTGGTGGCGCGGATGGTGCTGATCGACCAGTACTACGCGGCTGCGGGCCGGGCCGAGGACGGCGACGGCGATCTGACCGAGGCGCTGGCCGCGCCGGAGGCGATGGAGTTCCTGCGCCACGGCTACGACCCGGTCTCGCCCGACGGTCCGGAGCACTTCGCCGTGGTCCACGCCAAGACCATCCAGATGTGGCGCACCGAGCCGGAGATCCCGCTGAGCGAGCTCGCGGGCGTCACGGCGCCGACGCTGGTTCTCCAGGCCGACCGCGGCGCCGTACGACTCGACCACTCGGCGGCCGTCGCCGCAGCGCTGCCCGAGGGCCGCCTGGCCGTCCTGCCGGGCACGCACTCCCTTCCGGCCGAGTCCCCGGGGCCGGTCAACGCGCTGCTGGTGGACTTCCTGGGTGCGGCCACCCCCTAGGGTGGTCGCGTGTACGACGGCGAGGCAATCTGGTCGAAGGTCGACGACTACTTCGTCGACCGTCTGGTGAACGAGGACGACGCCCTCGTGGCCGCGCGGGAGAGCTCCGCGCGCACGGTGATGCCGCAGGCGGACGTCTCTCCGACCCAGGGAGCGTTCCTGTCCGTGGTTGCGCGGATCGCGGGGGCGAGGCGGGTGCTGGAGTTCGGCACCCTGGCCGGCTACTCGACGATCTGGCTGGCCCGGGCGGTCGGCCCGGCGGGCAGGGTCGTCACCTTCGAGATCGACCCGGCCACGGCCGTCGTGGCCGAGGAGAACCTCCGCCGGGCGGGGGTGGCCGATCGGGTCGAGCTGGTCGTGGGGCCCGCCCTCGAGTCGGTCCGAGCGCTGGTGGAGGCGAGCGTCGAGCCCTTCGACCTGGTGTTCATCGACGCCGACAAGCCGAGCAATCCGGCGTACCTGGAGGCCGCTGTGGCCTTGAGCCGGCCCGGCACGGTGATCATCGGCGACAACGTCGTCCGCAACGGCGCCGTCGCGGACCCCGACAGCTCCGACCCGCGGGTGCACGGCACCTGGGGGCTGATCGACATGCTCGGACAGGACGACCGGATCGAGGCCACCGCGCTGCAGACCGTCGGGGTGAAGGGGTGGGACGGCTTCGCCATCGGCGTGGTCCGGTAGGCCAGCCTTCACAAAACAACAGCTGGGTTGGTCGGGTGACACGCCGGCATGTCGCCCGACCAACCCAGCTGTTGTTCCTACGACCGCCGCAGCGGTCGCATGTTGGTCCACCCCACCCAGCCGCGCTCCTCGAGCAGCTCCAGCAGCCGGGTCGCGCAGGGCACCGAGTCGAGGAAGACCGCGTCCAGCAGCGCGGCGAGGTCGGCGGGCAGCGCGTTCTGCGCCCAGTCCTTGGCGGGGACGGCGTCGAAGAGCGCGGCCAGCCGGTCGGCCACGGCGGGCAGCCGGGGGTCGTCGGCGGACCAGCCGATCACCTCGGCGAGGTCGCGGTAGAGATCCCGGACGCCCGGGTCACCGAGCTGCTGCTCCTTCATCCGCATGTAGAACGGCATCTGCTCGGGCAGCTGCGCCGCCACCAGGATCCAGGCGTCGCGCTCGGCCTCGACCATCGGCTCGGGCACCCCGATCGACCGCAGTCGACCGAGGTAGGCGACCGCCTCGGGTGGCAGCGCCAGGCTGTCGCCGGCGGCGAGGCCGGCGATGCGCCGGCGGTGCCGCTGCAGCTCGCGGATCTCGGCGCGCAGCCGGCGGTCGACGTCCTCGACCGCCGCGGCGAACTCGGCCTCGTCCGCGGTCAGCAGCTCGCGCACCCGCGACAGCGGTACGCCGGCGCCGGCCAGCGTGCGGATCCGGATGAGCTCGACCACCGCCGCCGCGTCGTACCGCCGATAGCCGGAGCGGTCCCGCTCGGGCTCGGGCAACAGTCCGGTCGCGTGGTAGTGCCGGACCGCGCGCACCGTCACGCCGGCGTACGACGCCAGCTGGCTGATCGTCAGCATGACCGCATTCTCACGCCAGCCGGCGACGGTAGGTCAGCATCGCCAGTCCGTAGGCGACCAGCAGCAGGCCCACGCACCACGCCAGCGCGATCCAGGCGTCATGGCCCACCGGCTGCTCGGCGTACAGGCGGCGGATGGTGTCGACGATCGACGTCACCGGCTGGTGCTGGGCGAACCAGCGGACCGGCCCCGGCATGCCCGCGGTGGGCACGAACGCGGAGCTGACGAACGGCAGGAAGATCAGCGGGTAGGAGAACCCGCTGACCCCGTCGACCGAGGTCGCGGTCAGGCCCGGGATCACCGCCAGCCAGGTCAGCGCCAGGGTGAAGAGCACCAGGATCCCGACCACCGCCAGCCAGGCGAGCACGCCGGCGCCGGAGCGGAAGCCCATCGCGACCGCGACGAGGACGACGAGCACCAGCGAGACCAGGTTGGCGATCACCGAGGTCAGCACGTGACTCCACAGCACCGCCGAGCGGGCGATCGGCATCGACCAGAAGCGCTCGACGATGCCGCCGGAGACGTCGGTGAAGAGCCGGAACGCGGTGTAGGAGATGCCGGAGGCGACGGTGATCAGCAGGATGCCGGGCAGCAGGTAGTCGACGTATCTGCCGGAGCCGGCGTGGATGGCACCACCGAAGACGTAGACGAACAGCAGCAGCATCACGATCGGCGTGACGGCGGTGCTGATGATCGTGTCGGGGCTGCGCAGGATGTGGCGAAGCGAGCGCTTCAGCAGGACGAGGGTGTCGTTCACGGCTGCTCCTCCGGGGTGACGATGGCGAGGAAGACCTCTTCGAGGCTCGGCTGCTTCTCGACGTACTCGACGGTGGCGGGCGGCAGCAGCCGCTTCAGCTCCGCCAGCGTGCCCTCGACGATGACGCGGCCCTCGTGCAGGATCGCGATCCGGTCGGCGAGGTGCTCGGCCTCGTCGAGGTACTGCGTGGTGAGCACCACGGTGGTGCCGCGCCCGGCGAGCTGCTTGACCGTCGCCCAGACCTCGATCCGGGACTGCGGGTCGAGCCCGGTGGTCGGCTCGTCGAGGACGAGGACCGGCGGGTCGCCGATCAGGCTCATCGCGATGTCGAGGCGGCGGCGCATCCCGCCGGAGTACGTCGCCACCCGCCGGCCGGCCGCGTCCTTCAGGCCGAACCGCGTCAGCAGGTCGTCGGCGATGCGGCCCGGGTCGGCCAGGTGTCGCAGCTGAGCGACCAGGACGAGGTTCTCCCGACCGGTCAGGACATGGTCGACGGCGGCGAACTGCCCGGTCAGGCTGATCGACTCGCGCACCTTCGCCGGCTGTGCGGCGACGTCGTACCCGTTCACGGTGGCGGTCCCGCCGTCGGCCTTGAGCAGCGTCGACAGGATCCGCACCGTGGTCGTCTTGCCGGCGCCGTTGGAACCCAGCAGCGCCACGATGGTGCCCGCGGGGATGCTCAGGTCGACGCCCCGGAGCACCGCGTGGTCGCCGTAGGACTTGGTCAGCCCGGCGATCTCGATGGCTGGTGTGGTGGTCATGGCACCAGGCTGCGACCCTGACGCAGCGTCAAGGTCAAGCGGCGATCGACGGCACCTGCCTTCCTCGTCGTGAGACGATCACCACGGACCGACGGAGGGATGTCGATGGCGCAGCAGTACGACCAGATCAGCGACCGACTGGCGGAGTTCATCGCCGGTCAGCACGTGTTCTTCGTCGGCACCGCCGCGCGCGACGGGCGGGTCAACGTCTCACCCAAGGGGCTGGACTCGCTGCGAGTGCTCGGCCCGAACCGGGTGGTGTGGCTCAACGGCACCGGGAGCGGCAACGAGACCGCCGCGCACCTGCTCGACGTGAACCGGATGACCCTGATGTTCTGCTCGTTCGAGCGACAGCCGCTGGTGCTGCGGCTCTACGGGACGGCCGCGGAGATCCAGCCCGACCAGCCGGAGTGGGGCAACCTGATCGGCCTCTTCCCGACGATGCTCGGCGCCCGGCAGATCTTCGACGTGACCGTCGACCTGGTCCAGACGTCGTGCGGCTACGGCGTGCCCCTGATGGAGTACGTCGACGAGCGCCCGCTGATGCGGCAGTGGGCGGAGAAGAAGGGGCCCGACGGACTGGCGGCGTACCACCGCGACAAGAACACCACGAGCATCGACGGGTTCCCGACGGGGCTGCGCGCCTGAGCGCCTAGATGCCGACGCGGTCGCTGCGGCGCTCCACGAGCACGACGTCCCGCCATCGCCCGGCCATCGGGCCGTACTCCATCAGGCCCACCCGCTCCCGTGTCCCCACGACGCGGAAGCCGGCGAGGCGGTGCAGCGCGAGGC
>NZ_DASZUF010000215.1:0-2361 GCF_035547795.1 Nocardioides sp.
CCACGTCCGTGCGGTGCTGGGCGACGCGCTCGCCCAAGGCGGCACCTCGTTCGACGCCCTCTACGTCAACGTCAACGGCGAGTCCGGCTACTTCGACCGCTCGCTACACGCCTACGGTCGCGAAGACGACCCCTGCGCCCGTTGCGGCACCGCCATCCGCCGGGTGGCGTTCATGAACCGCTCGTCGTACTTCTGCCCGGTCTGCCAGCCGGCGCCCCGGCGCACCTAGCCCCCGAATGACCCGACCCCGGTGTCGGCAATGGGTCAGATCCGGAGGCGGTCCGCCGATGGATCGCAGGGAGCAGACCGACACGAGGGGTGCAGCACATGGAGTCCGCCGTAACGACGCAGCTGGGTCTGGCCAGCAGTGATCTGTTCGCCGACTACGTCCTCACCGACGCACGGGTGATCTACTACTCGATCCCCAAGGTGGCCTGCACCAGCCTGCGCGTGCAGGCCGCCCAGCTCAACGGCGAGGCCGCCGACCTGGCGCGGCCCGGTCGCATCCACAACCGCGGCCAGTGGCAGCGCACGCCGAAGGTGAGTCAGATCCTCGGTACGCCGCTGGAGGCGGCCGCCACCGGCCCGGACTGGCTGCGCTTCGTCGTCGTCCGCGACCCGGTCAAGCGGCTGTGGTCGGCGTGGGAGAACAAGTTCCTGCTCAAGGAGCCGTGGTACCTCAAGCTCCACCCCGATCTCGAACCCACCCGCTTTCCCGGCGGCATCGGCGACGTGCTCGACCTGTTCGCCGATTTCGTCGGTCGGCTCGAGGACGGCCACCACGTCTTCGACGACGAGCACTTCCGCCCGCAGTCGCAACTCGCGCCCGCCAACGGCGATCCCTCACTCGCCCCGGTCGAGGTCTACACGATCGGACAGATCGGCGTCCTGCAGGACCGACTGCGTGCCCACGTCGAGGCCCGCGACCTCGAGCTGCCGCCCTTGGCCCGCTTCAACGAGGGCGTCATCCGGTTGACGCCGGCGGATCTGCCGGTCGAGCTGCGGGCGCGCATCGAGGCGCTCTACGCCGAGGACTACCTCGCCTTCCCGCAGCTGCGAGAGGAGGCCGGCGGCGACGAGGCCAGGGGCCTCTCCGCCGACCCGATCGCCGCGCTCGGCACCATCTGGGACCGAAGCGGCGCCCTGCTCGGCCTGCGCGGCAGGGTGGACGAGCTCCGCCGCCAGCTCGCGACGTGGTGAGCGGTCCGATGTTCACCGCTGCCCTCGTCGTACCGCTGCGCAACGAGGGCAGGCGGGCCGACGCCACCCTGACCGCGCTCGGCACCGCGGTGCGGGCCGCGGCGACGCGAGGCATCTCGACCGAGGTCGTGCTCGTCCTGGACCGTGCCGACGAGGCCACCCGCGAGGCGGCTCGCCGGGCCGCCTCGCGGCGAGGCTCCCTCGCCGCCGCCACCGTTCGCCTGCTCGAGCTGGACCTGGGCGACCCCGGGTCGGCGCGCAACCGGGCGATCGCCGCCACGTCCGCACCGGTCGTCGGCGTCGTCCCGGCGGACGTGATGGTCTGCGAGGGCTGGATCGTCGACGGGCTCGGCGTGCTGCGCGCTCAGCCGGGCACCACCGTGGTCCACCCCGCCGTGCTGGTGCGCTACCCGGTGCCGCGGACTGTCACCGTGCTGCGCTCGAGCACGGCCGTGGACGTCCCGGTCTACGCCCTGGCCGCGCGGGACTACTGGCCCGGCGCCAGCCTGGGCCACCGCGAGGCCTACGTCGACCAGCCCGCTGCCGAGACCGGCGGCGCGCTGGACGAGGAGACCGTCGGCTGGCACTGGAACTGCGAGACGCTGGCCGCCGGCGTGCCGCACCTGGTGGTGGCGGAGACGGCGCAGTTCGTCCGGCTCTCGACCGCCGGCCTGTCCGTCGCCGACGACCCGCGGGCATGCCTGCCGCCGACGGCGCTGCTGCGGTCGGCGAGCATCGCCGCCCAGGCCCCGGTCGACTGGCTGGTCGACCCGAGCTCGGAGCGGGACGTCCTCGCGACCGTCGCCGCCGACGCCCTGGCCGATCTCGACGTCCCCGCCGGGGACGTGGCGGGGGCGGTCGACCCGCTCTGGGCGATGCAGACCCTCGAGGCCGGAGTCGAGGAGCTCGACCTGCTCTCGCCGCGCCGCTTCAACGCCGCCCACTACCGCTCGCTCAATCCCGAGCTGGGTGGCTTGTCCTACCCAGCGCTGGTGCGGCACTACCTCAGCTACGGACACGAGGGCGGCCTGCGGGCGCGGTTCAGCGCCGAGGAGATGGAAGCGCTCGAGACCGTCCAGTTCGACGCCGTCGACTACCGGTCCCATCTGGGCGCGGTCAGCCCGGTGCCGGCGTACGTCGCGGTTGGCCACTTCCTGGCCA
>NZ_DASZUF010000216.1:0-21466 GCF_035547795.1 Nocardioides sp.
GGCACCCGGCTGAGCGCGACCGGTCGGGTGCGGAACTGGGGCAACGCGGTGATCGGGGTGCGCAACGCCGTCGCGCCGCCGCTGGACATCGAGCGCGCCGACGGCCGGATCCGGAGTGACTTCGTCCTCGGCGCGGCGTACGAGGGGCCACCCGGACTGGTGCACGGTGGCGTGGCGGCACTCGTCCTTGACCAGGCCCTCGGCGAGGCGGCCGCAGCCGGCGGCCGGCCCGGGATGACCGGCACGCTCACGCTGCGCTATCGCGAGGCCACGCCGCTGGGCGCGCTGCGCGTCGAGGCCGAGATCGATCGGGTCGAGGGAGTCAAGACGTTCGCCCGCGGTCGACTGCTCGCCCGCCATGACGACGGCTCCGAGCCCACCGTCTGCGTCGAGGCGGAGGGCGTCTTCATCCTGCCGCGCTGGGCGCGTGGGCGCGCCGAGGACGCCGCCGCGACGGTGGACGCAATCTAGAACACGTTCTACACTCCAGACGCGCGCTCGTTCCTCGCGAGCTCCTCAGTGACCGGAAGGTTTCGGATGGACTCCCTGCGGCTCGGCACCCACAACGGCCATGTCATGGTGGCGGCGCTGCGGCGGCACCGCGACCGGCCCGTCCTCCACCTGGGCGAGACCACGCTCACCGGCGGCGAGGTGGCCGCGCGGATCAGCCAGTACGTGCAGGCGTTCGAGTCCCTCGGAGCAGGCTCCGACGTCGGCGCGGCGCTGCTGGCCCCCAACCGCCCGGAGGTGCTGTTCATCCTGGGCGCGGGGCAGACCCAGGGCTATCGCCGTACCTCCCTGCATCCGCTCGGCTCCGCCGACGACCAGGCCTACGTCATCGATGACGCCGGCATCAGCGTGCTCATCGTCGACCCGGTCTTCGCCGACCGCGCCGTCGAGTTGCTGGCCAGGTGCGATGGACTCAAGCAGGTGCTCACCATCGGCCCGGTGCCGGCGTCGCTGGAGGCGGTCGGCACCGACCTGGTCGCGGTCGCGGCGACGTTCGACGCGGTGCCGTTGCGGGCGCGGACGCTGCCGGCCGACCACGTCACCTCGATCACCTACACCGGTGGCACCACCGGCAAGCCGAAGGGCGTGATCGGGCTGGCGCAGTCGTTTGCCACCATGGCCCAGATCCAGATGGCGGAGTGGGAGTGGCCCGCCGAGCCCCGCTTCCTGATGTGTACGCCGCTCTCTCACGCCGGCGCGGCGTTCTTCGTGCCGGTGGTGCTGCGAGGCGGCACCCTGTTCGTCGCGCCGCGCTTCGACCCCGCCGACGTGCTGCGCACCATCGAGGAGCAGCGGATCGACTCGCTGATGGTGGTGCCGACGATGCTCTACGCCCTGCTCGACCACCCCGACTCACGCACCCGCGACCTGTCGTCGCTGGAAACGGTCTACTACGGCGCCGCCGCGATGAACCCGGTGCGGCTGGCCGAGGCGATCGAGCGGTTCGGGCCGATTTTCGCGCAGTACTACGGCCAGTCCGAGGCGCCGATGGTGATCAGCTACTTCCCCAAGGGCGAGCATGTGGACGCCGAGGGCCGGCCGCTGGCCGCCAGGCTGACCTCGTGCGGGCGTCCGTCGGCGTACCTGCGCACGGCGCTGCTCGACCCGGACGGCAACCCGGTGGCACCCGGCGACCCGGGGGAGATCTGCGTCGCCGGCCCGCTGCTCGCGGGCGGCTATCACCACCGGCCCGAGGAGACCACCGCGGCGTTCCGGGACGGCTGGCTGCACACCGGCGACGTGGCGCGCGAGGACGAG
This sequence comes from Nocardioides sp., assembly GCF_035547795.1. Taxonomy (GTDB): domain Bacteria; phylum Actinomycetota; class Actinomycetes; order Propionibacteriales; family Nocardioidaceae; genus Nocardioides. Next base: position 1,768 of record NZ_DASZUF010000216.1, read on the forward strand.
GACGGGTTCTGGTACATCGTCGACCGGACCAAGGACATGATCGTCTCGGGTGGCTTCAACGTCTTCCCCCGCGAGGTCGAGGACGTCGTCGCCACCCACCCCGCCGTCGCCCAGGTGGCAGTGATCGGCACGCCCGACGCGAAGTGGGGTGAGAGCGTCACCGCGCTGGTCGTGCCTCGCCCCGGCGCCTCGCTCGACGACGACGTGGTGACCGAGATCCAGGCGCTGGTCAAGGAGCGGAAGGGCTCGGTGCACGTGCCCAAGCGGGTGCTGGCCGTCGACGCCATCCCGATGACGGCACTGGGCAAGCCGGACAAGAAGGCGCTGCGGGCGGCGTACGGCGGTTAGCGGAAGGGTACGAGAGTGCCATGCCGCATCCGTTCCGTGTCTGGCTCGGTGCCGTGCTGGCCCTCGGCGCGGCGCTCGTCCTCCTCGGTGTGGCGCCGGCCAGCGCCGACGACGCGACCCCGACGAATCCCGGCGTGACCTGGACGCCCCCGCCCGAGCCGCAGCTCGAGCCCGTGCCCGCCACCGCGTGCCCGCCCCCGAAGCCCGGATCCTTCACCTGCCTCACCGAGGTCGAGGGCGGCGTCCCGGACGCGACGGCGACCTCCGTGGGCCGTGCGGACGCGGTCGCGACCAGCGACACCGCGGCGGCGCCGCCGCCGGACGCGGTGGTGCCGCAGGCCGTCACCAAGACCGGCGGCTACTCGCCGGCGGACCTGGCCAGCCTCTATCGCATCCCGGCGAGCGTCACCACCAACGCCACGGTCGGGATCGTCGACGTGGGCAGCGACCCCAACACCGCAGCCCAGCTCTCCTACTACCGCGCCTACTTCGGCCTGCCCGCCTGCACGAAGGCCAACGGCTGCTTCCGTGAGGTCGCGCAGAACGGCGGCGCCGCGCTCCCGGCCACCAACAGCAGCTGGACCACCGAGATCGCGATCGACGTCCAGGCCGTCTCCGCGGTATGCCCCAGCTGCCACATCCTGCTCGTCGACGCGAACTCCGCGAGCTCCTCGGACATGGGGGCCGCGGTGCAGACGGCGGTGCGGCTGGGCGCGACATATCTGTCCCTGTCCTTCGGGTCCCCGGACAGCACGCTCAACCAGACCCTCAACCTCACCTACTACAACGATCCCGGCGTCACCTACGTCGCGGCCAGTGGGGACAGTGGGTACGCCGGCGGCACGATCTTCCCCTCCACGGCCTCGAACGTGGTCGCCGCTGGTGGCACCAGCGTCAGGCTGGTCAACGGTGTGTGGCAGCAGAGCGCCTGGTCGGGCGCCGGCTCGGGCTGCTCCTCGACCGGACTGCTCACCGGCTTGGTGACCAGCCTGGTGCAGAGCCTGCTGAGCGGGTCCTTCTGTCCGACGGGCCGGGCGGTCGCGGACATCTCCGCGCTGGCCGACCCGACCACCGGCATCATGTTCTATCGCGCCGGGCAGTGGTGGTACGGCGGCGGCACGTCGCTGGCCGCGCCGATCATCGCCGCGCTCTACGCCCTGGCGGGCAACCACACCGACCCGCTGGCCATCTACCAGAACGTCTCCGCCCGGCCCTCGTCGTTCGTCGACGTCACGTCCGGACAGACCGGCACCTGCGGCACCGCGCTGTGCGCCGCCCGGGCGGGATGGGACGGCCCGACGGGCGTGGGCACGCCCGCCGGCCTGGCCGGCCTCGCCGCCACCGGCGCCGCGACGCTGCCCCTGGCCGCGCCCACGACCGCCGGCACGCTGAGCCGCACCGGGCGCTATCCGGCGCGGCTGCACTACCAGTTGGTCGACGCGACCACGGGCGCCGCGGTGCCGGGCGCACCGGTACTCGTGCAGGTGGACACCGGCGGGGGCTTCGAGGTGCTGGGCTCCGCCCGGACGGGCGCCGACGGCTCCCTCGCCTACGACGTCCGGCCGAGGGGCGCGGCGTCGTACCGCGTCGTCTACAGCGGCGACGCGACCCATGCGGCCAGCACCTCGCCGGCGGTCGCGGTGCGCGTCTTCCCGCTGCAGGTCACCCTGCGACGCACCGCTCGTGGGCTGCGCGCCAGGGCCGTGACGCCCTGGGACAGCCCGGCCTCGCACGTTTCGCTCAAGCTCCAGCGCCACCGTGGCGGTGGGTGGCACACCGTCAAGCGCCTGACCACGTCGGGCCTGGGCAAGGTATCCGTGCGGATCCACCCGAGGGCTGCCGGCACGTATCGGGTGTCCTATGGCGGCGGCCAGTGGCAGTCCGGCCACAGCAGGACCGTCCGGGCCGGACGCTAGCTGCCGGTGAACGTGGGCCGGCGCTTCTCGGTGAAGGCGCGCGGGCCTTCCTTGGCGTCGGCGGAGGCGAACACCGCCGCGCCGACCCGCGCGTCGTCGGCCCAGCAGTCGTTCTCGTGCTTGCCCTCCGAGGACCGCATGGTGTGCAGGATGGCCTGGACTGCGAGCGGTCCGTTGGCGGCGATCAGGTCGGCCAGCTCGTGTGCCTTGGCCAGCGCCTGCCCGTCGGGTACGACGTGACCGATCAGCCCGAGCTCCTTCGCCTCGGCGGCCGTGACGTGACGGCCGGTGAGGAGCAGCTCCGCGGCGACCGTGTACGGGATCTGCCGCGGGAGCCGGACCGCCGAGCCGCCCATCGGGTAGAGCCCCCAGCGCGCCTCCGACACGCCGAAGCGGGCCGACTCGCCGGCGACCCTGATGTCGGTGCCCTGCAGGATCTCGGTCCCGCCCGCGATCGCCGGCCCCTCGACCGCGGCGATGAGCGGCTTGGTCAGCCGGAAGCCCTTGAGCAGGCTCTTGATCACCGACGGGTCGAACTCCCCGGAGTCGAAGGTCTCGTTCGGCGGCCTGCTGTTCATGCTCTTCAGGTCGGCGCCGGCGCAGAAGTAGCCGCCCGCGCCGGTGAGGATGCAGACCCGGATCTCGGGGTCGGCGTTGACCCGGTCCCAGGCCTGCTCCATGATCGCGAGCATCTCGCCGGAGAGCGCGTTGCGCGCCTGCGGCCGGTTCATCGTCACCACCAGCGTGTGGCCGTCCTGCTCGACCAGGGCGTGCGGAGCGTCGACTGTCTCGGTCATGGCCAGAGCCTAGTCAAAAACAAGAACGTGTTCTAGTCTCGCGGATGTGGCCCTGAACATCGCCGATCTCTTCGAGCACGCCGTCGACGCGGCCCCGGCCAAGCCTGCGCTGCAGGTGGGCGATCGGGTGGTGACCTACGCCGAGCTGGAGCGCGAGTCCAACCGGCTGGCGCACCACCTCGCCGCTCGGGGCATCGGGACCGGTGATCACGTCGGGCTGTATGCGAAGAACAGCGTCGAGCACGTCGTCGCGCTGATCGCCATCTTCAAGGTGCGGGCCGTCGCGATCAACGTCAACTACCGCTACGTGGCCGGCGAGCTGGAGTACCTCTTCGACAACGCCGACCTCGTCGGCCTGGTGCACGACCGCGTCTACGCCCCGTTGGTGGCCGAGGTCGCGTCGCGTTTCCCCGGGCTGCGGTCGATCGTCGCCGTACCGAACCCGATGGACGAGGAGACCGAGGAGCAGGCCCGCCTGATCAAGGGGTACGGCGGCATCCTGCTCGCCGACGCGGTCGCCGAGCAGAGCGACGCGCGCGACTTCGGCCCGCGCTCGGCCGACGACATCCACATCATCTACACCGGCGGCACCACCGGCTTCCCCAAGGGTGTGATGTGGCGGCACGAGGACTTCTGGCGGGTGCTCGGCGGCGGCATCGACTTCATGACCGGCGAGCCACTGGGGGAGTTCGACCAGTCCGAGCAAGCGAAGCTGGACGGTCGGCTGATCACGCTGCCGCTCAGCCCGCTGATGCACGGGGGCGCCCAGGCGAGCCTGCTGATGCACCTGTTCGGCGGACACGTCACGATCCTGGAGCCGAAGTTCGACCCGGTCCGCACCTGGGAGATCGTCGACGCGAACAAGGTGCAGTTGCTGTTCATGACCGGCGACGCGATGGCGCGCCCGCTGATCGAGGCCTACGAGGCCGGCGACTTCGACGGCAGCAGCCTGTTCGCGATCGCCTCCAGTGCCGCGATCTTCTCCAAGTCGGTCAAGGAGCGCTGGATGGCGCGCTTCCCCAACGCCGTCTTCACCGACTCGGTCGGCTCCACCGAGACCGGCTTCCAGGGCACCGGCCTGCAGGACGCCGGCGCGCTGTCCACCGACGGGCCGGTGGTCTCGCTGGGTCCGCACACCGCGATCATCGCCGACGACGGCACCGTGCTGGACCCAGCCACCGACATCGGCCGGATCGGGCGGACCGCGCGCGGCGGCCATGTGCCGGTGGGCTATTACAAGGACCCGGTGAAGTCGGCGGCCACGTTCATCGACATCGACGGCAGGCGCTACGCCGTACCCGGCGACTATGCGCGCATCGAGGAGGGCAACCGGATCACCCTGCTCGGCCGCGGCTCGAACTGCATCAACACCGGCGGGGAGAAGGTCTACCCCGAGGAGGTCGAGCAGGCGATCAAGGCCCACCCCGACGTGTACGACGTCCTCGTCGTCGGCGTGCCCGACGAGCGGTACGGCGAAACCGTCGCGGCCGTGGTCCAGCCCCGCGACGGCGTGAGCGTCGAGCTGGAGGAGTTGCGGGCGTTCCTGCGGGCACATCTGTCGGGCTACAAGCTGCCCCGGGTGCTGACCCTGGTCGAGGAGGTGCCGCGCAACGCGGCCGGGAAGGCGCAGTACCCGGCGGCCAAGGAGATCGCCCTGGCGGCGGTGGGGGTGAGCGCGTGAGGACCGAGCTGTGCGAGGTGTTCGGGATCGAGTACCCGATCTTCGCCTTCACCCCCTCCGAGCACGTGGCGGCCGCGGTCTCGCGTGCCGGTGGCCTCGGCGTACTCGGCTGTGTGCGGTTCAACGACGCCGACGAGCTCGACGCCACCCTGGCGTGGCTGGACGAGAACACCGACGGCCGGCCGTACGGCGTCGACGTGGTGATGCCGATGAAGATCCCCACTGAGGGCAGCGCCGTCGACCTCAACGCGATGATCCCGCCCGAGCACCTCTCCTTCGTGGAGCGCACCCTCCAGCGGCTCGGCATCCCGCCGCTGCCCGAGGGCGAGGGTCGCGACGGCGTCCTGGGCTGGCTGCACTCGGTCGCCCGCTCGCACGTCGATGTGGCTCTGGCGCACCGGCCGGTGCTGATCGCCAACGCGCTCGGCTCGCCGCCGGTCGACGTGATCGAGAAGGCGCATGCGCGCGGGGTGAAGGTGGCCGCGCTGGCCGGTGCCGCGAAGCACGCGCTCTCGCACGTGCGCAACGGCGTGGACATCATCGTCGCCCAGGGCTACGAGGCGGGCGGTCACACCGGCGAGGTCGCCTCGATGGTGCTGACCCCCGACATCGTCGACGCGGTCGGCCCCGACGTACCCGTCCTCGGGGCCGGCGGCATCGGCTCCGGTCGGCAGATCGCGGCCTCGCTCGCACTCGGCTCCCAGGGGGTGTGGACCGGCTCGATCTGGCTGGGCACCCAGGAGTACCAGCGGCTTAACAGCCACGCCGGCTGGGTCGAGGCGTTCACCCGCGCGACCTCCTCCGACACGGTGCGGGCCCGGATCTACACCGGCAAGCCGGCACGGCTGCTGAAGTCGAAGTGGACCGAGGCCTGGGCCGCCCCGGACGCCCCCGAGCCGCTGCCGATGCCGCTGCAGAACCTGCTGGTCGCCGACGCCCACAACCGGATCAACGCCGCCGGCGACCCCGACGTGGTCTCGATGCCGGTCGGCCAGATCGTGGGCCGGATGAACGAGGTCCGCCCCGTCGCCGACGTGATGGCCACCCTCCTCAGCGAGTACGACGAGGCCGTCAAGCGCCTCGAGTCCCTCCGCTGACGCCGAGAGGTCACTTTCGGCGGGTCGAGGGGTCACTTTCGGTGGGTCGAGAGGTCACTTTCGGCGGGTCGAGGGGTCAGTTTCGGCCGCTTCAGGGGTCCGACTCGCGGACGGTGGCCACTCGAGGTGCCAGAAGTGACCTCTCAACGGGCCAAAAGTGACCTCTCGACGGGCCAAAGGTGACCTCTCGACGGGCCAAAGGTGACCTCTCAACGTGTGGGGCGGGCCAGGGCGTGGCCCAGGGTGAGGGCCTGCTCGGTGGCGCCGCCGTGGGCGAACTCGAAGCGCTTGGCGGCGGTGAAGTAGCGGTGGGTGACACCGTCGAGGTCGATGCCGACGCCGCCGTGGACGTGGACGGCGGTGTGGGCGAGCCGGTGGCCGGCGTCGGCGGCCCACAGCTTCGCGGTGGCGACCTCCATCTCGGCCGGCAGTCCCTCGGCGAGCCGCCACACCGCCTGCCACAGCGTCAGCCGGGCGCACAGCGCATCGATGTAGCCGTCGGCGAGCCGCTGGGAGACCGCCTGGAACGACCCGATCGGCCGGTCGAACTGCTCCCGCGTCCGGGCGTAGCCGGCGGTCTCGGCCAGCGCGCCCTCGATCACACCGAACTGCTCCGCGCAGGCGCAGGCGGTGGCCACCAGCGCGAGCCGAGCCGCCGCGTCGTCGTCCCCGACCCGCGACGCCCTGGCGCCGTCGAGGGTGAGGCGGGCGGTGGTGTCGCCGTCGATGACCCGCTGCTCCTCGACGAGTACGCCGTCGCCGGGCTCGACCAGGAACGCCCCGGCCCCGCTCCCGGTCGAGGCCGTCACCACGAACGCCTGCGCCAGCGTCCCGGCCCGCACCTGCGTCTTGGCGCCGGCCAGCACCCAGCCGTCGTCGGCCCGGGAGGCGATGGTCGCGGGGGCGGTCGGCACCGCGGCGTGATCCTCGGCCAGCGCCACGGTCAGCATCGCGGACCCGTCCGCCGCGCCCGGCAGCCACGTCGCCTGCTGCGACGCCGACCCCAGCTCGGCCAGGAGGACGCCGGCGGCGCCGTGGGTGGCCAGCGGAGCGGGCGCGACGCTCCGGCCGACCTCGACGAGCACCCGGGCCAGCTCGATCAGCCCGAGCCCGGCCCCGCCGTACTCGCTCGGGAGATGCAGCCCGAGCAGGCCCGCCTCACCGAGCGTGCGCCACAGCGAAGCGTCGAAGCGCATGCCGCCTGCCTCGGTGGCCCGCTGTCGCTCCGGGGTGACCTCGGCCTCGAGGATCTTGGCGGTCAGCGCCGCGGCCTCGTCCTGCTCGGGGGTGAAGGTGAAGTCCATGACCTGCTCCTATCGACGAGCGGCGGGCAGGCCGAGGCCGACCATGCCGATGATGTCGCGCTGGATCTCGTTGGTGCCGCCGCCGAACGTCATCACCAGCGACGAGCGGGCGTAGCGCTCCAGCCGCCCGGCGAGCGCCGTCGCCGGTCCGGAGCCGGCGATCGCATTCGGTCCGACGATCTCCATCAGAGTGCGGTAGATCTCGGTGTTGAGCTCGGAGCCGAAGACCTTGGTCGCCGACGCGTCGGCGGGCGACATCGTGTCGATCTCGGCGGCGAGCTTCCAGTTGATCAGGGTGAGCGCCTCGACCCGGGCATGCGCCCGGCCGAGCAGCAGCTGCACCCACTCCTGGTCGATCACCCGCGTCCCGTCCGGGCGTCTGGTCTCCGCCGCCCACGAGCGCACCAGCTCCAGCGAGTGCGCCGTCGCGGCCGAGGAGGTGAGCGCGACCCGCTCGCGGTTGAGCTGGTTGGTCATCAGCCGCCAGCCGCCACCGCGCTCGCCGACCAGGTTGGCGGCCGGCACCCGGACGTCGGCGTAGTAGGTGGCCGAGGTGCCGACGCCGGCGACGGTGTGCACCGGCGTGTAGGAGAAACCCGCGGCCGAGGTCGGCACCAGGATCATCGACAACCCCTGGTGCCGTGGTCGATCGGGCTCAGTGCGGCAGGCCAGCCAGATCCAGTCGGCGTACTGGATCAGCGAGGTCCACATCTTCTGCCCGTTGATCACCCACTCGTCGCCCTCGAGTACGGCGCGGGTGCGCAGCGAGGCCAGGTCCGTCCCGGAGCCGGGCTCGGAGTAGCCGACGGAGAAGTGCAGCTCACCGCGCAGGATGCGGGGAAGGAAGTAGTCCTTCTGCTCCGCGCTGCCGTACTGCATGATCGTCGGCCCGATCGTGTTGAGCGTCAGGTAGGGGATCGGCACGCCGGCCACCGCCGCCACGTCGGTGAAGATCAGCTGCTCGATCATCGAGCGGTCCTGGCCGCCGTACTCCCTCGGCCAGCCGATGCCCAGCCAGCCGTCCTCGCCGATCTGGCGGATCACGTCGCGGTAGACGCTGCTCTCGCCGTACTCGGCGGAACCGGGCTGACCGAACTCGCCGGTGGCCGCCGACAGGGCGGCGCGTCGCTGTGGCGTCACCAGCTCGTTGAAGTAGGCGCGGAGGTCCTCGCGCAGTCGCTCCTGCTCGGGTGTCAACGCGATCCGCATGTGATAAAACTAGAACATGTTCTCGTTTGCGTCCATGACCAGCACGAGGAGGGACGAGGGATGAGCACGACTGCAACCGGTGCCCGCGCGCTGGACCGGGGCCTGACTCCGGAGCGCTATGCGCGCGGCTGGCACTGCCTCGGTCTGGCCGAGTCGTTCGCCGACGGTAAGCCGCACGCCGTCGACACGTTCGGGACCAAGCTGGTGGTCTGGCGCAACTCCCAGGGGGAGTACGGCGTCCTCGACGGCTACTGCCGGCACATGGGCGGCGACCTGACGCAGGGCGAGATCAAGGGCGACGAGGTCGCCTGCCCGTTCCACGACTGGCGCTGGGGCGCCGACGGTCGCTGCAAGCAGATCCCCTACGCGCGGCGGGTGCCGCTGCGGGCCCGCACGGTGCGTTACGAGACCGCCGTGCGCAACGGCCAGCTGCTGATCTGGCACGACCCCGAGGGCTCGCCGGCCCAGCCCGACCTACTGCCGCCGGAGCTGCCAGGCGTGGGCACCGACGAGTACACCGACTGGTTCTGGGAGACGGTGCCGATCGAGGGCTCGCACTGCCGCGAGCTGATCGACAACGTCGTCGACATGGCGCACTTCTACTACGTGCACTTCGCCTTCCCGACCAGCTTCCGCAACGTCTTCGAGGGCGCCCGGGCCACGCAGTTCATGGAGAGCACGGGCCGGCCGGACAAGACCGAGGGGTATGGCGCCGGGTCCGCTGATGGCGACCTGGTGCTGAAGTCCGAGGCGACGTACTACGGACCGGCGTACATGATCAACTGGCTGGAGGTGGACTACAGGGGCTTCGTCACCGAGGTCATCCTGATCAACTGCCACCTGCCCACCGGCCCGGACTCGTTCACGCTGCACTACGGGATCACTGTCAAGAAGCCCGCCGGCCTGGACGACAAGACCACGCAGTACATCGCGAAGAAGTACGCCGAGATGTTCGGCACCGGGTTCCTCCAGGACGTGCACATCTGGCAGAACAAGGCGCCGGTGCAGAACCCGCTGCTGTGCGAGGAGGACGGCCCGGTCTACCAGCTGCGCCGCTGGTACGAGCAGTTCTACGTCGACGTCGCCGACATCCAGCCCGACATGGTCGCCCGCTTCGAGTTCGAGGTCGACACCACCAAGGCCAACGAGTTCTGGCACGAGGAGGTCGCGGAGAACCTGCGCCGCAAGGCCGATCTGGAGGGGGCCGGCCACTGATGGCCTCCTTCCAGCCGACCAGTCCCGACACCCTGGCCGACCAGGAGCTCTACACCCGCGCCTGGCTGACCGAGGTGTCCTGCCTGGACTGCCTGGCCCGGGTGGGTGTGCAGAAGAACAGCGAGCACCACACTTCGATCCAGTGGAACGCCGAGGCGCTGGCAGCCTGCCCGCAGATGCGCCGCAGCCCGCGCGCCCTGCACGAGGGCTGTCCGCGGCTGCGCGCCTCGATCGACGCTGCAGTGCGCGACGGGGCGGTGCCGATCGGAGCGGGCGATGGCTGCTGAGGAGGGGCCGCTGGAGCTGAGCGTGCTCGACGTGATCCGCGAGACCGAGGACGCCTGCTCGGTGGTGTTCGACTCGCGGCTCGACTTCCGGCCCGGGCAGTTCCTCACCCTGGCGGTGCCCAGCGACCGCACCGGGCTGGTGGCGCGCTGCTACTCGCTGTGCAGCGTGCCGGGGGAGCCACTGACCGTCACGGTGAAGCGCACCGCCCACGGCTACGCCTCCAACTGGATCAACGACCGCCTGCGGCCCGGCGACCGACTGCGGGTGCTGGAGCCCTCGGGCATCTTCTCGCCGGCCTCCCTCGACGCCGACCTGCTGCTGTTCGCCGGTGGTAGCGGCATCACGCCGGTCATGTCGATCGCCCGCTCGGTGCTGGAGCGCGGCACGGGCCGGATCGTGCTGCTCTACGCCAACCGCGACGAGCGTTCGGTGATCTTCGCCGGGCGCTGGGCCGCGCTGGCCGCCGAGCATCCCGACCGGCTGCAAGTGGTGCACTGGCTGGAGAGCGTCCAGGGGTTGCCGACGCAGGAGCAGTTGCGCGCCTTCGCCGCGCCGTACGCCGACCGCGAGGCGTTCGTCTGCGGTCCGGCACCGTTCATGACGCTGGTGACCGGGGCGCTGCGCGACCTGGGCCTCCCGCGATCGCGGCGGCACCAGGAGAAGTTCGTCTCGTTGGGCGGCAACCCCTTCGGCGGCGATGTCGCCGAGATCGAGGAGACAGCCGAGGAGCTGGCCGAGGCCGAGTCGGAGCCCTCGGTGGTCGCACCCGTCCATGTGGAGATGGAGCTCGACGGTACGACGCATGCCTTCGACGACTGGGACCCGGGTACGACGCTGCTGGAGCACCTGGAGTCCAAGGGCGTCCGGGCGCCGTACTCCTGCCGGGAGGGGGAGTGCTCCGCCTGCGCCTTCCGGCTGCTCGAGGGCGAGGTCAAGATGCTCAAGAACGACGTGTTGGAGCCGGAGGATCTCGAGGACGGCATCCGACTCGGCTGCCAGTCGCTGCCGGTCACGGACACGGTGCGGGGTACGTACAGCTGACCGAGCGGGGTGCGGGGCGGCGGTGCGCGGGCGGCGGTGTGCGGACCTGGTGGCGGCTGGTGGGCGCATGGGGATTGGGGGCGCACTCGTGGCCCTATGCCTACGCGGTTACGCGCCGTTGTCCCCACGCGGCGGCGTCGGTCTCCGTCGGCATGTCCAGTCGGCATGTCCAGTCGGCATGTCCAGCCGGCATCTCCAGCCGGCATGCCCAGCCGGCATGCTCAGCCGAGCGCCAGCCGGGCAGCGACCAGCAGCATGGTCGCGGCGATCACCACGTCGAGCAGCCGCCAGGCGGCCGGACGGCTGAGCAGCGGAGCGAGCAGGCGGGCGCCGAAGCCGAGGCTGGTGAACCAGGCGACGCTGGCGCAGCCGGCGCCGAGCGCGAACCACCACCGACCGTCGATGCCGGCCGCGCCGCTGCCGTCGTGGGCGGTGGCGATCGAGCCGAGCAGCAGCACGGTGTCGAGATAGACATGCGGATTGAGCCAGGTCAGTGCCATGGTCTTGCCGAGTACGACCGCCCGTGACTCGCCGGTTCCCGGGACGCCGGCGGCAGGGGCGTCGAGAGTCTCGGGGTGCAGGGCACTGCGCAGCGAGCCGACGGCGTACCAGGTCAGGAAGGCGACGCCCAGCCACCGCACCGTGTCGAGCACCCAGCCGGCCTGGTCGACGAGCGTGCCGACCCCGCTGACGCCGGCGGCGATCAGGGCCAGGTCGGAGATCGCGCAGACCGCGACCACCGGGCCGATGTGCGAGCGCAGCAGACCCTGACGCAGGACATAGGTGTTCTGCGCGCCGATCGCGACGATGAGGGACAGGCCTGTCAGCAGGCCGGCGAGGGCGGGGTCGAGCACGCCGCGACCCTAAGGTGCTCGACCAGATGAAGGCCAACGAATGTTTCTTCAGCCTGTGAAGTGATGCTTCACTGAGCCATGCGCTTCGACCCCGCCCAGCTGGAGACACTGGTGACGATCACCGAGGAGGGCACGTTCGAGGCCGCGGCGCGGCGACTGCACCTGACGCCGAGCGCCGTCAGCCAGCGGATCCGCGCGCTGGAGCGGACCGCCGGACAGGTGCTGGTCCGCCGCGCCACGCCGTCGGTGGCGACGCCGGCGGGCGAGCCGCTGGTCCGCCTCGGCCGCCAGATGCGGCTGCTCGCCGCCGAGGCCGCGGCCGCGCTCGGGGCGGCCGAGGTCGTCGAGCTGGCGGTCGCGGTCAACGCCGACTCCCTCGCCACCTGGTTCCGCCCGGTCCTGGACGCGGTGGCGGCGCGGCCGAGCACGGCGCTGCGCCTCCACGTCGAGGACCAGGTCTACTCCCACGACCTGCTGCGCCGTGGCGAGGTGCTCGCCGCAGTCAGCAGCGAGGCCGAGCCGGTCCAGGGCTGTGCCGTCGAGCCGCTGGGTGGGCTCCGCTACACGCCCGCCGCGACGCCTGCGCTGGTCGAGCGGCACCGCCGCGGCCGCGGCGTGGACTGGTCGGCGCTGCCGATGGTCGTCTTCAACGAGAAGGACCACCTGCAAGACGATCTCCTCGCCGCCCATGGGGCCGCCCGGCCGCCGGTCGTCCACCGGGTGCCGAGCACGGCCGACTTCCATCAGGCGGTACGGCGTGGGCTCGGCTGGGGGATGCTGCTCGACGAGCAGCTGGAGCCGGACCTGGCGGAGGGGCGCGTCGTGCGGATGCCCGGGGCGCGGCCGGTGGTGGTGCGGCTGTTCTGGCACCGGTGGCGGTTGGACAGCACCGCGCTGGACGGGCTGTCGGCCGACGTCCGCGCCGCGGCCGGCGCCCTGGCGCAAATCTAGAACACGTTCTACTGTGGCCTCATGCGGTTCACGTACGCCGAGGCGATGACGCAGGCGTCCTACTACGCGCCCCTGGCGCAGGCGGCGGAGTCGGCCGGCTACACCAGCATGACGGTGGCCGACAGCCTCATCTACCCGCGGGAGTCGGACTCGACCTACCCCTACACCGAGACCGGGGAGCGGGAGTTCCTGCAGGGCAAGGAGTTCATCGAGGCGATGATCCTGTGCGCGCACCTGTTCGCGGTGACGAGCACGCTGCGGCTGACGCCGTTCGTGCTCAAGCTGCCGGTCCGGCCGCCGGTGCTGGTCGCCAAGCAGGCCTCCTCCCTGGCCTGGCTGTCGGGCAACCGGCTCGGCCTCGGCGTCGGGCTGAGTCCGTGGCCGGAGGACTTCCGCGCGCTCGGCGTGCCGTGGCAGCGCCGCGGGAAGCGGATGGACGAGTGCATGGAGATCCTGCGTGGGCTCACCGACCCCGGCGGCGACTTCTTCGAGTACCACGGCGAGTGCTACGACGTCGAGCCGCTGCAGCAGTGCCCGGCGCCGACCCGGCGCATCCCGCTGCTGGTCGGCGGCCACAGTGACGCCGCGCTGCGTCGCGCCGTACGCCTCGGGGACGGCTGGATGCATGCCGGCGGGGACGGTGACGAGCTCGACCGGCTGCTCGGTCGGCTCGCCGACATCCGCAAGCAGGAGGGCGACGAGCGGGACGACTTCGAGGTCCACGTCATCTCCTACGACGCCTACACGCCCGACGGGGTGAAGCGGCTGGAGGACAAGGGCGTCACCGACTGCATCGTCGGCTTCCGGGTGCCCTACGTCGTCGGGCCCGACACCGAGCCGTTGGAGCGGAAGATCCAGCACCTGGAGCGCTACGCCGAGAGCGTGATCTCCCGATGCTGACGCGGCCGCTGCAGGAGGCCGTCGCCGAGGCGGAGCGGCTGATCGAGCAGGCGCCGTTCATCCGGACGGAGCAGGACCTGCTGGAGGGCTACGAGTACCTCGCCGGGCGGATCCGGATGGCGATGCAGACCGCGTTCGACTACGACCTGGAGCAGCCGCTGTTCGTCAATCCGACCCACCAGTTCTCCCGGCAGGGTCTGGACAACCCGGACGCGATCTACTTCCACGCCTACCTGCGTGAGGGCGTGGAGTACGTCGTGCGCGGTCGCCGCGGCACCTCCGCGGACCTCTCCTTCCAGGTGATGGGCGGCGCCTACACCGCCGACTCGACGGCGACCAGCATGCTCGCCTTCGACGACCGGGAGCTCGCGGTGGGCGCCGACGGCCGCTTCGAGTTCCACTATGCCGCCGAGCCGGGCGCGAAGACGATGATCGTGCGCGAGGTGTTCAACGACTGGGACCGCGAGGAGCGCGGGGTGCTCACCATCGAGCGCCCGGACACGCTGGGCCGGCCGCGGCGACCGCTGACCCGCGGGCTGCTGGAGAAGAGATACGACGTGGCCGCCCGCTCGCTGGTCGGCTCCATCCGGACCTGGTTGGCCTTCCCGCACTTCTTCCAGTACAAGGAGCCGCCGAACACGCTCACCGCCCCGGCGGCGACGCCGGGCGGCCTGGCGTCACAGTTCTCCTCGATCGGCCACTACGAGCTCGACGAGGACGAGGCGCTGGTGGTGACGGTTCCGCGCTGGGACGCCTGCGCCTACCAGGCGATCCAGATCGGCTCGGACTGGTACGCCTCCACCGACTACGAGACCCACCAGACCTCGCTGACCAAGGCCCAGGCCGTCACCGACGCCGACGGCATGATGCGGTTCGTCATCGCCGAGTCGCTGCCCCGTCCGACCGCGAACTGGCTGGAGACCACCGGCCACCGCACCGGTCCGATCATGCTGCGCTGGCAACGGCTGGAGAAGGAGCCCGACGTCGCACCGACGGTGGAGCGGGTGAAGGCGTCCACGGTGGACTTCCCGCCGCTGACCGAGGAGGAGTACGCCGCCCGGATCACCGCCCGACAGCGGGCCGTCGCCCGCAGGATGCTGTCGTGAGCCTGCTGACCGGCAAGGTGGTCGTGCTCTCCGGTGTCGGACCCGGGCTCGGCCGAGCGTTGGGGGAGCAGGCCGCGCTGCTGGGCGCCGACCTGGTGCTGGCCAGCCGCACCGAGCGCCGGCTGGAGAAGATGGCGGCCGTGGTGCGCGAGCACGGCCGGCGGGCTCTCGTCGTACCCACCGACATCACCGACGAGGAGTCCCGGCAGCGTCTGGTCGAGGCGGCGCTGGCGGAGTTCGGCCAGGTCGACAGCCTGGTCAACAACGCGTTCGGGATCCCGCCGATGGACCCGATCACCACGGTCGGGCTCGATGCGCTGCGTGCCGCGCAGGAGACCAACGTGCTGGCGCCGCTGCGACTCTCGGCCCTCTTCGCCGACGCACTGGCGCACGCGCGCGGCTCGATCGTGATGGTCAACTCCTGCGTGCTCTACCAGAGCCAGCCCGAGTTCGCCGGCTACAAGCTCTCCAAGGGCGCGCTCGCCCACCTGGCCAGCAGCCTGGCCACCGAGCTCGGACCGCGTGGCATCCGCGTCAACAGCGTGGCGCCGTCCTACATCGACGAGGACGTCAACCGGGCCTACTTCGACCAGATCGCGACCGAGACCGGGCGCACCCGCGAGGAGGTGTACGCCGAGAAGGCCGCGCCGACCGACCTGAAGCGGCTGGCCACGCCCGAGGAGGTCGCCCGAGCCGCGCTCTTCCTGGCCAGCGACCTGGCCTCGGCGATCACCGGCCAGATGCTCAATGTCGACTGTGGTGAGTTCCATGCGTGAGCGCGGCGACGTCGGGTCCCTCGAGGACATCCAGGCAGCGGCGAGCCGCACGACCGGTCTCACCGACTTCGGCGACCCGGCCTACGAGGAGGGCCTGCGGATCCTGGTCGAGGACCTGGCCTCGCCCGAGGCCGGCCTGACCCCGCGGGGCAACTACTTCCACCGAGCGCAGGTCAAGAGCGCGCTGGTCGGCCGGCTGCTGAGCCAGGCGCGGTTCGCGGAGTACCCGCAGCACCGCGAGGTGCCGATCGAGCGGCCGATCTTCGTCACCGGGCTGCCGCGCACCGGGACCACGGCCCTGCACCGGCTGCTGTGCGCCGACCCGGGTCATCAAGGTCTGGAGGCCTGGCTGACGGAGTACCCGCAGCCGCGGCCGCCCCGGTCCACCTGGGAGGGCGACCCGATCTTCGCCGCGCTCCAGGACGCCTATCGGCAGCACCATGTCGCCAACCCGGAGTTCATGGGCATCCACTACCTCGACGCCACCTCGGTGGAGGAGTGCTGGCGGCTGCTGCGGCAGAGCGGGAAGTCGGTCGGCTTCGAGTCGCTGGCGAACGTCCCACGCTACTCCGCCTGGCTGGCCGGCCAGGACTGGACCGACGCCTACACCCGGCACCGGGCCAACCTGCAGCTGATCGGCCTGCACGACCGGGACCGGCGCTGGGTGCTCAAGAACCCCTCGCACCTGGTCGCGCTGGACGCGCTGATGCGGACCTATCCCGACGCGCTGGTGGTGGTCTGCCACCGCGACCCGGTGGTGGCGATCGCCTCGGCCTGCTCGCTGTCGGCCGAGGCCACGGTCGGTACGTCGACCACCTTCACCGGCGCGACCATCGGCGCCACCCAGCTGGCGATGCTGAGCCGGTCGTGGCGGCGGTTCGCCGAGGCTCGGGCGTCGTACGACCCGGCGCAGTTCGTGGACGTCGACTACCGCGCCTTCGTCACCGACCCGGTCGGCACTGTCGGCGGCATCTACGACGCCTTCGGCCTCGCCTGGAGCCGGCAGGCGCAGGCCGAGGTGCGCCGCATCGACGCCGAGTCGCGCACCGGGGCGGCCCGGCCGGCACACCGATACGCGCTGGCCGACTACGGCCTGACCGAGGCGGACGTCACGGCGGCGTTCGGGGAAGCGTTAACACGGGCGTAACACGGCACGCCAGCCGGCGAAACATCTTCCCGGGAACGTCGGCCCGTGCCTGCCGCTCCACTCCCGCTCGTGATCGACGCCGGTGACACGGCCTGGCTGCTCGCCGCGGCGGCGCTGGTGCTGCTGATGGTCCCCGGCCTGGCGTTGTTCTACGGCGGGATGGTGCGCTCCAAGAGCGTGCTGAACATGATGATGATGACGTTCTCCGCACTGGGCGTGATCACGATCGTGTGGGTGGTGGTCGGCTACGGGCTGGCCTTCGGCGACGACGCCGGGGGCGGGCTGATCGGCGTACCGGGACGGCTGATCGGCCTGCAGGCACTCGTCTCCGGCCACGGCGGCTGGCTGCACGTGCCGGTGATCCTGTTCGCCTGCTTCCAGGGCCTGTTCGCGGTCGTCACCGGGGCGCTGGTCGCCGGCTCGATCGCCGACCGGGCCCGGTTCGGCGCCTGGGTGGTCTTCATCGCCGCCTGGACGGTGCTGGTCTACGCGCCGATCGCGCACTGGGTCTTCGACTCCTCGCACCCGGGTCACGCCGGCGGCTGGCTGGTCAACCGGCTGCATCTGGTCGACTTCGCCGGCGGTACCGCGGTGGAGGTCTGCTCCGGCGCCTCCGGGCTCGCGCTGGCGCTCGTGCTCGGCCGCCGGATCGGCTTCGGGGTGGACGCGATGCGGCCGCACAACCTGACCCTGGTGATGCTCGGCGCGGGCCTGCTGTGGGTGGGCTGGTTCGGGTTCAACGCCGGCTCCGCGCTCGGTGCCGACCAGGCCGCCGCCGACGTCTTCACCACGACCCTGGTCGCCGGCGCGACAGGTGCGGGCGGCTGGCTCGCGGTCGAGCGGCTGCGCGACGGCCATGCCACCTCGCTCGGCGCCGCATCCGGGATGGTGGCCGGCCTGGTCGCCATCACGCCCAGCTGCGGCGCAGTGACCCCGCTGGGCGCGCTCGTGCTCGGCCTGGTCGCGGGCGTCGTCTGTGCGGTCGCGATCGGGCTCAAGTACCGCTGGTCCTACGACGACTCGCTCGACGTGGTCGGCGTCCACCTGGTCGGCGGGCTGGTGGGGACGCTCGGCATCGGCCTGCTTGCCAGCAGCGCCGCGCCGGCGCACGTCTCCGGCCTCCTGTACGGCGGCGGAGCCACCCAGCTCGGCCGCCAGGCGGTGGGCTGCCTCGCGGTGCTGGCCTATGCGTTCGTGGTCTCGTGGGTGCTCGGCACGGCGATCGACCGGCTGATGGGCTTCCGGATCGACGAGGAGCACGAGGTCACCGGCATCGACCTGGTGCTGCACGCCGAGTCCGCCTACGACCTGCACGCGTCCTCCGGCACGCGGCACGGCGCGCTGCCGGGCTCGTTCCTGCCACGATGACCGGCTCAGCGAGCGTCCGGGAGCGCACCCACCTGCGCCGGTGAGCCGCGGAACGTCGAGGCCAGCAGCTCCTGCTGCACCCGGGCGCCGCGCTCCTCGAGCCGGCGACGGCCGCCGGGCAGAGCGCCGAGCAGCCGATAGCGGACGGTGTTGCCGGCGAACGCGAGCGCGAACGCCCACGGCACCCGGGCGGGCAGGCCGAGGTCGCGCATGCCCCGGACGCCGACGAAGGCGGTCAGCATGCTCAGCACCCGCGCCCGCGCGTAGCGCTGGTGCAGCCGCTCGAGCACCGGGCTGGCGTGGCCGAAGCTCCGCTCCACCTGGGCGTCCACCGATGCCCGGGCCAGGTCGCGGCCGGCCTGCGTCTGGGCGCCGGCGGCCACCAGGACGTGGTAGTTGATCCGGGTGCGCTCCCGCTCGTCGTCGGTGAGGAAGTCGGCGTGCACGCCCAGCAGCCAGCCGAGGTAGCGCCACAGGTGCATGAGGTCGTCGCGCTGCTGTCGGGACAGGGGTACGCCGAGGGCGCGGCAGCCGATGATCACCGTCGCGTCGAACAGGCCCAGGGTGCCGGCCTGGTCGGCCTGGTTGATCGGCAGCCCGAAGCGGTCGCGGTCCCAGCGGCGCTCGAAGCGGGAGTTGACCAGGGCGTGCATCGCCCGCACGTGCACGGTCAGCCGCCAGCCCTCCGCGCCGGGGCGCATTCCGCCGGGCTGGCTGACCGCGAGCGTCCACGCCTGCGTCTCGGCCAGCCGGCGCAGCGTGTTCGCGCCGCCGAGGCCGCCGGTCAGCACCAGCAGGTCGGCCGGACCGCCGAACCGGTAGCCGCCGATGAGGGAGAGCTGCAGGAGTACGTCGTGGGCGCTCCGGCCCAGATAGCGGTAGGTCGCCGCGCCGCGCTCGACCCGATCCCAGTCCACCCAGTCGGGCACCTGCCGCACCTCGTCCAGGAACGCCGTGAGGGTGGGCGGCAGCGCGGCGGTGCGGTGCGGGCTGGCGAGCGCGGCCGCCAGTTGGGCGTGGCTCACCCGGTCGGGGTCGCTGGGCGGCAGCCGCATCGCCTCGGCCAGCCGGGCGCCGAGCTCGTCGCGCTCCAGCAGCGCGGCCCCGATCCGCTGCATGAGGGCCTCGTCGAGCTCGCGGTCGATGCCGCTGGCGACCAGCAGCGGGCGCCCGATGCGCCGGCCACGGGCCTCGGCCTGGCGGAAGCGGGCCGGATGCGCCGGTCGGGTGGTCGTCGTACTCATGTCATCAGTAGTAACGCGAATGATTGCTCGCATACAATTCGCATATGCGGAAGAACCCTCGCCAGGAGCGCTCGCGGCAGATGGTCGAGCGGATCGTCGCCGCGGGTCGGACGGTGCTGGTGCGTGACGGGCATGCCCGGTTCGCGACGAACCGGGTGGCGGAGGTGGCCGGCATCAGCCCAGGGTCGCTCTACCAGTACTTCCGGGACAAGGACGAGCTGCTCGGCGTGATCCTGGACCGCTACTGGGACGAAGTGGCCGAGCGGGTGACCGCGTCGTTGGCGGACCGGTTCGGGGACCCGCCGGACCGGATGATCCCCAACACCGTGGAGGCGCTGCTGGTCGCGCTGGAGCAGGACTCGCAACTGCTTCGCGTGGCGGTCGAGGAGATGCCGCAGGCCCGCATGCACGACCGGCGGCAGCAGTTGCAGCGCCGGATCCGGGACCTGGCCACCGC
>NZ_DASZUF010000217.1:0-3193 GCF_035547795.1 Nocardioides sp.
GGGCTACGGGTTCATCGCGTCACCCGAGGGGCCCGATGTATTCGTCCATTACTCGGCTATTCAGTCGGACGGTTTCCGTACCCTCGACGAGGGTGACAAGGTCGAGTTCGAGATCCAGGCCGGTCGCGACGGCCGAAGTCAGGCGGCGGACGTCCGCAAACTGTCCTGACGGCTACAGCTAGGCTGCGCTGTGTGACAGGCGATGTGTCGGGGGACCTCACCGGTCGCCGGCTGGGTAACTACCGCATCGACGGGGTGCTCGGCAAAGGCGGCATGAGCGTCATGTACAAGGCCACCGACGTCCGGCTCGGGCGCAAGGTGGCCTTGAAGGTGATCGGTGAACACCTCGGTGCCGACGCCGAGTTCCGGGAGCGTTTCGTCGACGAAGCCCGGAACACCTCGGCCATCGACCACGCCAACGTCGTGCCCCTGTACGACTTCGGCGAGATCGACGGCATGCACTACATCGCCATGCGGCTCGTCGACGGCGCGGACCTCGCCAGCCTGATCTCCGACGGGCCCATGTCGCCCGAGCGCGCCCTGCGCCTGCTCGACCAGGTCGCGGACGCGCTGGACAGCCTGCACAACCGCGGGCTGGTGCACCTGGACGTGAAACCGGCGAACGTGCTGGTAACGAGCCGGGAGTCCACGCGAGAGCACGTCTATGTCGCCGATTTCGGCCTGACTCGCCGCGGCGCCACCGGGCACCGCACGCGTGGCGGCGACTTTCTGGGCTCGCCGACCTACGCCGCCCCTGAGCACCTGCGGGGCGAACCACTCGACGGGCGCACCGATCAGTACGCACTGGCGTGCGTGCTGTTCGCCTGCCTGACCGGCAACCCGCCGTTCAAGGGTGACGTGCCCGCCGTGATCAAGGGGCACCTCGCGAGCGAGCCACCGTCGGTGGCGCACGCGGTCGGGCTGCCGCCGGCGATCGACGACGTGATCCGCCGCGGGATGGCCAAGCACCCCGGCGAGCGCTACGACAACTGCGTGGAGCTCATTGCCGCCGCGCGCAAGGCGCTGGGGGCGTCGGCGGAGACATCACGGGGAGAGGGCGGCCGGATGCAGCCGTACGGGCAGCAACAGCCGGGTTGGGGACAACCGGGACCCGGCGGGCCGCCGCCACAGGCACCCGGCCGTTACCCGCCGCCGCAGCAGCCACCGCATCCGCCGCCGCACCAGCAATCACCCTATGGCCCCGGTCCGCAGGGCTACCCGCAGCAGCAACCGCCCGCATACGGGCCGCCACCGGGCTACGGCGCCCAGCCCTACGGTGCCGTACCGCAAGGCGGGTACGGCCCGCCCCAGGGTTACCGGCCTCCGGGCTTCCCGCCGCAGCCGCCGAAGAAGAAGAGCGGGCTGATGTGGTTGTGGATCGCGCTGGGCGTGCTCGTCGTGGCCGGCGGGGTGGTCGCCGCCATCCTGCTGACGGGTGGCGACGGCGACTCCTCGCCGACGCCCGCGCCGAACATCCCGGTCGGGCCCAGCGGGGGTGCCTCGGGCACGTCGGCGACCAACGCCCCGCCGCCCGCGACCGTGTCCATCCGGCCCTCGGCCTGACCCGGAGGCGTCTTCCGTCCGGAAGCCGATATGCCTGCTCACGACGTCCACGCCGGGGTCGCCGCTTGCACTCTCCGCCATCGAGTGCTAAACACGGGATTGGCACTCGGCGCCGCCGAGTGCTAGGCGGGCGGTCAGACCCGACCGCCTGTCTGAAGGTCGGGACGGTGAGGCCAGACCCGGAAACGGGAATGGTCGTCCGTCGCGGGCACCGAGCCTGGCCGAAGGACATGTCCTGCTGCCGGCATCCCTCATGAGCCAGGCAGCGCCCAATACCGGAGGACAACACCGCAATGGCCAAACTGATCGCGTTCGACGAGGACGCCCGCCGCGGACTCGAGCGTGGCCTGAACACCCTCGCCGAAGCCGTCAAGGTGACGCTTGGCCCCCGTGGCCGCAACGTCGTGCTCGAAAAGAAGTGGGGCGCGCCGACCATCACCAACGACGGTGTCTCCATCGCCAAGGAGATCGAGCTCGAGGACCCGTGGGAGAAGATCGGGGCCGAGCTCGTCAAGGAAGTCGCCAAGAAGACCGACGACGTCGCCGGTGACGGCACCACCACCGCCACCGTGCTCGCCCAGGCGCTCGTGCGCGAGGGCCTGCGCAACGTCGCGGCGGGTGCCGACCCCATCAGCCTCAAGCGCGGCATCGAGACGGCTGTCGAGGCCGTCGTCGAGCAGCTGCACAAGGCCGCCAAGGAGGTCGAGACCAAGGAGCAGATCGCTGCGACCGCCTCGATCTCGGCCGCTGACCGCACCATCGGCGAGCTGATCGCCGAGGCGCTGGACAAGGTCGGCAAGGAAGGCGTCGTCACCGTCGAGGAGTCGAACACCTTCGGCCTCGAGCTGGAGCTCACCGAGGGTATGCGCTTCGACAAGGGCTACATCTCGGGTTACTTCGTGACCGACGCGGAGCGTCAGGAAGCCGTCCTGGAGGACCCGTACATCCTCCTGTTCGGCTCGAAGATCTCCAACGTCAAGGACCTGCTCCCCGTGCTGGAGAAGGTCATGCAGTCGGGCAAGCCGCTGCTGATCATCGCCGAGGACGTCGAGGGCGAGGCGCTGGCCACCCTGGTCGTCAACAAGATCCGCGGCACCTTCAAGTCCGTCGCCGTCAAGGCGCCCGGCTTCGGTGACCGCCGCAAGGCCATCCTGCAGGACATCGCGATCCTGACCGGTGGCCAGGTGATCAGCGAGGACGTGGGCCTCAAGCTGGAGAACGCCGACATCTCGCTGCTTGGTCGTGCCCGCAAGGCCGTCATCACCAAGGACGAGACCACCATCGTCGAGGGTGCCGGCGACGCGGACCAGATCCAGGGCCGGGTCAACCAGATCCGTACCGAGATCGAGAACTCCGACTCCGACTACGACCGGGAGAAGCTGCAGGAGCGGCTGGCCAAGCTGGCCGGCGGCGTGGCCGTCATCAAGGCCGGTGCCGCCACCGAGGTCGAGCTGAAGGAGCGCAAGCACCGCATCGAGGACGCGGTGCGTAACGCGAAGGCCGCCGTCGAGGAGGGCATCGTCGCCGGTGGTGGCGTCGCCCTGCTGCAGGCCGCCCAGATCGCGTTCGACGGCCTCCGGCTGTCGGGCGACGAGGCGACCGGCGCCAACATCGTCAAGGTGGCGGTCGA
>NZ_DASZUF010000218.1:0-17825 GCF_035547795.1 Nocardioides sp.
CGCGATCGGCCCGGAGATCATCACGCCGCCGACGGGGACGTAGCCCGAGTTGACGCCCTTCGCGAACGTGATGAGGTCGGGCACGACCCCGTCCTGCTCGTGGGCGAGCCAGCTGCCGGTGCGGCCGAACCCGGCCATGACCTCGTCGATGACGAGGAGGATCCCGTACCGGTCGGCGATCTCGCGCACGCCCGCGAGGTAGCCCGGCGGCGGCACGAGGATGCCGGCCGTGCCGGGCACCGCCTCGAACAGGATCGCGGCGATCGAGTCGGGGCCCTCGGACTGGATGACGCGCTCGAGGTGGTGCAGCGCCCGGGCCGACTCCTCCTCCGGCGTCGTCGCCCAGAACTCGCTGCGGTAGAGGTACGGGCCGAAGAAGTGCACGTGGCCGCGGGCGAACTCGTTGCCGGCCGAGCGGCGCCAGTCGCCGGTCGCGACGATCGCGGCGCCCGTGTTGCCGTGATAGCTGCGGTAGTGCGAGACCACCTTGTCGCGGCCGGTGACCAGGCGCGCCATCCGGATCGCGTTCTCGTTGGCGTCGGCGCCGCCGTTGGTGAAGAACACCTTGTGGAACCCTTCGGGTGCCACGTCGACGATCCGGGCCGCCGCCTCGCCGCGGGTGAGGTTGGCCGTGGCCGGTGCGATGGTGGTCAGCAGGTCGGCCTGCGCCTTGATCGCCGCCACTACCGCGGGGTGCTGGTGCCCGATGTTGGTGTTGACCAGCTGGCTGGAGAAGTCCAGCCAGGTACGGCCCGCGTGATCCCACACCCGGCTGCCGCTGCCGCCGGCCAGGACCAGCGGCACGAGCGCTCCCTGGGCGGACCAGGAGTGGAAGACGTGTGCCCGGTCGAGGTCGAAGGTGCGGCTGTCCAGGTCGGTGCTGATGCTCATCGCGCGGCCCGATTTCGTGTCGAATCAGTAGGTGATGGTGGCCACCATAGACGTTTTCGACATCACATCGGTCTCCGGCCGCGCCTTTCCGTGTTCAGTGCCCGACGGTGAAGCGACGGCGTGGATGGTTCGACTGCTCGATCTCGTCGACGTACGCCGTGGCGAAGTCGGTGCCTGAGATCTCCGAGCTGCCGTCCTCCTTGGTGACCAGCAGGTCACCGCCGGTGCGGTAGCTGCCGGTGGTCTCACCGGGCGCCCAGGCGCCGAACAGCGCCGCGGGGGAGACGTAGAACCAGCGCAGCTGCTCGGGCGTGCGGTAGAGCGCGTCGAGGACCTCGGCGTGTGCGGCCGCCTCTGGCTTCCACTCCTCCTGGAAGTCCGGGGTGTCGATCAGCCGCGGTCCGCCCTCGGCGACCAGCGAGGAGCCCGCGCCGCCGACGAAGGAGAGTCGGGCATCGTGGGCGAGCGCGGTGGCGACCAGCTTCGGGAGGACGTCGACGAGCTTCTGGCCGGACACGTCCGCGCCGTGCGTGGCCACGACCAGCTCGTCGGCCTCCTCGCCGGCGTGGCCGAGCACGTGGGTGTCGGTGATGGAGCCGGTCCGGTATTCGACGCCCGGCAGGGGCTGCTCGGGCAGGCTGCGGGAGTACGAGACGACGCTGTGCCCGCGCTTGACCGCCTCGGCGGCGATGTTGCCGCCGGCATACCCGGTCCCGCCGAAGATCACGATCCTTGCCATGGTTCCTCTTCTCGACTGGTCAGCAGAAGTTGAAGGATGAACCAGCCGCAGGGGCGTGGCATTCCGGTCAGACGCTGGCGATCTTCTCGATCAGGGCGGTGGTGGAGATGGCCGGCGTACGCGGCAGGTAGACCACCTCGCACACGTCGCCGAACTCGTCGAAGCGCCCCGCCCAGTCGTCGCCCATCACCAGCACGTCGGCGTGGTAGGTGAGGATGTAGTGCCGCTTGAGCTCCAGGCTCTCCTCGAGGAAGACCTCGTCGACGGGCTTGAGCGCGGCCACGATCGCGAGCCGCTCGGCCTGGCTGAAGACCGGGTCGCGATCCTTCTTGCGCCGGTTGAGCTCGTCGGCGCTCACGCCGACCACGAGCCGGTCGCCGTACTGCGCCGCGCGCTCGATCATCCGCAGATGACCGACGTGGAAGACGTCGAACGTGCCGAACGTGATCACGGTGCGTGGCATGCGCGGGAGTCTCCCATGTCACCGGGGACCCGGCAGAATCAGCACATGGCCCAGGGAGCCGGAGCGTCCGGCCCGATCATCGACACCTCCGCGGACGCGGTACGACGCCAGGCCCTGCGCCGGATGCGCACCGTCGCCACGTCGCTGCTGGTGCTGGCCGCGGTCGTCTTCGTCGTGACCCTGAAGCGGAGCGGCTTCCTCGGCTTCGTCAACGCCGGCGCCGAGGCCTCGATGGTCGGTGCGATGGCGGACTGGTTCGCCGTCACGGCGCTGTTCAAGCACCCGCTCGGCCTGCCGATCCCGCACACCGCGCTGATCCCGCGCCGCAAGGACGACATCGGGCACAGCCTGGAGGAGTTCGTGGGGGAGAACTTCCTCTCCGAGGAGGTGCTGCGCGAGCGGATCGCGGTGGTGCAGCCGGCGCTGCGGGTCGGCACCTGGCTCAGTCAGGAGCGCAGCGCCCGGGCACTGGTCGACGAGGCTGCGACCGTGGCCGCGGCGGCGCTGCGCCGGGTGCGCGACGACCACATCGCCGAGCTGGTCAACGTCGTGCTGGTGCCACGGCTGCGCGAGGAGCCGGTGGCCCCACTGCTCGGCGGGGCGCTGGAGGGCGCCCTCGCCGACGACCTGCACCACGGCCTGGTCGACCTGGCCCTGGTCGAGCTGCACGACTGGCTGGCGGCCAACCAGGAGACTGTCACCGACGTCCTGGGTGAGCGCGCGCCGTGGTGGGTGCCGCCGGCGCTGCGCGACCCGGCCGCGGCCCGCATCCATGTCGAGATCGTGCGCTGGGTCGCCGACATCCGCGACGACCCCGGCCACCGCGCCCGGATCGCCATCGACAAGCTGCTCGCCGAGCTCGCCGACAATCTGCAGCACGACCCCGAGACGCAGCAGCGCGCCGAGCAGCTCAAGGAGCGGCTGCTGGCCCATCCGCAGGTGATCGAGACCTCGATCGGGCTGTGGGACGCGTTCCGGCGGGCGCTGACCAGCGCGCTGCAGGAGCGCGACGGCGCGCTGCGCGCCCGGCTGGTCGCGGAGGCGACCCGGTTCGGCCGGCGACTGCTGGCCGACGACGCGCTGCGCGAACGGCTCGACGCGCTCGCCTCCGACGCGGTCGTCTACGTCGTCCAGCGGTACGGCGCCGAGGCCACCTCCGTCATCACCCACACCATCGAGCGCTGGGACGGCCGGGAGGCCTCTCGCCGGATCGAGCTGCACGTGGGCCGAGACCTGCAGTTCATCAGGATCAACGGCACCCTGGTCGGCGGTCTGGTCGGCGTGCTGATCCATGCGGTGGCGGTGCTGCTGTGACGGCCCTGGCTAGGCTGGTCCGCATGTCTGAGAAGCCCGAGATCGACTTCGTCGACCCGACCCCGCCCACCGACCTCGTCGTCACCGACCTCACCGAGGGGGACGGCGAGGAGGCGACCGCCGGCAAGACCGTCACGGTGCACTACGTCGGGGTCGCGCACAGCAGCGGCGAGGAGTTCGACGCGTCGTACAACCGGGGCGAGCCGCTGCGCTTCCGCCTCGGCGTCGGCCAGGTCATCGCCGGCTGGGACCAGGGCGTGCAGGGGATGAAGGTGGGCGGTCGCCGCCAGCTCGTCATCCCGCCGCACCTGGGCTACGGCGACCGCGGTGCCGGCGGCGTGATCAAGCCGGGGGAGACGCTCATCTTCGTCGTCGACCTGCTCGGCGTGGCCTGACCTTGCCAGCGGGTCCAGCGCCCCAGGACGTCCCGATTCGCGACGAGTCGATCCGGCTCGGGCAGTTCCTCAAGCTCGCCAACCTCGTCGAATCCGGCGCCGAGGCCAAGCCGGTGATCGCCGACGGCCTGGTGCTCGTCAACGGCGAGGTCGAGACCCGGCGCGGCCGCCAGCTCCACCACGGTGACGTGGTGGAGCTGGGCGGTCAGGCGGTGAGGGTCGCCGACGAGGCGTCGTACGACGACGGGCTGCCCTGGTAGGACCGCTCAGCGGACGAACCGGTCGGCGGTGACCGGGATCTCCCGGATCCGCACCCCGGTGGCGTCGTGCGCGGCGTTGGCGACCGCCGCGGCGGTGCCGACGATGCCGATCTCGCCGATGCCGCGCGAGCCCATCGGGGTGAAGGTCGGGGTCTCGTCGTCGAGCCACTCGGCCTCGACGCCCTGCACGTCGGCATGGCTCGCCACGTGGTACGTCGCGAGGTCGCGCGTGACGACGTGACCGAACCTCGGGTCGCGCATCGACTCCTCGAAGAGCGCGGCCGACAATCCCATGACCAGCCCGCCGAGGAACTGCGAGCGCGCGGTCCTCGGGTTGATCACCCGTCCCACGTTGTAGACCCCGAGCAGTCGCGGCACCCGCAGCTCGCCGGTGTAGCGGTGGACCCGTACCTCGGCGAAGACCGCGCCGAAGGAGTGGAAGGAGAACCGCTCCGCCTCGTCACCGCGCACCGCGGAGGCCTCGGCGCGCAGGCCCGCAGCGGGTTCGGCGCCGTGGTCGGCCCGGAACCGCTGGGCGGCCGCCACGATCGTCGACCCCCACGAGCTGGTGCCCGAGGAGCCGCCCGCCACGGTCGCCATCGGCAGGGCGGTGTCGGCGATGCGCAGGTCGATGCAGGACGCCTCGACTCCGAGCGCGTCCGCGGCGATCTGGGTGAGCACGGTGCGGGCGCC
This sequence comes from Nocardioides sp., assembly GCF_035547795.1. GTDB lineage: Bacteria > Actinomycetota > Actinomycetes > Propionibacteriales > Nocardioidaceae > Nocardioides. The sequence goes on from NZ_DASZUF010000218.1 coordinate 4,756, forward strand.
GGTGCCGATGTCGACCGCCCCGATCGACACCCGGTAGCGCCCCTCCCCGAGGGACTCCACCCGCGCCACGTTGCCGGGCATGCGCATCGCGGGATAGGTGGCAGAGGCGACGCCGGTGCCGACCCACCACTCGCCGTCTCGGCGGGTGCCCGGGCGCCGCGGGCCCGGCGTCCAGCCGAAGCGGTCGGCGCCGCGGTCGAAGCAGTCCATCAGCCGCCGGCTGTCGAACGGCAGCCCGGTCTCGGGGTCCACCGCGGGCTCGTTGCGCCGACGCAGCTCGATCGGGTCCAGCCGGCACGCCTGCGCGAGCTCGTCCATGGCCACCTCGTGGGCGAACATGCCCGGCATCTCGCCCGGCGCCCGCATCCACGACGGCACCGCCACGTCGAGCACCGCCAGCCGATGGCTGGTCCGTCGGTGCGGTGCGGCGTACATCATCCGGGTCGGGGAGGCGGTCTGCTCGGCGAACTCGCGCAGTCGGGAGGTCTGCTCCTGGGCCTCGTGCTCGATCGCCGTCAGGGTGCCGTCGGCGCGGGCGCCGAGACGAAAGTGGGAGATGGTCGCGGTGCGATAGCCGGTCAGGTCGAACATCTGCTGGCGGGTCACCGCCAACCGCACCGGGCGTCCACTGGCGACCCGGGCCGCCAGCACCGTGGCCATCACGTGCGCGTGTGCCTCGCCCTTGCTGCCGAAGCCGCCGCCGACGTACGGCGCCATCACCCGGACCTGGTGCTTCTCGACGCCCAGCATCGGCGCCAACGCGTTCGCCACGCCGTGCACACCCTGGGTCGAGTCGAACAGCGTCAGGGTCTCGGCCCCGTCCTCGTCGCGTCCCCACCAGGCCGTGGTGGCGTGCGGCTCCATCGGACTGTTGTGCTCGTAGGCCGTGCGGTAGGTCGCCTCCACGAGGATCTCCGCCTCGGCCAGGCCCGCGTCCACGTCGCCGGTCTCGGTGTCGGTCTCCTTGGCCGGGTTGACCTTCTCGGGCCGGTACGTCGCGTTGTCCTCGCGCAGCTCGGCCTCGAACTCCTGCGGCTCCTCGACCACCTCGACCAGGCGCGCGCCCTCACGGGCGGCCTCCACGCTCTCGGCGAGGACCAGTGCCACGATCTGCCCGCGGAAGCCGATCCGGTCGTCCTGCAGGATGGCCAGCTCGCCGTTGGAGACGTCCACGAGCCGCGGCGCGCTGGTGTGGTCGATCACGGCCACGACACCGGGGTGGTCCAGCGCCGCGGTGTCGTCGATGGTCAGCACGCGGCCACGGGCCACGGTCGACTGCACCAGCCACAACGACAGCGGCCGTCCTGGTGTCTCGGCCGGGTGCTGGTCGGCGGCGTACGCCGCCTGCCCGGTGACCTTCTCGGCGCCGTCGACCCGATCCAGTGACGTGCCCATCGACCGGGCGGTGACCGTCTCGGGGCGCACCTCGGTCACCGGTCCTCCTCGGGTCGGTCGAGGTCGACGGCGAGCGCCGGCACCAGTCGGCTCAGGGCGAGCACGGTCGCGTTGCGCAGCATCGCCAGCTTGTAGGCGGCTCCGGGAGCGGGCCGGGCCTGTTCCAGCTCGGCGGCGACGGCCGATCGGATCGTCGACTCGCTCAGGGCGGCGCCCCTCAGGGCGTCCTCGGCGGCGCGTGCTCGCCACGGTCGGTGTGCGACGCCACCCCACGCGAGTCGGACGTCGCGGACCGTCCCCGTCCCCGGGTCCAGGTCGATCCCCGCCGCCACCGAGACCAGGGCGAAGGCGAACGAGGCGCGATCGCGGACCTTGACGTAGGTGGATCGTGCCGAGGTGACCGACCTGGGCAGGACGACGCCGGTGATCAGCTCGCCGTGGGCCAGCGTGGTGTCGCGGTGCGGCTCGGCGCCCGGCAGCCGGTGCAGATCCTCGAGCGGAAGCTCGCGCGACCCGGCCTCCCCGAGCACCTGGACGACCGCGTCGCAGGCGACCAGCGCGACCGCGAGGTCGGAGGGATGGACCGCGACGCACTGGTCGCTGGCGCCGAGAACGGCGTTGTAGCGGCCATAGGCCCGGTCGTCGTCGGCCGAGCACCCCGACCCCGGGTCCCGCTTGTTGCACGGGGTGGTGCGGTCCTGGAAGTAGACGCATCGGGTCCGCTGGAGCAGGTTGCCGGCCGTGGTCGCCTGGTGGCGGATCTGGCCGGAGGCCCCGGCGAGCAGGGCTCGCGACACGACCGGCCATCGCTCCCGCACGGCCCGGTCGGCGGCCAGGTCGCTGTTGAGCACGTTCGCGCCGACACGGAGTCCGTCGTCGGTCTCCTCCACCGCGTCCAGCGGCAGATGGCGTACGTCGACCAGCAGACCGGGTGCGGCGATGCCGAGCTTGAGGTGGTCCACCAGGTTGGTCCCGCCGGCCAGGAAGCTGGCATCGGGATCGGCGGTCACCGCGGCGACGGCCTGGGCCGGGTCGCTGGGTCGGAGGTAGGCGTGCTCCCTCATCCGCCGGCCGCCTCGCGGATGGCGTCGAGGATCCCGACGTACGCGCCACAGCGGCAGAGGTTGCCGCTCATCCGCTCCCGGATCTCGGCGTCGGTCAGGTCCTCGAGGGTCGTGGGCCGGGAGAGGTCCTCGGTGACATGGCTCGGCTGGCCCTGGGCGGCCTCGTCGAGCATGCCGACCGCGGAGCACACCTGCCCCGGGGTGCAGTAGCCGCACTGATAGCCGTCGTGGTCGAGGAACGCCTGCTGCACCGGGTGCATGCCCTCCGCGCCGAGGCCGGCGGCGGTGGTGATCTCGGCGCCGTCGTAGGAGAGCGCGAGGGCCAGGCAGGTCAGATGTTGCCGGCCGTCGAGCAGGACGGTGCACGATCCGCACTGACCGTGGTCGCAGCCCTTCTTGGGCGAGGCGTGGCCGAGCCGCTCGCGCAGCGCGTCGAGCAGCGTGGTGCGCGGGTCGACCGCGATGCGGTGGGTGATGCCGTCGACGGTGAGGTCGACGTTCGCCGAGGGGAAGGTGTCCACCCTGGGCCGGTCTCCGCGGCGGGAGGTGCGCAAACCGTCCCGGTGGGATACCGGTGGGCCGGGACGGGACGAACAGAGGAGAGGGACATGTCCACCATCGGATGGATCGTCATCGCGATCGTCATCGTCGTCGTGGTGCTGTTGGCACTGGCGGCGTGGCGCGCGCAGCACCGGCGGAAGATGACCGCTCGCGCGGCGGGTCTGCGCGACGAGGCCCGATCTCACGCCCGCGACATCGGTCAGGATCGGCTGGAGGCACGCGAGGCGGAGGCGCGTGCCGATGCCGCCCGACTGGAGGCGGAGCGGACACAGCGTGAGGCCGACGCAGCGAAGACCGCGTTGGCCCAGGAGGAGGCCACCCACGAGGATCGGATCCGCGAGGCCGACCGGCTCGACCCCGCCGTCGATCACGAGGCGGACGGGTACCAGCCGACGACGGCCGCGGACGAGCGGCGCCCGACGCCGGGCGCGCACCGCGGCGAGCCTGGTGCGGATCGGCTCTGAGGCCGGTCAGGGTCCGCTCAGGGTCCGCTCAGGGGCGCCGGAACGGCGTGACCGAGCCGGGCCCGTGCGTCGGCCAATCCGGGTCGTCGCCGTCGGGCACGCTGCCCAGGAAGGACAGCGCGGCGTCGTGCAGGTGGGTGTTGGAGGCCAGCGCGTTGCCGCCCCACGGCCCCTCGACGCCGTCGAGCGAGGTGAACGTGCCGCCCGCCTCGGTCACGATCGGCACCAGCGCGGCCATGTCGTAGACCTCCAGCTCCGGCTCGGCCGCGAGGTCGACGGCGCCCTCGGCGACCAGCATGTAGGACCAGAAGTCGCCGTACCCGCGGGTGCGCCAGCACCGCCGCATCAGCGCCATGAAGTCGTCGAGCCGGTCGCGCTCCTCCCAGCCGTGCAGCGAGGCGTAGGCGAGGGAGGCGTCCTCCAGGCGGCGTACGTCGGAGACCTGGTTGCGGGTCGCCTTCATCAGCGACTTGCCCGTCCAGCTGCCCTGGCCCTTGCTCGCCCACCAGCGCCGCCCGAGCTGGGGAGCCGAGACCACCGACATGACCACCTCGTCCTCGACCGCGAGCGCGATCAGGGTGGCCCAGACGGGCACGCCGCGGACGTAGTTCTTGGTGCCGTCGATCGGGTCGATGATCCAGCGCCGGGCGGAGGTGCCCGAGGAGCCCTCCTCCTCCCCGGTGACCGCGTCGCGGCTGCGCGCCTTCGACAGGGTGCGCCTGATCGACTCCTCGACCGCCTGGTCGGCGTCGCTGACCGGGGTCAGGTCGGGCTTGGTCATGACGTGCAGATCCATCGCCTTGAACCGGTCGGAGCTGATCGAGTCCGCGTCGTCGGCCAGCAGATGGGCCAGGCGCAGGTCGTCGGTGTAGTCGGTCGCCACGGGCTCAGCCTAGAACCTCCGGGTCGGCCCTCAGGTCTTTGTCAGGTCGGTGATGCAATCTTCAACTCATGACGGTCAACGGTCTTCCGCTGCACCCCCTGGTCATCCATGCCACCGTGATCGCCCTGCTGGCGCTCGCGATCCTGTCGGTGGCCTACCTGCGTCCGCGCTGGCAGTCGGCGCTGCGCTGGCCGCTGGCGGTGCTCGCCGTGGTCTCGGCGGTGCTGGTGTGGTTCACCGGCGCGACCGGCGACTCACTCAAGCACGACCGGTTCGCGACGGCCACCGGGGTACTGGCGCAGCGCATCCAGCATCACGAGGACCTGGCGGGCAAGCTCGCCTTCGCGACCTACGTGCTGGCCGGGGTCGTCGTCGTGATGACAGTCCTGCGTGGCCGGCTCCCCGGCTGGCTGACCTGGATCGGCTCGGCCCTGCTCGTCATCGGCGCCGTCGCGGTCGGGGTGCTCTGCGTACTCACCGGCGACGCGGGCGCCAGGGCCGCCTGGGGTCAGTAGGTCGGCGTACCCCGGTGCCCAAAGTGTCACCGTGACAGTTCGCGCCAGCAGTGACAGTTTGCAACTGTCACTCTCGACGCAGAGTGTCACGGTGACAGTTTGGAAAGGCCCTTAGACGAGGTACGGCGGGACCGAGCGCGCGTCGAGCAGCCGCCGGAAGGACGCCACCCGGTCCGGGTCCGCCTCGCCGCGAGCGACCGCCTCGTCGAGGCCGCACTCCGGCTCGTCGGCGGCGTGGGTGCAGCCGCGCGGGCAGTCCTCGGTCATCTCGTCGAGGTCGGGGAACGCCTCGATCAGGTGCTCGGGCTGGACGTGCGCCAGCCCGAACGAGCGGATCCCGGGGGTGTCGATGATCCACCCGTCGGGCGTGTCGTCGGCGCCGGGCAGCGGCAGCATCAGCGCGGAGGTCGAGGTGTGCCGACCGCGACCCGTGACGGCGTTGACCTGCCCGACCTCGCGCCCGGCGTCGGGCACCAGCGCGTTGACCAGTGTCGACTTTCCGACCCCCGAGTGGCCCAGCAGCACGCTGGCGCGTCCGGCCAGCCGCTCACGCAGTTCGGCGAGGCCGCCGAGGCCGTCGTCATCGCGGCGGGTGACCACCCATGGCACGCCGAGCGCGCGATACGTCGCCAGCAGCGTCTCCGGGTCCGCCAGGTCGGCCTTGGTGAGGCAGAGCAGCGGTGCCATGCCCGCGTCGTACGCCGCCACCAGGGCGCGATCGATCAGACCGTGCCGCGGCTCGGGGTCGGCCAGCGCGGTGACCACCACCAGCTGCGAGGCGTTGGCGACGACGACGCGCTCGACGGGGTCGTCGTCATCGGCGGTACGGCGCAACACCGTCGTGCGCGGCTCGACCTCCACGATCCGGGCCAGACTGCCCTCGGCCCCGGAGACGTCGCCCACCACCCGGACGCGGTCGCCGACGACGACGCCCTTGCGGCCCAGCGGGCGCGCCTTGACCGCCCAGATCTGCTGTCCGCCGACGACCACGGTGAAGCGGCCCCGGTCGACGGTGACGACGACACCGTCGACGGCGTCGTCGTAGGTCGGTCGCTCCTTGGTCCTCGGCCTGCTGCCACGCCGGCGAGGACGGTCGTAGTGCTCGACGTCCTGGTCGGAGTAGCGGCGGCTGCTGGTCACGCGAAGAGCCCGGCCCAGAACGGTGCGAAGTCGGTGAAGGTCTTGCTGGTGGTCGCGACGTTCTCGACCAGGACGCCGTCGACGACGGCGCCCAGGATGACGCCGGCGTGGGCCATCCGGTGATCGGCATAGGTGTGCCACAGACCGCCGTGCAGCGTCCGCGGCGTGATGGCGAGCCCGTCGGGGCGCTCCTCCACGTCGGCGCCGAGGCCGGTCAGCTCGGTGGCCAGGGCGGCCAGCCGGTCGGTCTCGTGCCCGCGGATGTGGGCGATGCCGCGCAGATGCGAGGGCGTGGCCGCCAGTGCGCACAGGGCAGCGACGGCCGGCGCCAGCTCACCCACGTCGTGCAGGTCGAGGTCGACGCCCTGCAGCTCGCCCGGGCCGGTCACGGCGAGGCCCTCGGCGGTGAAGCGGACCTGGCAGCCCATCTGGGCGAGGATGTCGCGCAGCGCGTCGCCGGCCTGGTGGGTGGCGCGCGGCCAGTCACGGACGGTGACGGTGCCACCGGTGACGGCCGCGAGCGCGAGGAACGGCGCGGCGTTGGACAGATCGGGCTCGATGGCGTGGTCGGCCGCCTTCACCGGCCCCGGTGCCACCGCCCAGCGGTTGGCCTCGCTGTCGTCGACCTCGACGCCGTGCTCGCGCAGCATCGCCACGGTCATCTCGATGTGGGGGAGCGAGGGCACCGGCTTGCCATCGTGCCGGATGTCGACGCCCTTCTCGTAGCGCGCGCCGGCGAGCAGCAGCGCACTCACGAACTGGCTCGACCCGGAGGCGTCGATCACCACGGTGCCGCCGGTCACCGCGCCGCCGCCGTGCAGGGTGAACGGCAGCCGCTCGCCGGCGACGTCGACGCCGAGCGCCCGCAGCGCGCCCAGGATCTCGCCGACCGGGCGCTGCCGCATGTGCTCGTCGCCGTCGAAGGAGACCGTGCCGGTCGACAGTGCCGCGACCGGCGGGACGAACCGCATCACCGTGCCGGCCAGCCCGCAGTCGACGGCCGCGTCGGCGGTGAAGGTGCCCGGCGTGACGACCCAGTCCTCGCCCGTCGTGTCGACGGGCGAGCCCAGCGAGGTGAGAGCACGCGACATCAGCAGGGTGTCGCGAGAGCGCAGCGCCCGCCGTACCACCGAGGGCCCCTCGGCGATGGCCGCGAGCAACAGCGCGCGGTTGGTCAGCGACTTGCTGCCCGGCAGGGAGACGACCGCGTCGACGGGGGCGGTGGCACGCGGCGCGGGCCAGGGATCGGCGATCGGGTGCTGGGTCACGCCCGCAGCCTATCGACCGCCCGCGGGTGCCCACTCCGGAAAACAGCTGGGTTGGTGCCGCGACACGCTGGCGTGTCGGGCAACCAACCCAGCTGTTTCGAGGGAGCGCGAGTCAGGCGACGGCGTGCTTGGCCTTCTTGGCCAGTTCCTTCTGCCGCTTCTGGTAGGCATTGCGGGCGTCCTTCGCGGCCGCTCGACCCTGCTTGCGCAGGTCCTCGAGCATCGGTCCGGCCTGCTCCCGGGCGGTCTCGGCCATCGAGGCGGCCTGCTCGCGCGCCGCGGCCGCGACCTGGGGGGCACGCTTGCGCGCCTGCTTCGCGGTACGCCGGGCCTGCTTGCGCAGGTCCTTCATCACCGGAGCCGCCTGCTTGCGCAGGTCCCTGACCACGGGGGTGGCTTCCTCGCGCGCCGTCTCGGCGTACGACGAGAGCCGCTCGCGAGCGGTGGCCGCCACCACCGGCGCCTGCTGTCGGGCGGTCCCGGCGAGGTCCGCGGCCTTGTCGGCCAGGTGGTGGGTGGTGTCGGAGGTGGCGACCTGGTGGGCCGCTTCCTGGATCGCCTGCTTGGCATGCTGCCCGGCGGCGGCGACGGCGGCTCCCAGCACGCTGGCCCCGGCGCCGGTCTCCAGGGCAGCGACCTTGCCCTCCAGTCGGGCGGTGCTGGCCAGGTGGCCGGCCTCGCGGCGGGCGTCGCCGATGGCGTGCTTGGCCAGCCAGGCCATGCCGGGTTTTCCGTCGGTATCGCCCGCGGCGATGATCAGGCCGCCGAGCAGGGAGAGGTTCTTGGCGAGCTGGAGGCGCTGGGTAGCGCGGGCCTCCGGCTCGGACTCGTTCCAGAAGTCGTGGCCGGCCACGGTGGTGGGAACGAGGCTCGTTGCCAAGACGGCGGCCGAGAGTCGGGGGAAGCGGCCGGTGGCGAGCGCCAACCCGGCGGCGATCTGGATGCCGGCGTTGATCTTGACCAGCTTCTCCGGGTCATGGCTGATCGGCAGGCCGGCGCGCTGCGCCAGGCGCACGAGCGGGCCGGTGACCGGCTCGGCCTTCTTCGCCGCGCCGGAGGAGTTGCGCAGCGTCTGGATCGGGCCGACCAGGAAGATCGACGACAGCAACGGACGGGCGAGGGTGCGGCTGATGGTCATGGCCCCCCGGTGCCCGTGAGCCGCCCAGGACATTCGCTGCGACTTGTCGGTTCGGGGAGGTCAGCTGCCGAGCCGCACCGACCCGTCCCGGTGGAAGCTGTCGTCGCTGGAGTCGGAGTCGGTGAAGTCGTTGGGCGACACCGAGATGTCGACGCTCCAGCCGGCGGAGAACGTGAAGTCCAGGTGCGCGATCTCGCCGTTGCCGCCGAGCGTGCAGGTGAGGGTGAGATCGCCGTCGGGGCTCGCGGGCAGGGAGCAGCCGGTCACGCCGGAGCCCAGCTCGTGCGTGCCGCCCGGCTCCCAGCCGGTGATGTCGCTGACGTGGATGTGGGCGGTCGCGGTGCGGCCCGCCGGGATCCCGGTGGCCGAGACGTTGACGTGCTCGTAGCCCGCTACGTTCGCCGGCGAGGAGGTGATGGCCAGGTCGGAGGAAGGCTGGTCGACGGTGACGGTCACCGCCGCGCTGGCCGACTCGCCGCGACCGTCGGAGACGGTGTAGCCGAACGAGTCCGTCCCGTCGAAGCCGGCGTCGGGCGTGTAGAGGATGTGACCGTCCGGCGACACCAGCACGACGCCGTGCGAGGGCTCGCGCCCGGCCGTGAAGGTCAGCGCGTCACCGTCGGGGTCGCTCGCGTGGCCGCCGAGATCGATCGCGAGCGGTGTCTCGTACGCCGTCGTGGCGGTGACGTCATGTGGCACCGGCGCCCGGTCCGGCAGCGGCCCCACCGTGATGTGGACGGTGGCCGTGTCGGTGAGGCCGTGACCATCGGAGACGACGTAGTCGACGGAGTCCTCACCGCTGAACCCCGCGTCGGGGGTGTACCGGAGCTCGCCGTCGTCGATCGAGGCGGTGCCGTGCGCTGCTGTGCCCACCGACGCCAGGCTCAGGGTGTCGCCGTCGGGGTCGGTGTCGTTGGCGAGCACGTCGACCGCGACCGATGACGGCGATGACCAGGCGGCGTCGGCGTCCGCCTCGTCGTCGCGCGCCACCGGAGCCCGGTCCGGCAGCACCCCGACGGTGACATGGACGGTGCCGGTGGCGGTGCCGCCGTGGCCGTCGGAGATCGTGTAGGTGAACGAGTCCGGGCCGGTGTAGCCGACAGCCGGTGTGTAGGAGACCGCGCCACCGGCCAACAGCGCCGAGCCGTGCGCGGGCTGGGTGACGGCGACGACGGCGAGGGCGTCGCCGTTGGGGTCGCTGTCGTTGGCGAGTACGTCGATCGGGGTCGCCGTACTCCCGCTCCAGGCCGCCGGCGCCGTCACCATGTCGGCAACGGCGACCGGGGCGGCGTTGGGCGTGGTGACGCGGACCGTGCCCGTGACGGTGCCGCCATGGTCGTCGGCGAGCACGTACTCGATGGTGTCGGTGCCGCGCCAGCCGGGCCGGGGTGTATAGGTGACCGAGGTCGGTCCGCCGCCTCGGCGGGCGAAGAGGGCGCTCAGCGTCTCGCGGCCGGAGGCCCGGTCGGCCTGGTCGATGACGACGGTGCCGTGGGCCGGCTTGGCGACCTTCGCCGACACCACCCGGAGCGGGTCGCCGTTCGGGTCGCTCGCGCCCTTGGTCAGGTCGATGGTGACCGGCTGCCCGGCCGAGGTCAGGGCCACCGGCGCGAGCGGGTGGTGGATCACCGGGCCGGCGGCGGGAGCAGGCGGCGTCGCGACGACGGGTACGACGGGGACGACGGCCGCCGGTGGCGTGACCTTCGGCGGCGCCGGGTGATGTTTCTTCGGTGCGGGCGAGGTCGGCGGCGTGGACGGGGTCGGAGCCGGCGAGCTCGGGGCAGGGGTCGGCCGTGGCGCCGCGGCCGGCGGGGCCGAGTGCCCGTGCAGCCCGAGCGCCAGCCCGGCCGCGCCCACGCCGGCGGCCACGACCCCGCCCCCGGCGGCGACGGCCCGGCCCGCCGGGTTGTGCAGCAGCCAGTCCCGGCCGCGACCGAGGAGGAGCAGCACTCCGGCCTTGGCGCCGAGCGCGCCAGCATGCGCGGCGGCGAGGTAGCCGATGCCGGCCGAGCCGAGCAGCATCGGCGCGAGCACGGCGCCCAGGTCGTTGTTGACCTCGGCCAGCTCCAGGTAGATCCCGCTGCACTCCCGGCAGCCCTGCAGGTGCGCCTCCACCTTGCCGGCGTCGCGCTTGGAGATGCCGCCGCGCAGGTAGGCGCCCAGGTTGGCGCGGGTGGCGGCGCAGACGTCGTCGGTCGCCTCCTGGGCGTGCATGGTCACGAACGCCTGTCGCAGCCCCTCCCGGGCCCGGTAGGCCAGCGCCGAGACGGAGTTGGGGCTCATTCCCAGCAGCGGCGCGATGTCGGCCGGCTTCTGCCCCTCGACCTCGGTGTGCCACAGCACCTGCTGCCAGCGCTCGGGCAGCGAGGCAAACGCCTTGGCCGCGGCGGCGTTGTCGAACCCGCTGACGGCGGTGTCCTCGAACGGCACGCCCGGGTCGAACGCCGCCATGTCGTCGGTGGTGGTCAGCCGCGCTCCGGAGCGCAGCTTGTCGACGTGCAGCCGGCGCAGCGCCGTGAGCAGGTAGGCGCGGAACGCGATGTCCGGGCCGCCGCCGCGCTGCAGTACCGAGAGCACCTTGGCGAACGCCTCGGACACCAGGTCGTCGACGTCTCCGGCCGAGACCAGCTGCCGGGCGAGCCGGCGCGCCGAGTCGACGTGCCGCTCGAAGAGCTTGCCGTAGGCCTCGACGTCACCACCGCGCACCGCGGAGATGAGCTCGGCGTCACCGGGCTCGTCGAGAGGAGGCAGCGTGGTGGGGAGGTCGCTCACGACCGGTGAGACGCGCGCGCGTGCGCGTCATGACGCGATTCACCCACGGTCTTCCCCCTCACTCGTGCAGTGGTCTCGAAAGATTCTGCCCGGATCGCGTCACGTTCACACCCCTCGTCCGTCTCATGGGCGTACGACGCAGCGGGCGTCGTACGACGGGTTGTGGTGAGGGATGCGGTGGGGATCTTCGCGAAGTGGCGTGGTTCCTCCGGCGACCTGCGGTCACGCGCGGAGCTGACCGAGAGGGTGCGGGTGGCGCTGCCACCCCTCTTCGAGGCGGTAGGGGAGGCGCTGGCCGCAGGGCACCCGGCCGTCGAGGCGTGCTGGGTGGTGGGTCGCACGCAGGCGGAGCTCGGGTCCTCGCTCGGCGAGTGCCTGGAAGGGCTGCGCGCCACCACCCAGCTCGTCGCCCGGCGCGACCCGCTCTTCGAGGAGACCCATGCCCTGTCGCTGGCGTGGAGCGAGTCGATCCTGGGCTACCTGCACGGCCTGTCCTGTGCCGACCCGCTGACCGGGCTGTCCACGCACGCGCACATCCGGGAGCGGATCGGCGAGCTCTACCGAGACGCCATCGCCGACCGCGTCTCGCACAGTCACGCGCTGGTGGTCACCGACGCCGGCGGCCTGACCGACCCGGTCTCGGTCGCACGTCGGCTGACGCTGGTGGGGCAGGCCGCTCGCAGCGTCTTCTCCGGGACCGAGACCATCGGCCAGATCGGCGCCAGCCGGGTCGTCGTGGTGACGCCCCGCAGCGACTCGCTGCCCAACCGGGTCTCGCTGCTGCGTCGGATGGTCACCGAGCAGGCCGACCGGGTCTGGATCGAGGGCCTGCCCGACACGGACGCCTCGGCGGTGCACCTGCTCGACGAGCTGGCCCGAGGTTGAGCGGTACGCCGTAGGCTGAGCCGCATGTGCGGCCGCTACGCGTCCAGCAGCGATCCCCGGGACCTCGCCGACGAGTTCGGGGTCGAGGACGTGCGGATCGGCGCGCCGCTGCCGCCGTCGTACAACGTCGCGCCGACCGACGAGGTGTACGCCGTCGTCGAGCGCCCGGCCCGCGCGGACCGACCCCGGCAGCGCCAGCTGCGCACGCTGCGCTGGGGGCTGGTGCCGTCGTGGGCGAAGGACCCCTCGATCGGCTCGCGGATGATCAACGCCCGGATGGAGACGGTCACCGAGAAGCCGGCGTTCCGCAAGGCGTTCGCGACCCGACGCTGTCTGGTGCCGGCCGACGGCTACTTCGAGTGGTACGCCAGCTCGCAGGTGCGCGGCGACAAGCCGGTCAAGCAGCCGTTCTTCGTCAGGCCGAAGGACCACGGCGTACTGGCGATGGCGGGGCTCTACGAGATCTGGCGCGACCGCGGCCGGCCCGACGACGACCCGGCCGCGTGGTGGTGGACCTGCACGATCATCACCACCACCGCCGAGGACGAGCTCGGCCGGATCCACGACCGGATGCCGTTGATGGTCGAGCCGGACCGCTGGGACGCCTGGCTCGACCCCGCCCGCGAGGCGGCCCTGGACCTGCTGGAGCCGGCGCTGCCGGGGCGACTGGAGGCATACCCGGTGGGCCCGCTGGTCAACAACGTGCGCAACAACGGCCCGGAGCTGATCGCGCCGCTGCCGCTCGAGGAGACCCCGATGGAGGCCAGGTCGTGACCACGCAGACGATCCCGACACCGTACGGCGACGGCCGCCTCGTCACCCGGCGGGCACGCGCCCCGATCGCGACCCTGCTGCTCAGCCACGGTGCGGGCAACGGCATCGACACCCACGACCTGCTGGCCCTGCAGGCGGCGCTGCCGGCGCAGGGGATCTCGGTGCTGCTCTTCGAGCAGCCCTGGAAGGTCGCCGGTCGACCGGGCGCCTC
>NZ_DASZUF010000219.1:0-14494 GCF_035547795.1 Nocardioides sp.
ACTCCACGCCCGGCAGGAGGGTGGCGATGGTGCCCGCCTCCCGCAGTGCGTGGACGTCCTCGTCGGACAGGTGCGTGCAGTGGTCGACCGCGACCAGGCCGAGCTCGGCCGCCAGCCGGGCGCCCGGCCCCGGCCCGAGCTGGTTGGCGTGCAGCCGGCCGGCCAGGCCTGCGGCCGCTCCGGCGCGGAGCACCGTCCGCGCCTGGTCGGCGTCGAACGCGCCCCGCTCGCAGAACGCGTCGATCCAGCGGGCGTGCGGGGCGGCCGCGGCCAGCATCGGGCCGGTGACGAGGTCGACGTAGCTCGCGGGGTCCTCGGCGTACTCCGGTGGGACGACGTGCGCGCCGAGGAACGTCGTCTCGGTGGTGAACCGCCGCGCGATCCGCAGCGAACGCGCCTCGTCGGCGACCGAGAGGCCGTAGCCGGACTTGATCTCGACCGTGGTCGTGCCCTGGCGCCGCATCTCCGCGACGTGGCGGGCCACGCCCGCGGAGAGCTCGTCGTCACTAGCCGCCCGCGTCGCCGCGACGGTGGTGCGGATCCCACCGGCGGCGTAGGGCTCACCCGTCATCCGCGCCTGGAACTCGAGCGCCCGGTCCCCGGCGAAGACCAGGTGGCTGTGGCTGTCCACGAACCCGGGCAGCACCGCCCGGCCGCCCGCGTCGACGACCTCGTCGGCCACCGGCGCGCGAACCGCGTCACCGACCCAGGCCACCCTGCCCTCCTCGACGACCAGCGCCGCGTCGGTGCGGATGCCGAGCAGGTCGTCGGCGGCCGGGTCGTTGGTGACCAGCTCGCCGATGTTGGTGATGAGCAGGCTCACGGCCAGATCCTCCCGATCGTCTCGCGCAGGGCCGCCCCGATGCCGCCGTGGTCGCCGTCGAAGACGACCCGGCCGTCGACCATCACCCGCGTCACGTCGGCGGCTCCGGCGGCGAAGACGGCGGCGTGCTCGTCGTCGCCGGCCCCCGCGGTCCGCGGTGATGCGAGCTCGATGGTCACCAGGTCGGCGCGGTGCCCCACCGCGATCTCACCGGCGTCGGCGAAGCCGAGGCTGCGATGTCCCGCCGCCGAGGCGGCCGTCAGCAGTTCGGCGGCGCTCCAGTGCCCGCGCTGGTGCGAGGCCAGCCGCTCGTCCAGCTCCAGCGCCCGCATCTCCTCGAACGGGTCGATCACCGCATGGCTGTCCGAGCCGAGCGTCACCACGGCGCCCGCCTCGGTGAGCCGCCGGCTGGGCCCGATGCCGTCGCCGAGGTCGCGCTCGGTGGTCGGGCAGAACGACGCGAAGGCCCGCGCCTCCCCCAGCAGGCGGACGTCTTCCTCGGTCAGGTGGGTGGCGTGCACCGCGCTGGTCGTCGGGCCGAGCACACCGTGCTCGGCCAGCAGGCGGGTGGGCGTGAGGCCGTACGCCGCCCGGCACTCGTCGTTCTCCCGGACCTGCTCGGACAGGTGGACATGCACCGGCCCGCCGGCGGCGACCTCGGGTGCGAAGACCTTCAGCGCGGTGTCGGGCACCGCCCGCACCGAGTGGGCGGCCACGCCGATCCTGGCGGCGTCGTCCGGCCCGACCGACGCCCGCAGCGCCGCGACGCGGTCCTGCCAGGTCTCCGGCGTCCGGTCGTCGAAGCGTCGCTGCACGCCCTGCGGCGGGGCGCCGAACCCGCTGGAGAGGTAGAGCGTGTCGAGCAGCGTGATCCGGATGCCGACGTCCCCGGCGGCCGCCAGGAGCGCGCCCCCCATCGCGTTGGGGTCGGCATAGCGCGTGCCGTCGGGCTGGTGGTGCAGGTAGTGGAACTCCCCCACCGCGGTGTAGCCGGCCGCCAGCATCTCGCCGTACACCGCCCGGGCGAGCCGATAGTAGGAGTCGGGATCGAGCCGGCTCGCCACGGCGTACATCTGCTCGCGCCAGGTCCAGAACGTGCCGCCGCCGGTCTGGGTCCGGCCGCGCAGCGCCCGGTGGAAGGCGTGACTGTGGGTGTTGGCGAAGCCTGGCAGCGTGAGCCCGGGCACCCGGGCCGCGTCGGCGGCTCCCGAGTCCGGCGTCACCCGGGCGAAGCGGCCGTCCTCGATGTCCACTCGGACGGCGTCTCGGATCCGGCCCTCGACCCAGGCGTGCTGCAGCAGGTAGCCGGTCATCCGACCAGCCCGGTCAGCACGTCGGCGAGCGCCGCCACGCCGGCGAGGCAGTCCGCGACGCCGGCCGTCTCCGCCGGCGAGTGCGACACCCCCGTCGGGTTGCGGACGAACAGCATCGCCGAGCGGATGCCGGCCTCCTGCAGGACGCCGGCGTCGTGGCCGGCCTGCGTCGGCAGCACCGGCGCGCCGAGCGTGCCGGCGAGCTCGTCACGCAGGGGTACGTCGAAGGTAACCTCGCCGCTGACCGACTCGGCGGTGACCGTGACGGCGGTGCCGTCCCGGCCCGCCCGGTCGCAGGTCTGCCGCTCGATCGCGGCGACCAGGTCGGCCAGCGCCCGGTCGGACTCGGCGCGCGCGTCCAGCCAGGCGGTGACGGCGGAGGGGACCGCGTTGGTGCCGTTGGGCCGCACCTCGACCCGGCCGAACGTCGCCCGCTGCCCGGCCAGCCGGGCCTGCTTGTTGGCCGCCAGGGCGGCCGTCGCGTAGGTGAGCATCGGGTCGGCGCGGTCCTCCATTCGGGTGGTGCCGGCGTGGTCGGCCCGCCCGGTGACGTCGTACCGGAAGCGACCGTGCGGCCAGATGCCGCTGCCCACCCCGACCGCCGCGTCGCAGTCGACCAGGCCGCGGCCCTGCTCGACGTGCAGCTCGACGTAGGTGTCGACGCCGGTGAGCAGCGTGGAGGTGCCGCCCTCGATCACGTCGCCGAGCCGGACGCCGTCGCGGTCGGTGAGCTCGCGCGCGTGCTCCCATGCCGCCGCCCCGGTGGCCAGCCGGGAGCCGAGGCAGGCCCGGCCGAAGCGCGAGCCCTCCTCCTCCACGAACGCGGCCACGCCCAGCGGCCGCGTCGGTGCCACCCCGCGCTCACGCATCAAGTCGAGCGCGGCGAAGGCCGACACCACGCCCAGCGGGCCGTCGAAGGCGCCGCCGTCGAGCACGGAGTCGAGGTGCGAACCGGTGAGCACGGCACCGTCGGCTCGCGGGCCCCACCAGGCGACCAGGTTCCCGAACGGGTCCTCCTCCACCTCGAGTCCGCGCGCGGTCGCGGCCTCGCGGAACCAGTCGCGGAGCTCGAGCTCGGCGGCGAGCCACGGCTGCCGGAAGTACCCGCCCGAGGAAGCCGACCGGCCGACGGGCTCCAGGTCGTGCCACATCCGCTCGAAATCCACTGCCGCCGCCATGGTCAGCCCTCCTGCATGGGGATCCGTACACCACGCTCCGCCGCCACCTCGACGGCGCGCTCGTAGCCCGCGTCGACATGGCGGATCACGCCCATGCCCGGATCGTTGGTGAGCACCCGCTCGATCTTCTGCCCGGCCAACTCGGTGCCGTCGGCCACGCAGACCTGACCGGCGTGGATCGAGCGGCCCATGCCGACGCCGCCGCCGTGGTGGATCGAGACCCAGGTGGCACCAGAGGCGGTGTTGACCAGCGCATTGAGCAACGCCCAGTCCGCGATCGCGTCGGAGCCGTCCAGCATCCCCTCCGTCTCGCGGTACGGCGAGGCGACCGAGCCGCAGTCGAGGTGGTCGCGGCCGATCACGATCGGCGCGGACAGCTCGCCGGAGGCGACCATCTCGTTGAACCTCAGGCCGGCCAGGTGCCGCTCGCCGTACCCGAGCCAGCAGATCCGGGCGGGCAGGCCCTGGTAGTGGACGCGCTCCTGGGCCATGGTGATCCACCTACGCAGCCGCTGGTTGTCGGGGAACAGCTCCAAGATCGCCTGGTCGGTCTTGCGGATGTCCTCGGGATCGCCCGAGAGCGCCGCCCAGCGGAACGGGCCCTTGCCCTCGCAGAACAGCGGCCGGATGTAGGCCGGCACGAACCCGGGGAACTCGAACGCGCGGTCGTAGCCGCCCTTGCGCGCCTCGTCGCGGATCGAGTTGCCGTAGTCGAACACCTCCGCACCGGCGTCCTGGAACTCCACCATGGCGCGCACGTGTGCGGCCATCGAGGCCTGCGCCTCCTTGGTGAAACCGTCGGGGTCCCGCTCCGCGCGCTGGTGCCACTCCTCGAACGGCACGCCGGCGGGCAGGTAGGACAGCGGGTCGTGCGCCGAGGTCTGGTCGGTGACGATGTCGATCGGCGCCTTGCGCTCCAGCAGCGCGGGGAAGACCTCTGCGGCGTTGCCGAGCAGGCCGATGGACAGCGCGCGCTTCGCGTCCCGGGCCTCGACCGCCAGCGCCAGGGCGTGCTCGAGCGAGTCGGCCTGCACGTCGAGGTAGCGGTGCTCGATGCGGCGCTTGATCCGCGTGTCGTCGACGTCGACGCAGATCGCCACGCCGTCGTTCATGGTCACCGCCAGCGGCTGGGCACCGCCCATCCCGCCGAGACCGGCGGTCAGGGTGATGGTGCCGGCCAGGGTGCCGCCGAATCTCTTGTCGGCGACCGCCGCGAAGGTCTCGAAGGTGCCCTGCAGAATGCCCTGGGTGCCGATGTAGATCCACGAGCCGGCGGTCATCTGGCCGTACATGATCAGGCCGAGGTCCTCCAGGCGCCGGAACTCCTCCCAGTTGGCCCAGTCGCCGACCAGGTTGGAGTTGGCGATGAGCACCCGCGGCGCCCACTCGTGGGTCTTCATCACGCCGACCGGCTTGCCGCTCTGCACCAGCATGGTCTCGTCCGGCTCGAGGGCGCGCAGCGTGCGGACGAGGCCGTCGTACGCCTCCCACGACCGGGCCGCGCGACCGGTGCCGCCGTACACGACGAGATCCTCGGGGCGCTCGGCGACCTCGGGGTCGAGGTTGTTCATCAGCATTCGCAGCGGCGCCTCGGTCTGCCACGACTTCGCCGTCAGGGTGGTGCCGCGCGCGGCGTGGATCGGCAGGCGGGGGTTCTGGCTCATGGGTGCGTTCCTTCCGGGACGGCGACGATGCTGCGGTTGCGCAGCAGGAGGACATAGGCGAGGGCGGGGACGACGAAGCCGATCAGCCACGCGATGTCCGCGCCGCCGAGGTCGTCGACCCACCAGCCGACGTAGAACGTGGTGTTCATGAAGGGCAGTTGGAGCACGATGCCGAGGAGGTAGGCCGCCAGTGCGCGCACGTTGACGGCGCCGTACCCCAGCCGCGGGTCGAAGAGCGCGTCGATGTCGTAGCGCTCCTTGCGCACCCAGTAGAAGTCGGCGAGGTTGATCGCGGACCACGGGATCAGGAAGTAGGACAGGAAGAGGATGAAGTTCTCGTAGTTGCTCACGAAGTTGCCGCGACCGGCGACCGCGATCACCGTGCCGACCACGGCGACGCCGACGACGTACGCCGTCCGGGTGCCTCGGCCGAGCGGGCCGCGCCAGACCACGGTGAGCGTCGTGGTGGCGGACATGAAGGCGCCGTAGAGGTTCAGCACGTTGACCGCGATGACGCCGAGGATGGTGATGAGCAGGACGAGCCAGTCCAGGCCGTCGACGGAGAGCCCGGTCAGGAACGACACCGAGCCGCCCTCGAAGGCCTGCTCGGCGACGGCGGCCGCTGCCGCGCCGAAGCACATCAGCCAGGAGGCGCCGACCACCGAGCCGGTGTAGGTCCACCAAAACGTCGAGGCGGTCGAGGTCCGGCGCGGCAGGTAGCGCGAGTAGTCGGCGACGTACGGACCCCAGGTGAACTGCCAGGTGGCCGAGATCGAGACGACGAGCAGGAACGTGCCCCAGGAGAGGTGGCCGGCATGCCACGCGGCGCCGACGTCCTCGCGGTGGAACAGCTCGATGGTCAGATAGAGGAACAGCAGCGCGCTCAGCAGGCTCACCCAGCGCTCGTAGCGGTGGATCAGCCGGTAGCCGTACAGCGCCAGCACCGTGCAGACGACCGCCACGATGATGATCGCCGGGACCTGCGGCATGCCGGTCCACTGCGCCAGTGCCGCGCCGCCGAGCACGCCACTGCTGGCGAAGAAGCCCAGGTACATCACGATGACCAGCAGCAGCGGCAGCACCGCGCCGAAGAAGCCGAACTGCGCCCGGCTCTGGATCATCTGCGGTACGCCGAGCTTGGGGCCCTGGGCCGAGTGCAGCGCCATCGCGACGCCGCCGACGAGGTTGCCCAGCACCAACGCCACCACCGCCCACGGCAGCGACAGCCCGAGTACGACGCCCAGGGCACCGGTGACAGCGGCGGTGATCTGGGTGTTGGCCGCGAACCAGACGGTGAAGAGGCTGGCCGGATGGCCATGCCGCTCCTCGTCGGGGACGAAGTCGATCGAGCGACGCTCCACCTGGAGTGCCGCCGGCTGGTGGGTCTGTGTCATTGCAGGTCTCCGATCACGGACTCGGCGGCCGCCACGACGGCGCCGCTGGACACGAGGGTGACGGCCTCCTCGATCTCCGGGGAGAGGAAGCGGTCGGTGCCCGGCCCCGGGACGCCGCTGTCCCGCAGGAGGCGGACGACGGCGCTGGTCGCCGGGCTGGGGGTCAGCGGGGCCCGGAGGTCGAGCGCGCGGGCGGCCGTGACCAGCTCGACGGCGAGCACGCGGGCCAGGCCGTCGACCGACCGGCGCAGCTTGCGTGCGGCGGACCAGCCCATCGAGACGTGGTCCTCCTGCATCGCGCTGGACGGGATCGAGTCGACCGAGGCGGGCACGGCCAGGCGCTTGAGCTCGGAGACGATCGCCGCCTGGGTGTACTGGGCGATCATCAGGCCCGAGTCGACGCCGGGGTCGTCGGCCAGGAACGGCGGCAGCCCGTGGTTGCGTGCGGTGTCGAGGAACCGATCGGTGCGGCGCTCGGCGATCGAGGCGACGTCCGCCGCCACGATGGCCAGGAAGTCCAGGACGTAGGCGATCGGGGCGCCGTGGAAGTTGCCGTTCGACTCCACCCGGCCCAGCGGTCGGTCGCTTCGCTCCCCCGCGGCTTCGCCGACCTCCGCCAGCACGACCGGGTTGTCCACGGCCGCCGCGAGCTCCCGTCCGGCGACGGTGGCGGCGTGCGCGACGGTGTCGCGGGCCGCGCCGTGGACCTGCGGCGAGCACCGCAGCGAGTAGGCGTCCTGGACGCGGTTGCAGTCCGGGCCGCGGTGCGAGGCGACGATGCCCGAGTCGCGCAGCAGCGCGGTCAGGTTCGCCGCCGACGACGCCTGGCCGGGATGCGGCCGGATCGCCTGCAGCTCCGGCGCGAAGACCCGGTCGGTGCCCAGCTGGCCCTCGACCGACATCGCGGCGGTCACGTCGGCGACCTTGAGCAGCCCGGTCAGGTCCTCGATGGCCAGAGCCAGCATGCCCAGCATGCCGTCGGTGCCGTTGATCAGCGCGAGGCCCTCCTTCTCGGCCAGCTCGACCGGCGCCAGGCCGGCCGCGGCCAGCGCCTGGGCGGCGGGCATCACGGTGCCGTCGGCGTCGTGCACCTCTCCCTCGCCCATCAGCGCCAGCGCGCAGTGCGCCAGCGGCGCCAGGTCGCCGGAGCAGCCCAGCGAGCCGTACTCGCGCACCACCGGGGTGATGCCGGCCGAGAGGATCGCGGCCATCAGCTCCGCCGTCTCGCGGCGTACGCCGGTCCGACCGGTCGCCAGCGTCGAGAGCCGCAGCAGCATCAGCGCGCGGACGACCTCACGCTCCACGACCGGGCCGGAGCCGGCGGCGTGGGAGCGGACCAGGGAACGCTGCAGCTGGGCGCGCAGCTCGCCGGGGATGTGCCGGGTGGCGAGTGCGCCGAAGCCGGTGGAGACGCCGTACACCGGCGTGGCCGAGGCCGCGAGCGAGTCGACCACCTTCCGGGCGGCGTCGATGCCGGTGAGCGCCTCGGGGGCCAGCCGCACCGGTGCGCCCCGGCGGGCCACCGCCACGACGTCGCCGATCGAGAGCGGCCCGACGCCGACCGTGATGTGTTCAACCATGAGTCCATTGCAGACCCGGAGGGCTCGGGGCGCCAGCGTGGTCACGCGATACGTGTCTCGGATCCGAGACATTGGGCGGTCTAGCATCCGAGACGGCGAGCCGGGCGCCGTGGCACGCTGGCCGCATGAGCCACGTCCCGGCGGCCAGCCGCGCCCTTCGGGTGCTGCGCTTCCTGGCCGCCCAGGCCGACCCGGTGCCGATCGAGACGCTGATGCGGGCGTGCGACCTGCCGCGCAGCACGGCGTACCACCTGGTCAACGCCATGATCGACGAGGGCTTCGTCATTCATCTCTCCGAGGAGCGACGGTATGGACTCGGGGTGGCGGCGTTCGAGGTCGGAAGCGGCTACACCCGGCAGGCGCCGCTGCAGCGGATCGCCCGCCGGCCGCTCGCCCAACTGGTCGACCGGGTGGGACACAGCGCGCACCTCGCCGTCCTGCACGGCCGCGACGTCTTGTACGTCGTCGAGGAGCGTGCGCCGGGCCGCCCGCCGCTGGTGACCGACGTCGGCGTCCGGCTGCCGGCTCACCTGACGGCCAGCGGGCGGGCCATCATGGGCGGTCTCCCACCGGCCCAGGTCCGTGCGCTCTACCCCGACCGGGACGCGTTCACCGACCGCACCGGCCACGGCCCTCAGTCCCCCACCGCGCTGCGCGCCCTGCTGGCCGCGCAGCGCCGCCGCGGCTACGCCTTCGAGGACGGCGAGGTGAC
Organism: Nocardioides sp.; assembly: GCF_035547795.1. GTDB lineage: Bacteria > Actinomycetota > Actinomycetes > Propionibacteriales > Nocardioidaceae > Nocardioides. Next base: position 8,665 of record NZ_DASZUF010000219.1, read on the forward strand.
GCTCGGGATGGCGAGCATCGCGGTGCCGGTGGTCGACCACAACGGACACCCGGTCGCCGGGCTCGCCGTCACCTATCCGTCGACCGGCGAGGTAGCACCGCCCGACCCCGAGGTGGTGGCCCACTTCGCGCGGCTGCTGAGCCAGCGCCTCGGCGCGCGCACCGCGGGGCCGGACCAGCCCGGCTGATCGCGGCTGTCGCCGGACGAGGGGTGCCTCCTCGCCGGGGCGTCAGGTCGGAGAGCGGGAGGTGCCCAGCCCGGCGCGGACTAGCGCTGTCTGCGGACGTCGTCCTGGGCCGAGGTATTCCGTGGCCCTCGAGACGACCACCGGAGCCGGGCCCGGAGAGCGAGGACCGCCTGCACGAGGAAGTCGCTCCCGGTGGTTCGGTCGTAGCTGGTCGCGGCGTCGTCCAGTGCCGCCTCCACGGCCGCCCGAAGGCATGTCGAGGCGACACCGGGGCCGGCCCACTGCCGCGCCAACATGTCGAGGCGACGCCGCTCCAGGGGTGAGAGCAGACCGGCCCACGCCGGAGCGGCCGTGCGCTCCGCGCAGCCCCACCGTCGTCCCGGGCCATCGTTCATGGTGACCAGTCTCCTCATCGAGATCGGCGTCGCGCACCGTCGGCGCCTCGGTTTCACCCGTGCGGGTGAGGTGAAGACAGTCGCGCTTCACCCTCGGGTATGCCCCGCGGACGTCAGACCAGATCGTGCTCCGCGCACCAGAGCATGGCCTGCAGCCGACTCGTCACGCCCATCTTCCGATAGGCGCTGCGCAGGTGGCTCTTGACGGTGTTCATGCTGAGGAACAGCCGCTCGCTGACCTCCTGGTTGGTCAGGCCCTGGCAGACCAGCAGCATCACCTGCGCCTCCCGCCGGGACAGCGCGGTCTTGGTTCCGGTGGAGGCGAGCACCTCCCCCGCCGCCACCCGGCGTACGGCGCCGACCAGCTCGTTGCTGCTGACGTCCAGCGTCACGCACCCGGCCACGCCGAGCGCGTCGGCGAGGCCGCGTAGCGGGGACGCCGCGGCCGGCGCGAGCCCGACCACCCGATGACCTGCCGCCCGCACCAGCGTCGCGAGGTGGTCCTGGCCCAGATGGTGGACCAGCGCCAGGTCGTAGACCAGCACGTCGGCCGCGATCCGGCTGTCGGTCAGGCTGGGCATGGGTACGACGGAGATCCGCTGCGGATGATCCGACAGGATCGTCACGATGCCGCGCGCGACGATGTCCCGCCGGGTGAGCACGCTGGTACGGATCGGAACAGAGGCGACCGTCATGTCAGGAGCGGGCAGCGCCCGGCTCCCGGCCGTGGCGGCTGAGGAGCTCCTGGGCGAGGACCGAGAGACGGACGTTCAGCTCGTTCGATGTCTTGCGCAGCAGCGCGAACGCCTCCTCGTCGGTGAGCTGCTGGGTGGCCATCAGGATCCCGATCGCCTTCCCGATCTCACGGTTGCTGTCGAGAGCCTCGCGCAGGCTGCTGACGCTCTCGTTGTGCGCGGCGGCGGTGAGGGCGACCGAGGCGAACGCGGCGACGACCGCGCCCATCGTCGCCGACTCGGCGGTCAGCGCCCCGGGCTCGTCGGAGTAGAGATTGAGCGCGCCGACCTTGTGTGGCCCGTCCATGATCCGATAGCCGGCCATGCCACGCACGGGCGTCTGCTCTACCACCAACCGGGCAAGCTCGGGCCAGACCGAGTCCTTGGTGATGTCCGGGTCGAGCTCGTACCGATCCGACAGCACCGCGTCCACGCACGGGCCCTCGCCGGTCTTCCACTCCAGCTGGTCGACGAGCATCGCAACCTCGTCGGTGGCCGCCTCCCGATGCGGCTCACCGCCGGGGGCGATGGTCATCACGCAGGCGTGGTCACAGCCCGGGACAGCCGCGAGTGCCACCTCGCAGATCGTCTGGTAGATGGTGTCGAAGGTGGCTCCTCGGTAGACGAGATCCGCCAGATCGCGGAAGGCCTTCGCCGCGTCTTCGAAAGATCCAGGCATCGCCATTCGTTGCACCGCTTTCCTCGAAGGAGGACAGCCGCCGGCCGTCCTCACCGGGCGATCTGCTGTGGCCGAGGCGGCGGCAGATCGCTGGGACGGCCCGAACTCTTTGAGCCGTGCGAATTATGGCACGGCTCAGGGCGGGGCATGCGGCCGGTCCGGCCACCAGCAGGCATACCCGCTCGGGCTCTCTCCCGCTGTGGACCACCCCGGTACCCGTGTTCTGGCGGCCCCAGGCATCCTCCCGCGGACGCCGCCGTCGTCTTGAGCCGGCCCGCGCACGGCGCGATAGTGGAGGTACGGCGGTGGGGCTCGCCGCGACCGCATCCATGATGGATGCCGATGGCCTCTACATGTGTCGTGTGCATGTGTCGTCGACGCGGAGGAGGTCGCCAGCAGTGACGAGCGGGGCCAGCCACCGCCATCTGTCCGGCGTCGGCAACCGGGGCAGGGCCTTCTGGCTGCCGTACGGCGGATGGGACAACGGCCTGAGCGACGAGATGTGGGTCCCGATCGCCGAGGTGATCGGCGAGGACACCGCGACCCTGCTGCTCGCCCAGTTCCGCGACGCCGCCGTTCCGGCCTACGCCGCCCGCCTGCGCCCCCGGTTCCGGCCGGCCCGGGGCGGCGGTCCACCGCACGTCGGCATCTGGGTCGGCGCGGCGTCGTACGGCACCGCCGAGACCCTCCTCCTGGAGATCCTGCCCGGATTGGACGGCACCAGCCCCGGGCGCGTCCTGCCCTGACCCGGCCCGATCTCATTGCCCGGCCGAGGAGCCTGTCCTAGCATGCTGGCGGCGATGGAACTCGCCGGAGCGATGCTCGAACCGCCGACCGGCTGATGGTTCCTCCAGTCTGATTGCAGACGGAGGACCCGCCATGCCCGAGCGCGGCCCCACGAGCCCCGATGCCGCTGCGCTCGCCCAGCAGGCCGCGGCGCTGTACGACGAGGGCCTCTCCATCCGCCGGATCGCCGCCGAGCTCGGGCTCAGCCCGTCCCGGACGCGCCGGCTCCTGCACGGCGCGGGTGTCGCGCTGTCACCCCGCGGGCGCGGCCGGCCCCGGCCCACCACCCGGGTGCCGATCCCGCCCGAGGTCGTCGAGCAGCTGGCCACCCTCTACCTGGAACGCCGCCTGACCCGCGCCGAGGTGGCCGACCACTTCGGCGTCAGCGAGAACCGGGTCCGGGTCTGGCTGCACCACCTCGGCATCCGCACCCGCACCCGTGGCCGGGCCAACCGTGAGGACCGCGAGCGACTCGCCACCGAGCTGCTCGAGGAGCTCTACCTGCGCCGCGGCTACACCGCCGACCAGGTGGCCGAGGCGACGGGCGTGAGCCGGCGCGAGGTGCTCGACAGCCTGCACGACGCCGGCCTTCCGGTGCGGGTGCCGGTGCCCGACGGCGAGCAGCAGCACGTCCTGCTGGAGGAGCTGTACGGCGACGCCACCGTGGTGGCGACGCTACGGGCCCACCGGGTCCCGCTGGTGCCGCGGCCGGGGTTGCTGCACGAGCGGTTCCCGGTGCCGGTGCCGATCTCCGACCTGCTGCTGAAGGACCTCTACGAGGGCTGCGGGCTCTCCACGGTGCAGATGGAGCTGGTCACCGGGCAGCCGTCTGCCACCCTGCGCGAGGCGCTGAAGCGGGTCGGCATCCCACTGCGCGGCGCCGGCGGGCTCTCGCCGTTCTCCCGCCGCTGTCGGGGGCTGCCGCCGGAGCCCGGACCCGACCGACGCTGATCCGCACACGCCGGACAGGGTCTTGCGTCCGGCGCCATGGCTGAGGATAAGGTGACGACGAAGGCGGTGGGGCTCGCCGATAACCGCGACGAGGTCGCCAACAGTCCCTACCTGACGAAGGTAGGAGACGCCATGCCCCCATCCGCTTCCCGCACCGTCCCGCAGCCCTCCCTCGGGGAGGCGTCATGACGCTCGGTCCCGGCCCCGCCCTGCGGCTGACCGTCTATCTCAAGGTCAACGCACGCTGGCACCACAAGCCGGTCTACGCCGAGATCGTGCAGCGCGCCCACGCCGCTGGCCTGGCCGGGGCGAGCGTGTTCCGCGGCGACGAGGGCTTCGGCCGCTCCGAGCACATCCACACCACCCACCTGTTCTCCTTCAACGGCGACGTCCCCGCCTCGGTCGTCATCATCGACACCGAGGAGCGGATCCGCGCGTTCCTGCCGCGGATCGAGGAGATCCTCGAGGACGGCATCGTCTTCCTCGAGCCGGTCGAGGTGGTCCGGTACGTCGGCAAGGCGGGTGCCCGGTGACGCTCCGACCCGGCGCCGCCACCCGCCTGACCGTGCTGTTGCACGCGGACGCGCACTGGAACCACCACGCGCTCTCCGACGAGATCATCCAGCGCGCCCTGCGGGCCGGCCTGGCCGGGGCGAGCCGGTTCCACGGCATCGAGGGGTACGGCCACTCCGGCGTGCTGCACACCGACATCGACCCCGACATCATGAGCGGCCTGCCCTGCGAGGTCGTCATCGTCGACCCCTCCCCCGAGCGCATCCGCGACTTCCTGCCCCAGCTCGACGAGATCCTCGACCACGGGCTGGCCACCATCGACGCCGTCGACGTGGCCGCCATCCACCGGCCCGCACCGGGCGCACCGACGACCCCGGACGCCTGAGCGTGGCGTCTCACGAGACCCCGGCCCACGGGCCGGAGCCCAGGTGGCTGTCGCGCGGCGTGCTCTCGGTCGGGCTCGCCTCGCTCGGCAGCGACTCCGGCCACGAGATGACCACCAGCCTGCTGCCGACGTTCCTGGCCACCACGCTGCAGTCCGGCGCCGGAGCCCTCGGCGTCATCGAGGGTGTCTCCGACGCCCTGGTGGGGCTGACCAAGCTCGCTGGCGGGCCGCTGGCCGCGGAGCCGCGCCGTCGCGGCCGGCTCGCCTCCGGCGGCTACCTGGTCACCGCGGTCGCCACGGCGCTCATTGGCGTGGCGCCCGCGGTGTGGCAGGTGGCGGTGCTGCGGGCACTGGCCTGGACGTCACGCGGGCTACGCTCACCGGCCCGGGACGCGATGCTGATGTCGCTGGTCGACCGGTCCGCCTACGGCCGGGCTGCGGGCGTGGAGCGGGCCGGAGACAACCTCGGCGCGCTGATCGGGCCGCTGCTGGCCGCCGGGCTGGTCGGCGTCCTCGGGATCCGGCACACCTTGGTGCTGGCGTTCGTGCCCGGCGTCCTGGCGGCGATCGCCATCACCGCGGCGGCGCACGAGGCCGGCCGCGCGGTCGCCGTTCCGGCCGGGCGGCGCACGCTCAGCCTCAACCTCGGCGCGCTCCGCGAGGCCGGCTTGATCCGTGCGCTGGCCGCGCCGGCGCTCTTCGAGCTGGGCAACCTGGCCACCACGCTGCTGATCCTGCGCGCCACCGACCTGCTCCGCGCCGGCGGTCACTCCGCGACGTCGGCGACCAGCATCGCGGTGCTGCTCTACGCCGGCCACAACGCCTGTGCGGCCGTGACAGCGCCGCTCGCCGGAGCCTGGGCCGACCGGATCGGGCCGCGCGCGGTGTTCGGCGTCGGCGCCGGCGCCTACGTGGCCGGCTACCTCCTCTTCGCCCGTTCCGACCACGAGGCGTGGGTCCTGGCGCTCGCCTTCGGGCTCGCCGGGATCGGCATCGGCTGCGCGGAGACCGCCGAGTCGACCACCGTCGCCCTCGCCCTGCCCGACCGGCTGCGCGGCAACGGCTTCGGCGTCCTCGGCCTGGTGCAGTCGGTCGGCGACCTCGGCGCCACCCTCGTCGCCGGCCTGCTGTGGTCGCTCATCTCTCCGCTGGCCGCCTTCACCTACGCCGCCGGCTGGATGGCGCTCGCCGTCGTAGCCA
>NZ_DASZUF010000220.1:0-12927 GCF_035547795.1 Nocardioides sp.
GGGAGAGCGACTGCACGAAGTAGCCCGCCTTGTAGAGCAGCCCGACCCCGACGATCGGCACGCCGAGGTCGCTCGCGGTCTTCAGGTGGTCGCCGGCGAGGATGCCCAGGCCACCGGAGTACTGCGGCAGCACCGCGGCGACCCCGAACTCGGGCGAGAAGTAGCCGATCGCGCGCGGCCCGTCGCCGACCGACCGCTGGTACCAGCGGTCCTCGGTGAGATAGCGGTCCAGGTCCCGCTGCGCGTCCCACAGCCGCTCCTGGAAGACCCCGTCCGCGGCCAGCTCGTCCAGCCGCGTGCGGGGCACCTCGCCGAGCAGCCGGACCGGGTCGTGGCCGCAGCTCTCCCACCGCCGCGGGTCGACCGCGGCGAAGACGTCCTGGGTCGGCGGGTGCCACGACCAGCGCAGATTGGCGGCGAGGGTGCCGAGGGCCGAGAGCGGCTCGGGAAGTACGGGACGGACCGTGAAACGACGGATCGCTCGCATATCGCGAAACTAACCCAGATCTTGGATCGATCCAACCCTGAACGGGCCTGGCGGGCTCCCTCCCGGCACGCCATCATGGGCCGACTCTGGGGAGGGTACTGATGACGATTTCGACGTCCTCGTCGACGGCTGCGGCCGTCGACGTCGCGGGCCGCGAGGCCGCTCCACTGCTGCGGGTGGCGCTCACCCTGACCGGCGCCGCGTCCGCCGCGATCGGCCTGCTCCTGTACGCCGCCAGCGGCTGGGCCGGCAGCCATGTCGCGTGGCTGCCGGCCGACCACGGATCCGGGAGCGGCGCGAGCGTGGTGACGCCGATGTTGCTCGGCGCGGGCTTCCTCGGCGCGGCGCCGATGCTGTTCCACGCCGCCACCCGGCTGCTGTGGGAGGAGGTGCGGATCACCGCCCTGGCCGCCGCGGTGGTGCTGGTGACGCTGCTGGGCGGCAGCCTGGACGCCCACGACATGTTCTCCCTCGCCGGAGACATCGTCCCGATGGCGACCTCGTGGATCTGGCTGCTCGGCGTCGCCGGGCTGTGCGCGGCGGTGCTCCTCGGGCTGCTCGCCGAACTGCGCGAGCCGGCGCTCCCGTTGCCGCGGACCGCCGAGCTGCCGCGCTGGACGCGACCGCTGGTCGCCGTCGAGGGTGCCGCCCTGCTCGGCCTCGGCGTCGGCCTGCTGGCCCGGTCGGCGTTCTGGGGCGCGCTGCTGCCCTGGCGCGTGCGCGCCGTGGACGCCCACCTGGTCGCCGCCTGGTGCCTGGCCCTGGGCATCGCCCTGCTCGGGGCGCTCGTGGAGGACGACCTCGAGCGGCTGCGCGGCGGCCTGACCGGGATCGGGGCCATCGCCGTACTCGCCCTGGCCGGGGTGGCCTGGCGCCACGCCGACCTCGACCTGGCGCACTGGCCGGGGCGGCTGCTGGTCGTCCTGCTGGCGGGGCTGCTCCTCACCAGCGTGGTCGGTCTGGCGCTGGGTCGGCGCGCCCGGCGGTCCGCTCGCTCCTCCTCATAACGCGCGCATCCGCATGGGGGTGGCCCGCACCGGATACGTTTCGTCCATGGTCGGACGCATCCCCGTCATGGACGTCATGCCACTGGTCGACCGCGGGCGTCAGCCCGCCAAGGCGACGCTCGGCGAGCCCTTCCCGGTACGGGCGACCGTGTTCCGCGAGGGACACGACCTGCTCGGCGCCGAGGTGGTCGCCATCGACCCCGACGGCACCCGCCGGCCTCCGGTCCGGATGCGGCTCATCGCGCCGGGCACCGACCGCTACGAGGCCTGGGTCACCCCGGACGTCGAGGGACCGTGGACGTTCGAGGTGCAGGCGTGGTCCGACCCGCTGGGCACCTGGCTGCACGACGCGCCGATCAAGATCGAGGCCGGCGTCGACGTCGACCTGATGTTCGCCGAGGGCCGGCTGTTGCTGGAGCGGGTCGAGGGCCTCGACGGCGAGGAGCAGGAGGTCGTCGAGGGCGCCCTGGACGCCTGCGGCGACCCGACCCGCCCGGTGGCCGCCCGGCTGGCGGTGATCACCTCCCCCGAGCTGGCCCGGGTCCTGTACGACCACCCGATCCGCGACCTGCTGAGCACCGAGGGCCCGTTCTCGGCGTACGCCGACCGCGAGCGCGCCCTGGTCGGCAGCTGGTACGAGTTCTTCCCCCGCTCCGAGGGCGCCCACGTCGACCCGAGGACCGGCGCGCTGGTCAGCGGCACGCTACGCACCGCCGCCAAGCGCCTGGGCGCGGTGGCGCAGATGGGCTTCGACGTGGTCTACCTGCCGCCGATCCACCCGATCGGCGAGGTCAACCGCAAGGGGCCCAACAACACCCTCGACCCCGGCCCGAACGACCCCGGCAGCCCGTGGGCGATCGGCTCCAGGCACGGTGGCCACGACGCCATCCATCCCGACCTGGGCACGTTCGAGGACTTCGACGCCTTCGTCACCCGCGCCCGCGACCTCGGCCTGGAGGTCGCGCTCGACCTGGCCCTGCAGGCCGCGCCGGACCACCCGTGGGTGACCTCGCATCCGGAGTGGTTCACCACCCGCGCCGACGGCACGATCGCATATGCGGAGAACCCGCCGAAGAAGTACCAGGACATCTACCCGATCAACTTCGACAACGACCCCACCGGCCTGGCCGAGGAGGTGCTGCGCATCGTCCGGCTCTGGATGAGCCACGGCGTGCGCATCTTCCGGGTCGACAACCCGCACACCAAGCCGCTGGGGTTCTGGGAGTGGCTGCTGGGCCAGGTCCGCTCGACCGACCCCGACGTCGTCTTCCTCTCCGAGGCGTTCACCCGTCCGGCGATGATGCACGGCCTGGGCGCGGTCGGCTTCCACCAGTCCTACACCTACTTCACCTGGCGGGTGGAGAAGACCGAGATCGAGGACTACCTGCGCGAGGTCGCGACCGAGTCGGACCACCTGATGCGACCCAACTTCTTCGTCAACACTCCCGACATCCTGCACGCCTTCCTCCAGTACGGCGGACCCGCGGCGTTCAAGATCCGTGCCACCCTGGCGGCCATGTCCTCGCCGAGCTGGGGCGTCTACGCCGGCTACGAGCTGTTCGAGCACGTCGCGGTGCGACCGGGGTCGGAGGAGTACCTCGACAGCGAGAAGTACCAGCTGCGCCCGCGCGACTGGGTGGCCGCCGAGGAGGAGGGCCGGACGCTGGCGCCGTACCTGACCCGGCTCAACGAGATCCGCCGAGCCCATCCCGCGCTGCGACTGCTGCGCAACATCACCATCCACGCCACCGACGACGACCACACGCTGTGCTTCAGCAAGATCGCGCCCGACGGCGACGCGGTGATCGTGGTGCTCAACCTGGACCCGCACGGCACCCGGGAGACGATGGTGCACATCGATCCCGTGACGCTGGGGGTGACGGGCGATTCCTATGCCGTCCATGACGAGTTGACCGGCCAGGATTGGACCTGGGGCCCGGACAACTACGTGCGGCTCGACCCCGGCTACGAATCCGCCCACATCCTCACCGTCAGGAGTGCCCGTTGACCACCGTCGTACCCGCGTCGAACGAGCCCGAGTGGTTCAAGACCGCCGTCTTCTACGAGGTGCTGGTGCGCTCGTTCAAGGACAGCAACGGCGACGGCACCGGTGACTTCAAGGGGCTGACCGAGCAGCTCGACTACCTCCAGTGGCTGGGAGTGGACTGCCTGTGGCTGCCGCCGTTCTTCCCCAGCCCGCTGCGCGACGGCGGGTACGACGTCGCCGACTACACCGGGGTGCTGCCCGAGGTCGGCTCCGTGGAGGACTTCCAGGTCTTCCTCGACGCGGCCCACGAGCGCGGCATCAAGGTGATCATCGACTTCGTCATGAACCACACCAGCGACCAGCACCCGTGGTTCCAGGCCTCCCGGGAGGATCCGGAGGGCCCCTACGGCGACTTCTACGTCTGGTCCGACACCGACGAGCTCTACCAGGAAGCCCGGATCATCTTCGTCGACACCGAGCCGTCGAACTGGACCTGGGATCCGGTGCGCCAGCAGTACTTCTGGCACCGGTTCTTCTCCCACCAGCCCGACCTCAACTTCGACAACCCCCAGGTGCACGAGGCGATGCTGGACGCGATGCGGTTCTGGCTCGACATGGGCCTGGACGGCTTCCGGCTCGACGCCGTGCCCTACCTCTACGAGCGCCCCGGCACGAACGGCGAGAACCTGCCCGAGACGCACGAGTTCCTCAGGAAGGTGCGCCGTTTCGTCGACGAGAACTACCCGGGCCGGGTGCTGCTCGCCGAGGCGAACCAGTGGCCGGCCGACGTGGTGGACTACTTCGGCGACTTCGCCACCGGCGGCGACGAGTGCCACATGTGCTTCCACTTCCCGGTGATGCCGCGCATCTTCATGGCGGTACGGCGCGAGTCGCGCTTCCCGATCTCGGAGATCCTCGAGCAGACTCCGCCGATCCCCTCCGGCTGCCAGTGGGGCATCTTCCTGCGCAATCACGACGAGCTGACCCTGGAGATGGTCACCGACGAGGACCGCGACTACATGTGGGCGGAGTACGCCAAGGACCCGCGGATGAAGGCCAACATCGGCATCCGCCGGCGGCTGGCGCCGCTGCTGGACAACGACCTCAACCAGATGGAGCTGTTCACCGCCCTGCTGCTCAGCCTGCCGGGCAGCCCGGTGCTCTACTACGGCGACGAGATCGGGATGGGCGACAACATCTGGCTGGGCGACCGCGACGCCGTACGCACGCCGATGCAGTGGTCCGGCGACCGCAACGCCGGCTTCTCCACCGCCAACCCGGGCAAGCTCGACCGGCCGATCGTGATGGACCCGGTCTACGGCTATCAGGCGGTCAACGTCGAGGCGCAGATGGAGGACCCGTCCTCGCTGCTGCGCTGGACCCGCCGGATGATCCACGCCCGCAAGCAGTACCCGGCGTTCGGACTGGGCACCTTCCACGACCTGGGCGGGTCCAACCCGTCGGTGCTCTCCTACTCCCGCGAGCTGGAGCTGGACGACGGCCGCACCGAGGTGATCATCTGCGTGAACAACCTCTCCCGCTTCCCCCAGCCGGTCGAGCTCGACCTGCGCCGTTTCGAGGGCATGCGCCTGGTCGAGGTGCTCGGTGGCGTTTCGTTCCCGACCATCGGGGAACTTCCGTATCTCCTGACATTGGGTGGGTACGGGTTCTATTGGTTCCGGCTCGCCGCCCCCGTCGAGCCGGCCGAGGAGGGAGGTCTGTTGTGAGCCTGGACCCCACCGTCTTCGCCGACTACCTGATCCGGACCCGCTGGTTCGGCGGCAAGGGCCGCCCGTTCACTGTCGCCGGTGCGCAGGTGGTCGGCGAGGTGCCGGGCCGCACGGACGAGGACGGCCCGCACGTGGTGGTGCACCTCGTCGAGGTCCGGTACGACGACACCGAGGGCGGCACCGAGCTCTACCAGGTGCCGCTGGCGTTCTACGAGCACCCGCAGGGTCGTCTCGACCACGCCTTCGTCGGCTGGTGGGAGGACGAGACCTACGGCTGGGTGCATGCCTACGACGCGCTGCACGATCGCGAGTCGATGGCGTACTGGTTGCGCTCCTTCGACCGTGCCGCCGACGGCCAGGTCGATCCCGACAGCGTCCTGCAGTTCCACCGACTGCCCGGTTACGACCTCGACCTGGGAGCGCACTCCTCGCTCTTCTCCGGGCAGCAGTCGAACTCCTCGGTCGCCTTCGGCGAGGACTCGATCATGAAGGTGTTCCGGAAGGTGACCCCCGGCGTCAACCCGGACATCCAGATCCATGAGGTCCTCACCAACGCCGGCAGCGATCACGTCGCCGCGCTCTACGGCTGGCTGGACGCCGTGGTCGACGTCGGCGAGGGTCCGACCACGATGCAGCTGGCGATGCTGCAGCGGTTCCTGCGTACCGCCACCGACGGCTGGGATCTCGCGCTGGCGTCGGTGCGCAACCTGTTCGCCGAGCCGGAGGTGCACGCCAACGAGTCCGGTGGCGACTTCGCCGCCGAGGCGGCCCGGCTCGGCGAGGCGCTCGCCGAGGTCCACGACGTCCTGGCCACGCACTTCCCGACCGAGACCAGGGGCCCGGAGGCGACCGCCGCGCTCGCCAGGGCCATGACCGCACGGCTGGACGCCGCGTTGGTGGCAGTGCCGGAGCTGGCGCCGTTCGCCGATCGGCTGCGCTCCGTCTTCGACGCCGTCGCCACGCTCGACGAGCTGGAGGTGCAGACCATCCACGGCGACCTGCATCTGGGCCAGACCCTGCGCACGTCGCTGGGCTGGAAGATCGTCGACTTCGAGGGCGAGCCGGCCAAGCCGCTGGCGGAGCGGCTGCTGCCGGACTCGCGCTGGCGGGACGTGGCCGGGATGCTCCGCTCCTTCGACTACGCGCCGCGGGTGGCGCTGCACGGCCTGCACCCCGAGTCCGAGTCCGGCAACGAGGACGAGGACGAGCTGCGCCAGCAGCGCGCCGCCGAGTGGGCCAACCGGGCCCGCAACCACTTCCTGGTGGCCTACGCCGGCGACCTGACCGACGCCCAGCGGCTGTTGCTGGACGCGTACGTCGCCGACAAGGCCGTCTACGAGACCGTCTACGAGGCGCGAAACCGCCCCGCCTGGCTCGATATCCCGCTGGAGGCGGTCGCGCGGATCGGAGCACCATGACCGACCCCGCACCCGTCCCCGCCGAGGAGCTGTCCCGGATCGTCTCCGGGGAGCATGCCCAGCCGCACGCCGTGCTGGGCGCGCATCCGTACGACGGCGGCGTCACCGTCCGGGCGCTCAAGCCACTGGCCGACGCGGTCGTGGTGCGGATCCCGGCGGGCTCGACCGGCGAGTCGCTGGAGGTCGCGCTCCGTCACGAGCACGAGGGCGTGTGGTCCGGCGTACTGCCCGTCGCGGAGGTGCCCGACTACCGGCTCGCCGTCACCTACGCCGACGGTCACGAGCACGTCGTCGACGACCCCTACCGCTTCCTGCCCAGCATCGGCGAGCTCGACCAGCACCTGTTCAACGAGGGCCGGCACGAGCAGCTGTGGCAGGCGCTCGGCGCCCGGGTGCGGCACTACGAGGGGGTGGACGGGACCGCCTTCACGGTGTGGGCGCCGCACGCCCGCGGCGTACGCGTGGAGGGCGACTTCAACTCCTGGGATGGCCGCGAGCACCCGATGCGCTCACTGGGCAGCTCGGGGATCTGGGAGCTGTTCGTGCCGGGGGTGAGGCCGGGCACCCGCTACAAGTACGTCATCCTCGGCGCCGACGGGCAGTGGCAGGAGCGGGCCGACCCGATGGCCGCCTACGCGGAGGTGCCGCCGGCGACCTCGTCGGTGGTGTGGGAGTCGTCGTACACCTGGGGTGACCAGGCGTGGATCGACGGCCGCGCGGAGCGCAAGGCGCTGTCCGCGCCGATGTCGATCTACGAGGTGCACCTGGGCTCGTGGCGGCGTGGCCGCACCTACCGCGAGCTGGCCGACGAGCTGGTCGGCTACGTCGGCGACCTGGGCTTCACCCACGTCGAGCTGATGCCGGTGATGCAGCACCCGTTCGGCGGGTCGTGGGGCTATCACGTGACCGGCTACTACGCCCCCGACAGCAGGTTCGGCACGCCCGATGACTTCCGCTACCTCATCGACCAGCTGCACCAGGCCGGCATCGGTGTGATCCTGGACTGGGTGCCGGGCCACTTCGCCACCGACCCGTGGGCACTGGCCCGCTTCGACGGCACGCCGCTGTACGAGCACCCCGACCCGCGCCGCGGCTGGCACGCCGAGTGGGGCTCCTACATCTTCGACTTCGGCCGCCGCGAGGTGCGCAACTTCCTCTACTCCAACGCCGTCTACTGGCTCACCGAGTTCCACGCCGACGGGCTGCGCGTCGACGGCGTGGCCTCGATGCTCTATCTGGACTATGGCCGCGCCAGCGGCGAATGGCTGCCCAACCAGTACGGCGGCCGCGAGCACCTGGAGGCGGTGCAGTTCCTGCAGGAGATGAACGCCACCGCCTACAAGCGGATGCCCGGCATCGTGACGGTCGCCGAGGAGTCGACCGCCTGGCCCGGCGTCACCGGCGACACCGCCGGGGGCGGGCTGGGCTTCGGCTTCAAGTGGAACATGGGGTGGATGCACGACACCCTCGACTATCTCCGCCACGAGCCGGTGCACCGCTCCTACCACCATCACGAGATGACGTTCGCGCTCACCTACGCGTGGTCGGAGAACTACGTCCTGCCGCTCTCCCACGACGAGGTCGTGCACGGCAAGGGCTCGCTGCTGCGCAAGATGCCCGGCGACCGGTGGCAGCAGCTGGCCACGCTGCGGGCCTACCTGGCGTTCATGTGGGCGCATCCGGGCAAGCAGCTGCTGTTCATGGGCGGCGAGCTCGGCCAGGAGTCGGAGTGGGCGGAGTCGCGAGAGCTGGACTGGTGGCTGCTCGACCACCCCGAGCACCGCGGCGTGCATGCCGTCGTCCGCGACCTGAACCGGGTCTACCGCGACACGCCGGCGCTCTGGACCCGCGACGGCGACCCCGGCGGCTTCGGCTGGCTGGTCGCCGACGACACCGCGAACAACGTCTTCGCCTTCGTCCGCCACGGCACCGACGGCGAGGACGACGCCGGGCCGCTGGTGTGCGTCACCAACTTCTCCCCCGTGCCCCGACACGGCTACGTCCTGGGCATGCCGTCGGTCGGGGTGTGGGAGGAGGTGCTCAACACCGACGCCGACGTCTACGCCGGCTCGGGCGTGGGCAATCTCGGCTCCGTGACCGCGGACCCCGGCGAGTCGCACGGCCAGCCGGCCCATGCGGCGATCACCGTGCCCCCGCTCGCGACGGTGTGGTTCCGCCGGGCGGTCGGCGCAGGCTCTGGCACCGGAGCGGAGTGACGGCGGCGACCGGCTCGTCGTCCGATCCCGGTTGCCACAGCTGTGCGCCGTGACGGAGCGCGGGCGCGTCGATGAGGGCGCGCCCGACACCGACGAAGACACAGGAGCCGGTGGATAGGGTGAGGTCATGAGCGAGCCGCTGACGACCGTGACCACGGTCGCCGACGGGGTCGCGCGGATCTCGTGGGCGGCCGGCGAGCCGCTGGACGTGGTCCGGCGCGAGGTCGCGGCGGCACTGACCACCCATGCCCGCGTCGAGGTGCTGGTCGACCCCGCCGACGAGCAGGCGCAGCGGACCGCGACCTGGTCGGGCATGCACCGCGAGGGCGTGATGCGCGGCGTGACCGTGGACGGGACGCCGGTCGACCGGGTGGTCTACGCCCGGCTGGCCAGCGACGCGCCCGTCGAGGAGCCGGAGGGCTTCCGTGCGCTGCTCAACTCGTTCCTGCCGCGCAAGCGTGCGATCGGGCAGATGCTGGTGCGCTCCCCCGACGACCGGGTGCTGATGTGCCAGCTCACCTACAAGCGCGACTGGGACCTCCCCGGCGGCGTGGTGGAGGTCGGCGAGTCGCCGCACCTGGCCGTCTCCCGCGAGGTCCGCGAGGAGCTCGCGCTCGACCTGCCGGCGGGCGAGCTGCTGCTCACCGACTGGCTGCCGCCGTGGAGCGGCTGGGACGACGCGCTGTGCCTGGTCTTCGACGGCGGCGTTCAGCCGGCGGGCCTGACCGACCGGATCGTGCGGGAGGTGCGCGAGATCCGCTCCGCGGAATTCTGCACCCTCGAACAGCTGCACGAGCGGGCGGCCGACTTCACCGCTCGACGGGTCGAGGCCGCGCTGGCACGCGTGCGGGGTGAGGGGACGGCGTACACGGAGTCGGGCCGGCCGACCTGAGCACGCCCTGGGCGACCAGCACGCCGACGACCAGCAGCGCCGCGCCGACGAGCTCGGTCGCCCCGGGTCGCTCGCCGACCAGCACCCAGGCGAACATCATCGCGACCACCGGCACCAGCAGGATCCAGGGCACCACCCGGCCGGAGGGATGCCGGGCGAGCAGGCCGTTGAAGATCCCGTAGCCGACCAGCGTGCTCATCACCACGGTGTACGCCGTGGACACCGCGGCGTGCCAGCCCGCGGCGGCCAGCCCCACCCCCATCGCGTGCGGACCGTCGAGCAGCAGGCTGAGCAGGAACAGTGGCACCGGCACCACCACCGCCGACCAGACCGTGAGACCGAGCCCACCCGGCACCCGCGCGGCGCGCGCGATCACGTTGCCGATCCCCCCAGGACAGCCCGGCGAGCAGGCACAGCAGCAGCGCACCGAGGCCGACGTGCCCGTCGCGGCCGAGCGCGACCACCGTCAAACCGGCCACCCCGAGCCCGACCCCCGCTACCTGCGCCGGACTGGTCCGCTCGCGCAGCGCCACCGCCGCGATCACGATGGTGAACACCACCTGCGACTGCAGCACCAGCGCGGCCAGGCCTGGCGGCATCCCGGCGTGCATGGAGATGTAGAGCAACCCGAACTGCCCCAGGCTCATGAACGCCCCCACCGCGGCCAGCACCCGCCACGGTGCCAGCGGACGCGGCACCAGCAGGCAGGCCGGGAAGGCGACCAGCAGGAACCGGATGGCCGCGAACAGCAGCGGCGGCACGCGGCCCATCCCCCAGTCGATCACCACGAAGTTGAAGCCCCACAGCACGGCGACCAGGGCGGCGAGGAGGGAATCGCGGCGGGCATGTGCGCCATCGTCGGCGCCGAAGATGATGAAGCACCAGCGAATAGATCTGCACGAGACTGAGTAGCACCGCTACATGATCGATCTGGACGCCGTCGCCTCGCTGCGTGCCGTCGACAGCCACGGCTCCGTGGTCGCCGCCGCGGCCGCCCTCGGCTTCACCCCGAGCGCGGTCTCCCAGCAGGTCAAGCGCCTGGAGCGGCAGACCGGCGTGCCGCTGCTGGAGCGGGTCGGCCGCGGCGTGATGCTGACCCGGCACGGCCGCCACCTCGTCGACCACGGCGGCCGGTTGCTCACCGACCTGGAGCGGCTGGAGGCGAGTCTGCGTCGCCAGGCCGGCACCGTGGCCGGAGAGGTCCGGCTGACCGCTTTCTCGACCGCGATGCGCGGCCTGGTGGCGCCGGCGCTGCCGGGCGTGCTGGCCGCCCATCCCGGTCTCACCGTGGCACTCTCGGAGCGGGAGCCCTGGGACACCGCCGGCCTGGTCGCGACCGGCGCCACGGACCTGGGCGTCGCGCACAGCTGGGGCGACGTCCCCCTCGGGATCCCCGACCACGTCGCGGCCACCACGGTGGGCACCGACGTCGCCGACGTCATCCTGCGCCACGACCATCCACTGGCCGGGCGCCGGGCGCTCACGCCGCACGACCTGGTCGACGAGGGCTGGATCGCCACCCCGGAGGGGACGATCTGCCGACAGTGGCTCACTCGGATGTACGACGGCACCGGCCGGCTGCCGCTGATCGCGCACACCTCGCTGGAGTTCGACTCGCACCTGGCACTGGTCCGCGCCGGCCTCGGCATCGCGCTGATCCCGCGGTTGGGCAGGGCGGCGCGGCGCCGAGCTGGTCGCCGTACCGGCCAAGGACCCGGTGCCGACGCGGACGATCCTCGCCCTGCACCGGCGCAGCATGACCGAGGCGCCGGCGATCGCGGCCCTGCTGGCCGCGCTGGCGGCTCAGAAGAGCGCCGAAGCGAGCGCCTGACGCGCGCGCACCACCCGCGGATCGGCGTTGCCGACGGCGCCGAAGAGGCCGATCAGGTGCTCGCGGGCCTTGTCGCGCTCGTCTCCGGCGGTGCGGGCGACCAGGCCGACCAGGCGGTTGAACGCGTCCTCGACGTGGCCGCCGAGCAGGTCGAGATCGGCCACCAGGGTCTGCGCGTCCACGTCGTCGGGGTTGGCCGCGGCGGCCGCGCGAGCGGCGTTGAGGTCGACGCCACGGGTGCGCTGCAGCACCTTCGCCATCGCCAGGCCGGCGGCGGCCTCGGCGTCGGCGGGGTTGGCGTCGACCAGCTTCTGGTACTCCGCGACCGCCTTGTCGATGTCGCCCTCACCCAGCGCCTCCTGCGCGGCCGCGTAGCGTGGGTCGACGGTCTCCTCGCCCTCCTCGGCCGGGGCGGCCGAACGCGGCTGGTGCCGGCCGCTGATCCCGGAGACGGTGAGCTGCTGGGAGACCTGGGTGAGCATGGTGCGCAGCTCCTCCAGGGGTACGACGTCCTGCAGCAGCGGCTGCGGCCGCCCGTCGATGACCGCCACCACCAGCGGGATCGAGGGGATCTGCATCGCCTGGGCGATCCGCGGCGCGGCGTCGATGTCGACGAGGCCGACCAGGAACCGGCCCTCGAACTCGTCGGCCAGGGTGCGCAGGTCGGCCGCCATGGTGGCACTCTCCGGCATCCGGGTCGGCGAGTAGAACACCAGCAGCACCGGTGCCGTCATCGACGACTCGAGGACCTGCTGGAAGCTCTGCTCGTCGACCTCGAGCGCGTACGCGCCACCACCGGCCGGAGCCCCGGCGGGTGTCGCCGGGCCGCCCTGCGGCGCGGGGCGGTTGAGCGCGGACAGGTCGATGGCACCGGGACGGCTGAACGGCTGCTGCGTCATGGCAGCAATCCTAGGGAACGCTCAACCGACCCGGACGGTGCGCTTCGGTGAATGGCCGGACAGGTACGTCGCGTCCCCGCCGTACGTCGCCTTGAGGTGCAGCCGACCGCGCTTGGGCCGGATCGTGAAGACGGCCTTGCCGTGCCGCAACTTCGCGGCGTGATGAGCGCCCGCGCCCTTCAGGCGCACTCGCCCGGTGGCCACGATGCCGTTGACCGACCGGACCCGCACCTTCACCTTGAGCCGCTTCCCGGCGTGCGCGTGGTGCCTGACCTTGAGCACGACCGTCGGTCGGATCCGTTGCGCCGGGCCGACCACCGGTGGCGCCCCCGGGGCCGCGAGCGCGACCACCTGGGCCTTGTCGCCGACCACGTTGTGGAAGTGCACCAGCAGCAGACCGAGGCCACCGTCGGCGGCGTACGACGTGGCGTTGCGGGTGACGGTGAGCACGTTGCCGCTG
>NZ_DASZUF010000221.1:0-4972 GCF_035547795.1 Nocardioides sp.
CGCCGGCCAGTGGAACGTCGTCGGCGCCGACACCGGCTGAGGCGAGCGCACCCAGCCAGGCCTCCTCGACCCGCACCATGGCGGCCAGGAACGCGGCATCGTCGAAGACATCGCCGGCGCGCTCGTCGCCGGGCCACAGCAGGTCAGCCACGAGGATCAATCATGCTGCAGGAAGACTGTCTCGCCCTGACCCTGGAGCCGGATGTCGAAGCGCAGGCCCTGCGCGTCGGCCTCGGCGACCAGGGTCGCCCGCTCGTCGGCACTCAGCGAGGCGAGCAGCGGGTCGGCCGCGTTGGCCGGGTGGTCGGGCAGGTAGATCCGGGTGAAGAGCCGGTCCAGCAGGCCGCGGGCGAAGACGACCACGGCGAAGAACGGCGCCCGGCCCTCCTCGGTCGCGCCCGGCAGCACCGTCGAGAACGAGTAGTGGCCGGTGCGGTCGGTCTCGCAGCGGCCCCAGCCGGTGAACGACCAGCCGTCGCGGTGCAGGGACCCGGTCTCGCGTGGCACGGTGCCGCTGGCGTCGGCCTGCCAGATCTCCACCAGCGCGTCCGGGATCGGCTCGCCGTCACCGTCGTAGACGTAGCCGTGCAGACGGATCGCGTCCGCGCGCCCGGCGGGCACCAGTTCGCTGTCGCCGGGGTACGGGAGCGCCTGACCGAAGAACGGGCCGACGGTCTGTCCCGGCGTCCCCATGGCCGTCCTCATCGCATCAGTCATCGGAGTCCTCCATCCACGTGCGCCGAGCGCCGGTCAGCACGATGTCCCAGCGATAGCCCATGCTGTAGTCGGGCACGGTCAGGTCGTGGTCGTACGTCGCCACCAGCGCCTCGCGCGCCTTCTCGTCGGTCAGCGACTGGTAGATCGGGTCGAGCGCGAACAGCGGGTCGCCGGGGAAGTACATCTGCGTGACCAGCCGCTGGGTGAACGCGTTGCCGAAGATCGAGAAGTGGATGTGCGCCGGCCGCCACGCGTTGCGATGGTTGCCCCACGGGTAGGGCCCCGGCTTGATCGTGGTGAACGCGTAGGAGCCGTCCGGGCCGGTCAGGCAGCGGCCGGTCCCGACGAAGTTGGGGTCCAACGGCGCCGGGTGCTGCTCGTTCTTGTGCACGTAGCGACCGGCGGCGTTGGCCTGCCAGATCTCGACCAGCTGGCCGGCGACGGGGCGACCCTCGCCGTCGACGATGCGCCCCGAGACGGTGATCCGCTCCCCGATCGGCTCGCCCGAGACAGCCGAGTTGGTGCCCGCGTGGGCGCCGATGGTCAGGTCGGACTCGAGCCGGTGCACGTCGCGGTGGCCGAAGCACGGCGACCAGCGCTCGATCGTCTCCGGATCGACGTGGCGCGGATCCTTGGTGGGGTGGCGCAGGATGCTGGAGCGGTACGGCGGATAGTCGATCAGCGGCTGCCGCTGCCCACGCTCCTGCGGCCGCGCCGCGAGCTCGGCGATCTCGGCGGAGATCTCCGCCTGGGTGGTGGCGGCCGCGTCCGACGACGGCACCGCCGTCTCCTCGGCCGCGTCGGTCCTCGGTGTCGTGGTCACGGCGACAACCTAGGCGGCCGATCGCTAGCATGGCGACGGCAAGCTTCCGCTCAGCAGAAGGGACAGCGATGGCCGGCAACACCGCCGCACCGGGCACCACGGTGACGTCGCGGGTCCTGGCCATCCTGGGCGCGTACGACGACCAGCACCGCACCCTCAGCCTGACCCAGATCGCCGACCGCGCCGGGTTGGCCCGTCCCACCGCGCACCGGCTGATCGCCGAGCTGGTGGCCTGGGGCGCACTGCGCCGCGACACCCGGGGCAACTACGTCGTCGGACGCCGGCTGTGGGACCTGGGCCTGCTGGCGCCGGTGCAGACCGGACTGCGCGAGGCGGCCTCGCCGTTCCTGCACGACCTGTACGGCGCCACCCTGGCCACGGTCCACCTCGCGGTGCGCGACGACACCCAGGTGCTCTACGTCGACACGGTGCGCGGCCACGCCTCGGTGCCGATCGTGAGCACCGTCGGCTCCCGGCTGCCGCTGCACAGCACCGGCGTCGGCAAGGTGCTGCTGGCCCACGCCCCGGAGGAGACCCGACGCCGAGTGCTGGCCGCACCGCTGCCGCGGTTCACCCCTTACACCATCACCCAGCCGGCGGTGCTGGCGCGCCAGCTCGCCCGGGTGGGCCACGACGGGTACGCCACCACGCAGGAGGAGATGACCCTGGGAGCCTGCTCGGCAGCGGTCCCGGTCACCGTCGACGACACGGTCGTGGCCGCGCTGGGCATCGTCGTCGCGGACCTGCGCCGTACCCGCCCTCGGCTGGTGGCCGCCCTCCAGGTCGCTGCCCAGGGCGTCACCCGCACTCTTGCCGCCGGCCGATGAGCTCGCCCAGCGGCGGGGCGACTACGGCATCGCCGGCACCACCGCCGCCAGCCCTCGCCGGCAGGCGACGATCGGCGGGGCGCTGGCGATGGCGGCCCGGGTGGAGGTGAAGACCTCGCGGCGGGGGTCGCCGGGCAAGTCGACCCAGCGGACGTGGGGCTGGCGCCGTACCGTCATCAGGTCCGGCAGGATCACGACCGCGTTGCCGGTCTCCACCAACGCGATCTGAGCCTCCAGGTCGTCGGTCTCGAAGCGGACGTCGGGCTCGAACCCGGCCTCCCGGCAGACGTGTTCGGCCCACTGCCGGGAGGCCGCGCCGCGCGGCTCCATCACCCAGGGCAGGCCGGCGGCATCGGCCAGCGTCTCGATGCCGTCCCACCGCGACCCGGCGGGCGGGACCGCCAGCCGCAGCCGGTCGGTGACCAGCGGCGCGCGGTCCAGTTCGGCGTGCAGCGCGGCCGGGTGGTGCGGGTACTGCTGCGCGATGACGAGGTCGAACTCGCTCGACCGCGCCTCCAGCAGCGCCTCCTCCGGCAGCCGCTGGGACATCGTCACCTTCAGCCGCGGATGCTCCTGCGCCAGCCGGGTGAGGAGCTGGGGCATGAACGCCAACGCCGCCGACTGGAACGCCGCGATGTGCACCACCCCGGCCACGTCGTCGCCGAGTGCCGCCACCTCGGCGGCGGCGCGCTCGAGCCGGGCCAGGATCGCGGTGGTGTGCTCGACCAACAGCTCCGCGGCCGGGGTGAGCTCGACCCGTCGCCCGCTCTTGCGGAGCAGCTCGACGCCGGCGTCACGCTCCAGCCGGCTCAGCTGCTGGGACACCGACGACGGGCTCTGGTGCAGCACCTCGGCGACCGCCGCCAGCGTGCCGTGGAGGGAGAGCTCGCGCAGGAGCCGGAGGCGGCGTACGTCAAGCATCCGGATAGTTTAGAACAACCGATGAATATCCATCGGAAAACATCGCTGGACCTGATTGGTCCGAGGGCGGAGGATCGAGGTATGACGACTGCCTCGGATCCCACCACCATCCTCGGCGAGGAGTGCCTGCCCGAGGTGGAGGCGCAGGTCAGGGCCTGGCTCGACGCCGCCGCGACCAAGCCGGCGCACCCCTCGGCCCGGCGGCTGGCCGCCGTGCTGAAGGACCCGCGTGGGCTGGAGTTCACCGTCGGCTTCGTCGACCGGGTGATCCGCCCGGAGGATCTCGGTGTGGCCGCGCGGGCGCTGCGCGAGCTGGTCGCGATCACGCCGCGGTTCCTGCCGTGGCACCAGCGGGCGGCGCTGCGGCTGGGTGCGCTGCTGTCGGTCATCGCGCCGTGGTTCGTCATCCCGGTCGCCCGTCGGGTGCTGCGCCGGATGGTCGACCACCTGCTCATCGACGCCACCGACAGCCGACTCCGCGGCCAGATCGAGCGGATCAGGGCGCGCGGCGTACGGCTCAACATCAACCTCCTCGGCGAGGCGGTGCTCGGTGAGGCCGAGGCCAACCGGCGGCTGGCCGGGACACGCGCACTGCTGGAGCGGCCCGACGTCGACTACGTCTCGATCAAGGTGTCCTCGCCGGTCGCGCCCCACTCGCCGTGGGCCTACGACCAGGCCGTCGCGCATGTCATTGAGCGGCTGCTGCCGCTCTACCAGTACGCCGCCGCGCAGACCGCGGCCGGCCGGCGGAAGTTCATCAACCTCGACATGGAGGAGTACCACGACCTCGAGATCACCATCGAGGTCTTCTGCCGCCTCCTCGACCGGCCCGAGCTGCTCGGCCTGGAGGCCGGCATCGTGCTGCAGGCCTACCTGCCCGACGCGATGGCCGCGATGATCCGCCTGCAGGAGTGGGCCGCCGCGCGACGTGCCCGTGGCGGGGCGCCGATCAAGGTCCGGCTGGTCAAGGGTGCCAACCTCCCGATGGAGCGCGTCCAGTCCTCGCTCTACGGCTGGCCGCTGGCGACGTGGGGCTCCAAGCGGGAGTCGGACACCTCCTACAAGAACGTGCTCAACTACGCGCTCACGCCCGAGCGCACCGTCAACGTCAGGCTCGGCGTCGCCGGCCACAACCTCTTCGACGTGGCCTACGCGTGGGTGCTGGCCGGCAGGCGCTGCGTCCGCGACCACGTCGAGTTCGAGATGCTGCTCGGCATGGCCGAGGGCCAGGCGGAGGCGGTTCGCGAGACGGTGCAGCAGGAGGGCGGCGGCCTGCTGCTCTACGTGCCGGTCGTCCATCCGCGGGATTTCGACGTGGCCATCGCCTATCTGGTGCGCCGTCTCGAGGAGGGCGCGAGCCAGGACAACTTCATGTCGGCGGTCTTCGACATCCACGCCGACACCGGGCTCTACCGCCGCGAGCGGGAGCGCTTCCTCGCGTCGCTGCGGACTGTCGACGGCTCCGTGCCGACCCCGAACCGCACCCAGGACCGCCGTCGGCCGGTCACCGGCCCGCCGATGACCTCCTTCGCCAACACCCCCGACACCGACCCGTCCCTGCCCGGCAACCAGGCATGGGGCCGCGAGATCATAAGCCGCATCGCCGGCTCGACGCTCGGGGTCGACCTGGTGCGGCAGTACGCCGTCGACTCCGTGGCCGACGTCGAGCGGATGGTCGACGAGG
>NZ_DASZUF010000222.1:0-6852 GCF_035547795.1 Nocardioides sp.
GGGCGACACGCCAGCGTGTCGCCCGACCAACCCAGCTGTTGTGCGTTCCAGCGCCCCCGCGACGCCCGAGCGCCACGGTCACCGGGTGACCGTGGCGCTCGGCGACTGCCGGGTCGAGTGTCGGATCAGGTGAACACGCTGACGCCTCCGGGGCCGACCAACAGACCCACGATGATCAGCACGATGCCCCACAGCAGGGCTCCCCTGAAGATGCTGACGATCCCGGCGACGACCAGGATCACTGCCAGGATCCAGAGCAGAAAAGCCATCGTTCCCTCCTCGTTCGGTGAGGGCCACGAGGTACCCCTCCGGGCACCCGGTCAGTCCTCCTCGGGCACGATGTGGACCGCCGCCTCCTCTGCTGACGCACCGGCGCCGTCGATGCCGACGTCCTCGCCGACCAGGTCCTTCTCGGTGTCCTCGCCATAGCCCTCGTCGGGGTCGACCAGGCGTCCGGCGCGGACGTCGCCGACCTCCCGATCCTCGTCCGCCTCGTCGAGATCGTCGAGATCGTTGTCGGTCTCGGCGTACGGGTCGGGCTCGGGCACCTCCTGGGCCACCCGCTGGTCCAGCGACTCGCCGTGCGCCTCCTCCCACGGCGTGTTGCCGTAGCCTTCGGCGGCGCTCCACCTCTCCGGCGGCGAGTAGCCGGGATCGAGCTCGTCGTCCGGGTCGCGCGCCGGGTCGCCGGGCAGGGTGTCCTCGGCCCCGGGCTGGTCCTCGTCGTCGACGCTGTAGTCGCCGTACGACTCCTGCTCTTCGCTCACCATGACCTCCTTCGTCGTCACGACCGGTCGGTACCCATCATGCCCCGGCTTGACTTATGTACGAGTCTCGTACTTAATCAGTGCTGTGACCTACGTCATCGGTGTGGACTCCTCGACCCAGTCGACCAAGGCGCTCCTAGTGGACGCCTCCGACGGCACCGTCGTCGCGCAGGCGAGTGCCAAGCATCCCGACGGCACCAGTGTCGACCCGCGGGCCTGGCTCTCGGCGTACGACGAGGCCATCGCCGGGCTCGGCGCCGATGCCGCGAAGGCCGAGGCCATCGCGATCGGCGGCCAGCAGCACGGCATGGTCGCGCTCGACGAGGACGGTGAGCCGGTCCGCGACGCGCTGCTGTGGAACGACACCCGCTCCGCCGAGGCCGCCCGTCAGCTGATCGCCGAGCACGGCGGCCCGCAGGCCTGCGCGGAGACGATCGGCAGCGTCCTGGTGGCCAGCTTCACCATCACCAAGCTGCGCTGGCTGCGCGACCACGAGCCCGAGAACGCGCGGCGGGTACGCCGCGTGCTGCTACCCCATGACTACGTCAGCCTGCACGCGGCCGCCCCCGGCACGGCGCCGTTCACCGACCGCGGCGACGCCTCCGGCACCGGCTACCTCGACCTGGGCGGCCAGTGGCGCCACGACCTGCTCGAGACGGCCCTGGGTCACGACGCCGAGCTGCCGGTGATCGCTCCGGCTGGCAGCGTCGCGGCCCACACCGCCGCCGGCCTGGTCATCGGCCCCGGCACCGGCGACAACATGGCGGCCGCCCTCGGCCTCGGTCTCGAGCCGGGCGACGCGCTGCTCTCCCTGGGCACCAGCGGGGTGGCCTCCACCGTCAGCACGACGCCGGTGCGCGACGGCAGCGGCACGATCACCGGCTTCGCCGACGCCCGGGACGGCTACCTGCCGATGGTGACGACCATGAACGCCGCCCGGATCCTCGACCTGCAGGCGCGCCTGCTCGGCGTCGACCACGACGGCCTGGCCGAGCTGGCCCTGCGGGGCCGCCCCGGCGCCGTCACCATCTCGCCCTACTACGGCGGCGAACGCACCCCGAACCGGCCCGACGCCAGCGGCACCTGGAC
Source organism: Nocardioides sp. (assembly GCF_035547795.1). Taxonomy (GTDB): domain Bacteria; phylum Actinomycetota; class Actinomycetes; order Propionibacteriales; family Nocardioidaceae; genus Nocardioides. Next base: position 1,857 of record NZ_DASZUF010000222.1, read on the forward strand.
CGGCCTGACCAACGAGACCACCCGTGAGGACATCGCCCGGGCGGCGTTCGAGGCACTGCTGTGCTCGCTGGCCGACGCGCTGGACGCGCTGGCCGGCGGCACCGGCCGGCAGCCGGAGCGGATCGCCATGGTGGGCGGCGCCACCCGCTCCGCGGCCGTCCAGGCGCTCGCGCCGGCGATCCTGGGTCGCCCCGTCGCCCTGCCCCCGTCGGGGGAGTACGTCGCCCTCGGCGCGGCCCGTCAGGCCGCCTGGGCGCTCACCGGACAGCTGCCGACCTGGCCGCTGCCCGGCACGACCGAGCTCCCGGCCGCCGGCCGGGAGCAGTTGGACGCGGCGGTCGCCGTACGCGAGGCCTATGGCCTGCTGCGGGACCGCACCGAGAAGTGGTAACAGACGAAGAGAGGTCATGACAATGAGCATCGAGATCCCGAAGCCGACACCGGAGGACAAGTTCTCCTTCGGGCTGTGGACCGTCGGCTGGCAGGGCGTCGACCCGTTCGGCACCGCGACCCGGCCGCCGATGGACACCGTCCACGCGCTGGAGAAGCTCGCCGAGCTGGGCGCCTACGGCGTGAACTTCCACGACGACGACGTCATCCCGTTCGGCAGCGACGACGCGACCCGCGACAAGATCATCGAGCGGTTCAAGAAGGGCCTGGCCGACACCGGCCTGGTCGTCACCACCGCCACCACCAACCTGTTCACCCACCCGGTGTTCAAGGCCGGCGCGTTCACCAACAACGACCGCGAGATCCGCCGCTTCGCGATCCGCAAGGTGATGCGCAACGTCGACCTGGCCGCTGAGCTCGGCGCCAAGATCTACGTCGCCTGGGGCGGTCGCGAGGGCGCCGAGTTCGGTGCCTCGCAGGACACCCGAGCCGCGCTGGACCGGATGAAGGAGGCCTTCGACCTCCTGGGCCAGTACGTCGTGGACAAGGGCTACGACATCAAGTTCGCCATCGAGCCCAAGCCCAACGAGCCGCGTGGCGACATCCTGCTGCCGACGATCGGCCACGCGCTGGCGTTCATCAACGAGCTCGAGCGGCCCGAGCTGGTCGGCGTGAACCCGGAGATCGGCCACGAGGAGATGGCCGGCATGAACGCCGCGGCGGGCTACGCCCAGGCGCTGTGGGCCGGCAAGCTCTACCACATCGACCTCAACGGCCAGAACGGCCCGAAGTACGACCAGGACCTGCGCTTCGGCGCCGGCAACGTCCGTGGCGCGTTCTGGATCGTCGACACGCTGCTCGCCGGTGGCTACGACGGCCCGGTGCACTTCGACTACAAGCCGTCCCGCGTCGAGGACGAGGACGGCGTGTGGGTCACCGCGGCGGCCAACATGCGCAACTACCTCATCCTGCGCGAGAAGGTGAAGGCGTTCCGCGCCGACCCGGAGGTGCAGGCCGCGCTCGAGGCCGCCAAGCTGCCCGAGCTCGCTCAGCCGACGCTCGACGCCGGTGAGGGCTGGCAGCAACTGCTCGAGTGGCAGCTGCCGGACGTCGAGGCGCTGGCGGCCCGCGGCGCGGCGGTCGAGAAGCTCGACCAGCTCGCCCTGGAGCACCTGTACGGGGTTCGTGGCTGAGGCCACCGCTCCGGCCGGTCCGGTCGGGACGGAGCAGCTGCGCAGGACCAACACCGCGTTGGTCCTGCGCAGCCTGCGCTTCGACGGGCCCGCCACCCGCAGCGAGCTGGCCCGGCGCACCGGCCTGGCCAAGGCGACCGTCGGCGTCATCGTCTCCGGGCTCGACGCGGTCGGCGTGGTCAGCGAGGGCGTCCTCGACGAGCCGGTCGGGCGCGGCCGGCCCGGTCGTCCGGTGGCGCTGCGCGACGACGCCCTGGTCGGGCTAGGACTCGAGCTCAACGTGGACTACCTGTCGCTGGTCCTGCTCGACCTGACCGGCGAGGTGCGCCGGCACGAGCACCGGCCCCGCTCCACCTCCGACGGCGCCGCCGATCTGCTCGCCCTGGTCCGCTCCGTGATGAGCGAGTACGCCGCGGCCCGGGTGGTCGGCGCGATGGTCGCCGTACCGGGCCTGGTGCGGGGCGACGACGTCACCGTCGCCTGGGCGCCCAACCTGGCCGTGGACGGCGCCGCCCTGGTCGCGGCGCTTGCGGCCGAGCTGGGCTGCCCGGTCACCATCACCAACGACGCCAACGCCGCGGCGTACGCCGAGTCCCGACACGGCGCGGCCGTCGGCATCGAGCACGCGGTCTACCTCACCGGCACCGTCGGCATCGGCGCCGGCGTGGTGGTCGACGGCCGGCCACTGCGCGGCGCCGCGGGCTTCGCCGGCGAGGTCGGCCACATGCCGATCGGCGACTCGACCGCACCCTGCGGCTGCGGGCGGCGCGGCTGCTGGGAGGCCTCGATCGGCCTGCGGGCGATGCTCGCCCGGGTCGGGTTGCCGGAGCTGGACACGCCGCTGAGCTCGGCGGAGGCCGTCGCCCGGCACGCCGACGAGCCGGCCGTCGCAGCCGGGCTGGACGCGGTCGGCCGCGACCTGGGCCGCGGGCTGGCCACCATCGCGCACCTGCTCAACCCCGCCGTGGTCGTCCTCGGCGGCTACTTCGTGCCGCTCGGGGAGCGGCTGCTGGCACCGGCCCGCGAGGCCCTGGCGGCCCGACTGCCGGCCGAGGTGGGCTACCCGGAGCTGCGGCTGTCGGGGCTCGGCATCGAGGCCGCCGCGACCGGCGCCGCCGAGTTGGCGCTGGATGGGGTATTCCTCGGCGAAGTGCCGCTGGCGTGACCTAGGCTCGGCGGTCCGTAGGAAGGACCGCCGTTGAACCCCCGCACCACCCTGGCCGCGCTGGCCGTTGGCGCACTCGCGCTCACCGGACTCGCCTCCCGCCCGGCCGCGGCGTCCCACCTGGCCGGCCGCGCTACCCGACACCCGGCCGACTCCCTGGCGGTGCTGTCGGGGGAGCCCACCCCGACGCCGGCGTTGCCGGGGCTGCCCACCCGGTCCAACGTCTTGATGATCACCGCCGACGACCTGTCGACGCTGGACCTGCCGTACATGCCGCACGTGCGCCGGCTGATCGCCGACCAGGGCGTGACGTTCAGCGACGCGATCGCGCCCACGCCGATCTGCGCGCCGGCCCGGGCGTCGCTGCTGTCGGGGCAGTACGCCCACAACGACGGCACCGTCACCATCTCCGGTCCGCGCGGCGGCTACCAGTCCTTCGACGAGAGCCCCACCCTCGCCACCGCGCTGCAGGCCGCCGGCTACGACACGCTGTTCGCCGGCAAGTTCATCAACGGATACGGCGAGAACGGCACTGCCCGCCAGGTCCCGCCCGGCTGGACGGACTGGCGAGCCACCATCGATCCGACGACGTACCACTTCTTCGATCCGACGCTGAACGTCGACGGCACCCTGCGGAGGACGCACGGCTACAGCACCACCATCCTGAGCCACCAGGCCGACGAGATGATCGGCGCGCCGGCGCGCCAGCACCGGCCGTGGTTCGCGTGGGTCAACTACGTGGCGCCGCACTTCGGCGGCCCGATCGAGGAGGGTGACCCGAGGCAGGTGTTCCGGGGCACCGCCGGGGCGATCCCCACGACGGTGCCGGCGCCGCGCGACCGCGGCCGGTTCGCGGGCGTGCCGCTGCCCAGCCGGCCCGATCTGTTCGAGCCGCACCGCTACACCAGGCTGCTGCCGAAGAACTCGCCGGCGCGGGCGCACGTGCCGCCGATCGAGCGCACCGCGCTGCGCATGGCCTACGACCAGCGGCTGGAGGCCGACCAGGGCGTCGACCGGGCCGTCGCGGCCCAGTTGCGCACCCTGCGCCGTACCGGGCAGCTGGACCGCACGGTGGTCGTCTTCGCCTCCGACAACGGCTACGCCACCGGAGAGCACAACCGCAACGGCAAGCTGTGGCACTACGACGAGATCGTGCGGATCCCGATGATGAGGCGCGGACCGGGCGTGCCGAGTGGCCGGACCGTCTCCACTCCCATCACCAACCCGGACGTGACGGCCACGATCCTGGGCATCGCCGGCGCACGGTCGCAGCGCACGCTCGACGGCGTCGACATGCGGCCCTGGCTCTCCGCTCCGCCCCAGCAGCGGGTGGTGCCGATCGAGGGCTGGCCGGTCACCAACGGAACCCGGCGGCTGTACGCCGGCGTCACGGTCGGGCCGTGGACCTACATCCGGCTGCGGCACGGCCACGAGGAGCTCTACGACCGCACCACGGACCCGTACGAGGTGCACGACCTGGTCCATGTCGCCTCGGCCCAGGGCGCGCTGCAGGAGCTGCGTTCGCTGACCGAGCGCTACCGCGACTGCCGTGGGTCGACCTGCCCCAAGCAGTTCTACTCCCTGGGCTGAGCGCGGTCAGGCGTCGGCCACCGTCGCCGGCCGCTCCGCGGCGTCCTCGGCCACGGTGCGGTCCAGTCGGCTGGGCCACCAGATCCGGTGGCCGAGGTCGAGGTTGAGCGCGGTGACCAGGACCGCCCGCACGATCATCGTGTCGAGCATGACGCCCAGCGCGATGGCGGTGCCGATCTCGGCGAGGAAGACCAGTGGGATCGTGCCGAGTACGGCGAAGGTGGCCGCCAGCACCAGGCCCGCCGAAGTGATCACCCCGCCGGTGGACGACAGCGCGATCAGCGACCCGTGCCGGGTGCCCACCCGCTGGGTCTCCTCGCGCACCCGGGTCATCAGGAAGATGTTGTAGTCGATGCCCAGCGCGACCAGGAACACGAAGACGAACAGCGGGAAGCCCGAGTCGGCCATGTGGAAGCCGTAGAGGTAGGTGAAGATCACCGAGGAGATCCCCAGCGCCGCCCCGAACGACAGGATCACCGTCAGGATCAGCAGCACCGGCGCGACCAGTGCGCGCAGGAGCAGCATCAGGATCAGCATCACCACGACCAGGACGACCGGGATGATCACCCGGTTGTCGCGGTGGGCGGCATCGGCGGTGTCGAGGTAGATCGCGGCCGACCCACCCACCAGCGTGCCGGGGATGGCGTGCACGACCTGG
>NZ_DASZUF010000223.1:0-21314 GCF_035547795.1 Nocardioides sp.
AACGCGTGTAGCCCAGCTCGTCGGCGACCTTCGCCAGGCTGAGGGAGGCCGCCACCGCGTCGGCGGAGGCCTGGTCGCTGCGGACGGGCACGAGATCGAGCACGGAGAGCTGCACGTCTGCTCTCAACCCGGTCGGTGGCCCGCTTGTTCCGGCCACTTGTCATCCACAGGGGCTGTTGGCGACGGCGTTCTCCACAGGTCCTACCGGGCTCGCTCGTGAGGGTCGGTGCTGTCGCGTTGACTTGAGCCATGTGGTCGTTCCTCGGCATCGCGCTCAGCTCGGCGCTCACGCTGGTGAGCCTGATGGTGACCCGGCGCGCGGCCACCGAGGTGGGCCGGAGACAAGGAAGGAGCGAGTCGTATGGGTTCGTCAGATGGGCGGCCGAGGTCGCGCTCTCCGACGCGGGTCACGCGCCGCCGTGCCGGTCTGCAGATCCTGGCGGCACTGGTCAGGTCGCCGATCATCGACGAGGCCGACGCCGGCCTTGCCTTCGCGATCGTCCGCGCGGTGACGCAGGAGGAAGAGGAGGAGTTACCCTCATGAAGTCGGACCGTGAGGAGGCAACGATGGGCGCACTGCGGTACATCCCGAGCATCAATCAGATCCTGGCCGGTCGCCTGACAGTCGAGCTCGGGGAGCGGCTGGGCCGCGAGGTGGAGGACGAGATCCGCGAGATTGCCGCGTGGCCGATCGAGAAGGCCTGGGACTACAAGCCATCCCGCCACCCGATCGAGGACCCGTCAGCCTGACCGGACCCGCTCTCGCGCAGGTGCTGCCTCGCCGGCCCATCGCTGTCGGAAGGTGACCAGGTTGACCGCGGCCTTGAACCGTGGCCACCAGCCGACGCCCCGGCTGAGCCGGGCCCGCTCCTCGTCCACCGCCTGCCAGTAGGCGGCGGCCTCCTCGTCGGCGGGTGGGACCGGCCCGAAGACCAGCGCGTCCGCGTCGCGGGCCAGCTCATGCCCGGCGGGTACGCCGAACAGGCCGGCCTGCTCGCGCCGCGTTGCCCCGTCGACCGGCAGGCGATGGCCGAGGTCGCGGGCATGGTCGATCAGCTCGCGCCACGCCCCGGCGACCCGGGCCGAGGCCCGTGGGGCGTTGCGCCGTCGCCGGCGTCGCAGCTCCTTCGCGCCGAGGATGGCCCCGATCACCAGGGCGACCAGCAGCAGCGGCGAGCCGACCGCGACCAGGGTCACGACCAGCCAGCCCGGCAGGTGGAAGCCGCCACCGCCGTGGTCGTGCTTGTCGCTGTTCTTGGCGCGCAGCTCCGTGTCGTTCGACTGGCCGGCGTCCGACGGCGGAGGCACCGGGGCAGGCGGCGGGACGACCGAACCGCTGAGCTGCTCCTGCTGCTGCGGCGGCTGGTCGGCGGGCTTGTCGTGCGACATGAAGTCGTCGGTGGGCAGCGTCCGCCAGGTGCCGTCGGCGGCCTCGACCTCCACCCAGGCGTGCACGTCGGCGCCCTTGACCACGCCCCCGGCCGGGACGATGGCGCCCATCACCACGCGGGCGGGGACGCCGACCCGGTTGGCCATCAGCGCCATGGTCGCGGCGTACTGTTCGTCGTCCCCGACCATGATCGGAGCGTTCACGAAGTCGTCGGAGAGCCGCTTCATGTAGTGCCCGGCGTGGTACATCCGCTCAGCCGCGCCGACGCCGTCGGAGTACTTGCCGTGGGTCTTGAGGTAGTCCGCGATCGCGAAGACACGCTGCATCGGTTCGGACGCGCCCGCCGACCACTGGGTCGCCTGGGTGTCGAGGAACGCCGCGGCGGTGCTGTTGTCGGTCAGGTCCGCGGACGGCGGCGTGTCCTTGGTCAGGGTGTCCTGGCCGAGCACGCCGGTGAAGTGGTAGCGGTCCCCCGGCGCCAGGCCGGTGGGCACGATCCCGGTGGAGGTGGCCAGGTCGTAGCGGAACGAATCGGCCTTGAGCGAGGGGTCGTCGTTGTCGAAGTGCATCGACTGGAGTGCGCCGACGGTCGGCAGCCAGACGCCGCCGTACCCCTGCCCGAGCGTGACGGTGACGTCCACCTTCTTCCCGACGGTCGGGTTCTCGATCGTGCTCGATACCCGCTGGAACGAGTCCGGCCCCGGCTGCGACGAGGCCGCCCAGACGGTGCCGTCGTAGTGGTCCAGCGCGGCGAAGCGCACCCTGGTGCCGGCCGGCACGCCGGTGATGGTGAAAAGAGTCTTGTCGTAGAGGTTGGTCGGGTCCGGCTGGCCGTGTTCGTCGACGTAGCGACGGAACGACGACAGCGGCGAGGCGTAGCGGCCGATGTCGAAGGGCGGTACGACGTGACTGCGCAGCACCACCCGTCCGCCGCCGGCGAACGCGTGCCCTGCCGGCAGCGCGACCGCGCCGGCGACGGCGAGCATGACCACGCCCGCGGCGCCGCGCCGGGCCACCGCCGCTCGGCTGCGTCCGACGTGCACCGCGCGGTCGTTCACCCGCAGTGCCACCCAGGCGATGGCCAGCGCCGCCATCACGGCACCGTCCAGCAGCAGTGACTGCGGGCGCGTGACACCGAGCAGAATCACCCCGGCCAGCAACGCCAGCGGCGCGAGCACCGGCAGCGCGGCCGGTCGCAGGCCGACCAGCAACCCGCCGACCAGGCCGGTGCCGAGCCCGAGCAACCACGGCAGCACCAGGAGCCGGCCGGTCCCGTCGACCGGCGGTAGCGTGGTGAGCAGGTCCTTCCAGCCCCGGATCGCCTCGTCGAGCAGGGTCACCGGCGCGAACGCACGGTGCAGGCACAGCGGCCCACCCACCAGCACGAACAGCACCAGCGCCATCAGGATCGGCGCCGCGATCGGCCAGCCCCTCCAGCGCGACGCCTCGGTCGCGGCCACCCCGAGCAGCAGCCCGAGCACCCCGACGACGAGGAACCACCAGCCGCTGAACGTCGGCGCCCACGCCAGCAGCGCCAGCCCACCCAGCAGCACCAGGAGGCCGAGGTCGCGCAGCCGGGTCACGTCAGGCTCCAGCGCAGCAGCGCGGCCAGGTCGTCGCGGCTGGGCAGATGCAGGATCGTCAGGTCGCCGGCCGCCGAGACGGTGCTGGTGATGCCGGGCTCGACCCGGATGGCGATGCGACGTACCTCCGGCTCGAAGGAGGACGCCGCCCGGCGGAACTTCTCCACGGTCGTCCCCACCCCACCGAGCAGGAACAGCAGGCTGGTGTCCGAAGCGGCCCGCGCCGCCGCCCGCGCGGCCGCGACCAGCCCATGCGACCCGAAGCCGGCCCGACACACCGTGTCGAGCGCGCGCTGCCCCTCGCCGGCGTGGTCGCCGCACACCACCGTGGTCTGGAACTCGTCCAGCAGCGCCCGTACGACGACCGAGGCGGTCACCTCCATCGCCGTCTCGAAGTCCTCGTCGCTCCCCCATGCCGCCCGGTCGTCGTCGACGACGAGGGTGGCGTGGCTGCGCCGGGTGTCGAGGTATTGCCGCACCAGCAGGCCGGCCCCGCTCGCGGTGCCGCCGAGCTTGGCCGAGGAGCGCCAGTGCACGTGCCGCAGGTCGTCGCCGGGGACGTACTCGCGCAGCGCATGGAAGGCCAGGTCCGCCTGGGAGACGCTCTCGGTGGAGACGCCCTCGAGATCGCGCAGCAGCCCGCCGCCGAGTGCCTCCAGCGGCACCATCGGCGGCCGCACCAGGATCTCCTGCACAGGGGTCCAGCGCAGGTCGCGCGAGGCCAGCCCGAGCGGGTCGCCGCGTCGGGTGGTCGCCGGACCGATGGCGATCACGCCGCGGCGCTGCGTGCGGATCGTGAACGTCTCCTCGTGCGTCTCCCCCGCCGCCAGCCCGGGCAGGTCATAGCGTTGCAGGCTCGCCCCGATCGGCAGGTCGAGCAGCAGCGAGCGCATCCGCGCCGCGGCCAGGTTGGTCACGGTGAGCGACGCGATCACGCTCCGCCCCGCGGTCACTCGGTCGGGATCGAGCAGCACCTCGACACGCACCCGGGTGCGACCGACCAGCCACGGCAATGCCAGCAGGAGTACGACGAGGGCAGCCACCCCGATGATCGCCAGCTCCGCCCAGTGCAGCAGCACACCGGCCAGGAGCACCACCACACCGGCGACGGCGAGCAGCCAGCCGGTCGGCCGGACCACGCCCAGCACCCGCGCAGCCGACCCGACCGCACGCGACGCGCCCGGAATCCGCACCCACTGCTCGGGCACCCGGAGCAGCCGGCCGCGCAGGGTGCGGGCGGCGGAGCGGAGGCTGGGCGGGCGAGAGGCCATCAGGCCACCCGGTCGGTGGGCGGCACCACCTGCTGCAGCAGCCGCTCGATGACCGACTCGATGCTGACGCCGCTGAACTGCGCCTCGGCGTCCAGCAGCAGCCGGTGGCACAGCACCGGCTCCGCCAGTGCCTTCACGTCGTCGGGCACCACGTGGTCGCGGCCATCCGCGGCCGCCCAGGTCTTGGCAACCCGGATCAGCGCCAGGCAGCCGCGTGCGGACAGCCCGAGCCGGACGTGCTGGGCCCGCCGCGACTCCTCGGCCAGCTCGGCGACGTAGGAGACGACCGCGGGGTCGACGTACACCTCGTCGGCCAGCTCGCTCATCTGCGCGATCGCGGTCGCGGTGATGACCGGCTTGACCAGCGCCGCCCGGTCGCGGACCTTCGCGTTCACCAACAGCTCGATGGTGGCCTGCCGGTCGGGATAGCCCATCGAGGTCTTCATCAGGAAGCGGTCGAGCTGTGCCTCGGGCAGCCGGTAGGTGCCGGCCTGCTCGATCGGGTTCTGGGTGGCGATGACCAGGAACGGCTGCCCCACCTCACGGGCCACGCCGTCGACGGTGACCCGGCCCTCCTCCATCACCTCCAGCAGCGCGGACTGGGTCTTGGGCGAGGCCCGGTTGATCTCGTCGGCCAGCACGATGGTGTGGAAGATCGGCCCGGGGTGGAACTCGAAGGTGCCCTTGTGCTGGTCGTAGACGGTCACGCCGGTGACGTCGCTGGGCAGCAGGTCGGGGGTGAACTGGATCCGGGCATGGCTGCCCTGCACCGAGTTGGCCAGCGCCCGCGCCAGCATCGTCTTGCCGGTGCCGGGGTAGTCCTCGAGCAGGATGTGGCCCTCGGAGAGCAGACAGGTGAGCGCGAGCCGCACGACATGACGCTTGCCGAGCACCGCCTGCTCGATGGCGTCGGTGAGCGTGTCGAACGTCTGGCGGAACCAGGCGGCCTGCTCGTGGGTGATGGTCACGTGATGCTCCTGTCGATGGTGCTAGTAGCCGGTGGTCGGCCAGTTCGTCGAGCCGGTCGCCGACTGCGAGCCCGCGGTGCAGGTCACGGACACCTGGCCATTCGGGTAGCCGTAGTACCAGGACGTGTCGGTCGTCCCGTTGCCGAGGTGCTGGGTAGAGAAGCCACCGTTGGCCGGATTGGTCGTGATCGTGCACGTCGCCGTGCTGTTGAAGTTCGCCAGGGTGACCTTGACGTGACCGCAGGTCGCATCGGTGCAGTTGCCGGCCGGCGGGCACGAGGCGTCGGTGCACTGCGAACCGCGGGACACGGCGACGGTCGGCGGCGGTGGCGCCTGCGTGGTCACCGACGGCCCGGTCTTGCTGCCCGACCCGCGCCCGCTCTGCGAGATCGTCACCGTGGGCGTCTCGGTCGCCGAGTAGCCGATGTCGCGCGGCGCGAGGGCGAAGGTCTGCACGTCGACATTGCTGGTCGTCCAGGTGGCGAGGTTGCCCCGGTTCGAGGTCAGCCGGACCGTCGCGCCGGTCTTGCCGTTGCTGTCGACGGTGACGTTCCAGCCGACATCGGTGCCGCTGCCTGTCCTGGTGATGCTCAGGATGTCGCTGTCGCTCAGCGGGCCATAGGACGTGACCGACTGGGTCGATGACTTGCTGCACTGGTCGTTCTCGTTGCAGACCTCGAGGTGGAAGTCGTAGGCCTGGTCGTTGTCCGGTGTGCTCTCGGTCAGCGGACCGCTCGCATTGCTCGGGGTGTCGATCAGCTGGCTGCCACGGTAGACCTTCAGCGTCGTGACGCCGCCGTGCGACGCCGGCACGGTGTACTGGTCGATCCGCACCTCGTTGTTGTTGCCGGTCGGCGAGATGCGCCACGAGCCCCACGCCGCCGGGATGCCAACCGCCTTCCAGCTCGAGGGCGCGCCGGTCGCGGTGCGAGGCTGGCCGCCGGGCACGTTGCCGTTGAGTCCCGGCGTCATCGCCTCGACCTTGAAGGAGTACGTCGTACCGTCGTAGGCGATGCTCGAGAAGGTGCACGAGGTCCCGGTGATGCCCTGGGGGTCCTGGGTGCACGCCCCGCCGTCGGCCGCCGGCGAGGCGATCACCCGGTAGCGAACCGGACCGGGGCCGTTGGCGTCGACCGGGTCCCAGCTCACCTTCACGACGGCGTTGGAGTTGGCCGACGGCGTGGTGGTGATGACCGGCGCCCCGGGCGCGGCCGGCGTACCGACCGACTGGTACGGCGCGGACTGCGCCGGCTGGCTCGTCCAGCCCTTCGCGTTGGCCGCCACGATGGTGAACTGGTAGGTGTCGTCGTTGTTCAGCCCCGAGACCGTCGCGCTGGTCTTCGTGGTGGTGATCGGGGTGCCGCCCGGATAGGTGACCGTGTAGGTGATCGCCGAGGTGCGGTTGTGGTTGCTCGGCGGCTGCCAGCGCAGGCTGACCGAACCGTCACCGACAGCGGTCTCGGCGATCCCGGTGACCGGGTAGGGCACCGCGTCGGGGTTGGCGGTGGCCGAGGACGCGCTCCAGTCCGAGGGCCCGACGGCGTTGATCGCGCGCACCTGGAAGGTGTAGTCGGTGCCGTTCGTCAGCCCGGTGACGGTGCAGCTGGTGCTCGGGCAGGTGGTGGTCGGCGCGCCGTGGTCGCCGCGCACCTCGTAGGACGTGATCGGCGAGCCGTTGGCCGCCGGCGCATTCCACGACAGCTGGACCTCGCCGTCACGGATGTCCTTGCCCGGGACCGGCGCACTCGGGGCGTCGGGCGGCGCGAGCAGGGTCAGGTCCAGGGTGCTCTCGACGGTGCGGTTGGGCGGCGGATTGCCGGCCACGTCCGACATCACCACCCGGAACCGCGCCTGACCGTTGACCTTCGGGCCCGCCGCCAGGGTCAGCGCGGAGCCCTTCGCGGACGCCTTGACGTCCAGCGAGGTCAGCTGGCTGACCGAGACGATCTGCGGCTGCGGCACGGGCACCCCGGCATGCAGGTACGGCGCCAGGTCGATGGTGCGGGTCTCGCCGGCCTTGAGGTCGGCGATCGAGATCGGCGACAGGGTCGGCGGTGGCACCGCGACGACGGTGATGGGCAGGTAGCCGGGGTCGCTGCCGTCGGCGGTCAACTGCAGGGTCGCCGACGTGCCGGGCGTGGCGCCGGCGTCCGCGGCCACGCTCACCTGCGACCCCCGGGCATTCACGATGGCCAGCCCGCTCGCGGAGGTCTTCCAGTCCGCGGCGTAGCTCAGCGACTGCCCCGGTGTCGCGGTCCACACGTGGCAGATCGCGCCCACGTCGAGCATGATCGTCTGCCCCTGGGCGACCGGGATCGGGTCGGACGGGCAGCGCAGCACCGGCTTGGTGCTGCCCACCTGCACCGGCACGGTCAGGATCGCCGTCACCGACCCGGTGGTTACCTCGAAGCTCACCGATCCGGGGCCCTGATAGCCGCTGGCGGCGTGCACAGTGAACGAGCCGTTCCCGGTGATGCTCGCGCTCAGGTCGCCGGCGGGTGCCGCCCAGATCTGGTTCTTCAGCGTGAAGGACACCAGGCCCCCGGCGGGATTGACGACGTAGTCGGCGAGCTTCTCGCTGGCGGTCGCGCCGGGGTCGAGCTTGATCAGCCCGTCGGAGCGCACGTAGGGCGTCGCGTCGCCCTTCGGCGGCACGTAGAGCTCGGCGGTGGCCGCTCCCCCGTCGGCGTCGGTGACCACGAACGGCACCACCATCGGCCGGGTGGCTCGGTCGACGGTGACGGTTCCGCCGGAGACCTCCTCGGCGATGCCGGCGGGCACCTGCACGCTGCTCACCTTGAGCGCGGAGGTCGGGCCGTCGGGGTCGTAGGCACCCTTGAGCACGTTCACGCTGACCCGTTCGGCGTTCGCCCCGCCCGTCGGGTCGGTGCCGTAGGCGTCGAAGACCACCGGCGGGTTGTTGTAGCCCTCCTGGGTCCGCAGCGTGACGGTCGCCTGGGAGCTGGCCACGCCGTTGCTGATCGAATAGTTGACCTGCACCTCGCGGCCGTTGGCGGTCGGCGGCGCGGGAATCGTCATCTCGCCGGTGTCGGCATCGACGTGTACGCCCTTGGGCGCCGGCTTGACCAGCGAGACGGTGACCCGGTCGGCGGCGGCCACCTCGTCGTTGGCCAGTACGTCGACGGTCGCGGTCCGGCCCGGCGCCACCGTGATGGTGTCGTCGACCGCGACCGGAGGCGAGGGCACCACCGGTGGCACCACGCCCACGCGCACCGTGCCGGTCGCCGTACCGCCGTAGGGGTCGGCGACGGTGTAGCTGAACTCGTCGGTGCCGGCGCTGTCCGGGAATGCCTGGTAGACCAGCGAGTCGGCGCCGGCGCGCAGCACTCGGCCCAGCGTCGGCGCCGAGGTGATGCCGGTGAGCGTGACCGGGTCGCCGTCCGGGTCGAGCCCGGACCCGGGCAGCTGCAGCCGGACCTGGTCGCCGGCGACGACCCGGCCCTCGAGCACCGTCGGCTCCGGCGGCTGGTTGGGATGGTCGGCGGGCACCACCGTTACCTGGAGCAGGCCGGGCGCGGTCTGCCCGGCGGCGTTGGCGGCGACGTAGTGGACGGTGATCGTCTCGGTCTGGCTGACCTGTGCCGGCGCGTTGTAGCGCACCGTCTTGCCGCTGACGTACGCCGAGCCGGCCGGTCCGCTCTGGTCACTGGCGCCCTGCACCTGCAGCTGGCCGGCGGCCGTGCCGGAGCCGCCGACGTCGGAGACCAGGTGCAGCGGGTCGCCGTCGGGGCTGAAGTCGTTGTCGAGCACCGAGACCTGGGTGCCGCTGCCGGCGCGCACGGTGACCCGGTCGGTTTGGGTGACGGGCGTGTCGTCCTGCGGCGCCGGCCGCTGGGTGACGACGATGTCCCCCTGCACGCCCGAGCGGGTGCCGTCGCTGATCGTGTAGTGCACGACCTGCGGGTCGGGACTGATATCCGGTCGGGTCGCCGCCACCCGCACCCAGCGGCCGTCGACGACGGCCACGTCGAGCTGTCCGCTCGTGGTCGCGCTCGCACCCTGCACCACGAGCACCTGTCCGGAGGGGTCGACGTCGTTGGCCAGTACGTCGACCATCGCGGCGGACTGTCCGTAGACGGTCACGCTGTCGGGCATGGCGACCGGTGGCTTGGGCGGGTGGTCGGCCGCCCGCACGTCGACCCGGACCAGGCCGCGGGAGAACGGCGCGTTGCCGAACGCCGCGTCGTAGTTGAGGAAGTAGGTCTTGGCCTGGTCGGAGCGGAACGTGATGGTGCCGGCGGCCACGTCGGTGGCGACCGTGCCGCCGCCACTGGAGGTGACCTTGCCGGCGATCTTCAGCGAGGCATCGGGGGTGATCGGGTCCGAGCCCGGCAGGTCGTTGTCCAGCGGGTGGATGGTGATCGCCTTGCCGACCTGGCCGACGACCACGTCGGGCTCGGCGGTGGCCGGATGCGCCTGTCGGTCCGTCGGCGCCTGCACGTGCACCTGGATCTGCTCGGTGACCGGTGGCGCGATGCCGTCGGTGACGCCGTACTCGATCGTCACGTCGCCGCCCTTGGCGGGCGCGCTGAACCGGATCTCACCGGTGGAGGTGGGCCGGGCCGAGGCGCCCTGGGGGCCGCTGACCACCTTGGCGGAGGCCAGGCTGAGCGGGTCGCCGTCGGCATCGTCGCGCCAGTCCGGCAGCACCGGGATGGTCAGCACGCCGGCGGCCGGGACCACCCACTTCTGCGGCTGGTAGCCGGGCCGCAGCGCCGGCGGACCGTTCTGGCCGTCGCTGCGCGGGGTGACCGTCACGGTGGCGTGCGCCGAGACCCCCTGCCGACCGTCGTTGATGTAGTACTCGAACGTGGTGGTGGACGCCTTGGCCGGCATCGCGATCTCGACCGTCTGGCCGTCCGGGCTGACGGTGACGGCGGCGCCCGCGGGTCGGACGTCCTGCACCGCCGAGATGGACAGCAGTCGACCCGCCGGCGCCGAGTCGTTGTCCAGCGGGTGCAGTACCGTCGCCCGGCCCGGCCGGGCGCCGAACTGGTCGGGCTTCGCCCGTGGCGGGCTGCGGTCGCCCTGGCTCTGGGTCTGCTGTTGGTCGTTCTTCTTCTGCTGGACGATCTTCTTCTGGAACGACTCCCAGTCGTCGAGCCGGGTCGGCTGGTTGGAGTCGACGTTCCAGATCGCGCCGCTGGTAGCGTCGTTGAGCAGGATCTGGCCGCGATTGACCCGGAAGACCAGGTTGTTGGTCGTGCCCGGCCCGAGCTGGCCGACCTGCGCCGGATCGTGGCCGCACCGGGTGACGACGAGGCCGGCCGCGCCGCCCCAGGCGCCGTACTCGCACGCGCCCAGCCGCACCGGAGCCGCCGGCGACCCGGCCAGGTCGTGGGCCACCGTCTGCGTCCTCCCGCTGGCCAGGTCGACCTCGACCAGACTGTCGCCGTCCGCGACCAGGACCGAGGAGGCGTCCGGTCCGGGCTGCTGGAGTACGGCGTCGGCCGCCATCGTGGCGTGGCCGCCCCCGACGACCGTCAGGGTGGCGGCCGCCGGGTCGAGCAGCACCGCGCGGTCCCCGACCGCCGTCAGGGTGCTGCCGCGGCCCGGGCGGTGGGCCAGCTTCGTGGTGGTGCGGGTGAACCGCCCGCCGCTCGGGGTCAGCGTGGTGAGTCGGTCAGAGCCGGACGAGACGACGAAGACGCGGCCGCTGGTGCTGACCGCCAACGCCGCCCCGCCGCCCACGGTCGCGGTCGGCTTGGTCCCGTTGTCGAGCGCGTTGACCAGCGGATCGCCGGTATCGGTGTCGACCCGCATCGCCCAGACCTTGCCGGTCTGCGGGTCCAGTACGGCGAGGGTGCCGCCGTACATCTGGACCTGGCTGCCGGGCGCGACCTGGGCCGTCGAGCCGCTGGGCACGGCCACGGTGGCGGGGTCGATCGTGGAGATGGAGCCGCCGGCCGAGTCGACGCCGACCACCGCGGCGCCGTCCTGGACGATGTCGAGGCTGGCGTCGGTGCGGGCGAAGAGCGCGCCGTCGAGCTGGCCGATCGGCTTGTTGACCCGGCCGTAGTAGCCGAGCGTGGAGTTGGTCGCCCAGACGCCACCGTCGTTCAGCTCGGCCTTGTGGGTGTCGTAGCCCTCGGCACGCACCGCGAAGACCACGATCCCGGCGACGACGAGGGCCAGCGCGAGGTACGGCGCCAGCCACAGCCGACCGCGCACCCGAGGAATCCCCACGGAAGTCCTTCTACCGAGATCGGGACCGATCGAAACCTCCCAACTGCCGGATCGGACATGATGGTCGGGTGAGCGAGGAGGAGCCGCGGCTGATCACCGAGGTGCCTGCGCATATCCGCAACCAGTCCGCGCCGCCGCCGGCCCGACGCGAATCGGCCCCGACGCCGGGCGCGGAGCCGGACGAGCAGGCGGGCCAGGCGCCGCTCGAGCGCACCCGCGTCCGCGTGGCACGACCCAGCGACGACCACGACGGCTGGACGGTCGTCGCGGGCGCCGGCCAGCCCTCGGCGCTGCGTCAGCCGACCGGGGTGACGGTGCCCGCCGTACGCTGCCCGGCCGGGCACTTCACCCCACCCGAACAGCCGACCTGCCGCAGCTGCGGCGCCCCGGTGCCGCCCGGCCAGGAGCCGCTGCGGGTCCCGCGCCCACCGCTCGGCTCGCTGCTGCTGGCCGACGGTCAGCGGGTGCTGCTGGACCGGGGCGCGGTGCTCGGCCGCCGGCCGGCGCCCGTCCCCGACGGGGAGCCCTGGCCGCACCTGGTCGAGCTGCCCGCCGACCTGACCCACCTCTCCCGCAAGCACCTGCTCGTCGAGCTGGACGGCTGGCACGTGGTCGCCCGCGACCTCGGCTCCAGCGCCGGCACCACGCTGCGCTCCCCCGGCCGCGACCCGGTGCGGCTGCGCGCTCACGACCCGCACGTGCTCGAACCCGGCCAGTCCCTGGATCTGGCCGGCGACTTCCCCGTGACCTTCGTCCTCGCCACCAGTTGACCGCATCGCCCCTCTCGGAAAGGCCTCCGGTGACCCACCCGCAACTCCCCGGCTTCACGTTCGTCCAGCATCTCGGCACGGGCGGGTTCGCCGACGTACTCCTCTATGAGCAGGAGTGGCCGCGCCAGCGGGTGGCGGTGAAGGTGGTCCGCGCCGACCTGGTCCTCTCCGACCGGGAGAAGGAGCTGTTCCGCAGCGAGGCCGACGCGATGGCGCGGCTGGCCGACCACCCCTACATCGTCTCGGTGCTCACCGCCGGCCAGACCGAGGACGGGCGACCGTTCCTGGTGATGCGCTACTGCCCGCCGCCGGACCTGGGCGCACGGGTGCGGGCGACCCCGCTGGGCGTCGCCGAGGCGCTCTCCACCGGGGTCAAGCTGGCCAGCGCGGTCGAGACCGCACACCGCTCCGGCATCCTGCACCGCGACATCAAGCCGTCCAACGTGCTCGTCACCACCTACTCCGAGCCCGCACTGACCGACTTCGGGATCGCCGGGCTGGTGCACGAGGTCGACGCCGAGAGCGAGGTGCGGATGTCCTACCCGTGGGCTCCTCCGGAGCTCATCGAGGGACGCTCGCACGGCTCGGTCGCCTCCGACGTCTACTCCCTGGGCGCCACCATCTGGAACCTGCTGGTCGGTCGCTCCCCCTACGCGGCCCCGCACGGAGACAACTCCGACCGCGCCCTGGTGGCCCGGATCCTGCACTCGCCGCCGCCGGCCACGCAGCGGCCCGACGTACCCCCGGCGTTGGAGCGGCTGCTCCAGCAGTGCCTGGCCAAGGATCCCGCCCACCGGCCGCAGTCGGCGCTCGAGGTGGCGCGGTCGCTGCAGCGGATCGAGGCCGCGCTCGGCTACACCCGCACTCCGGTCGCGGTCGAGTCGACCCAGTCGTACGCCGCCCAGGAGGCCTCCGACGACGCCACCCGGGTCAAGCCGGTCAGCGTCGCCGCCGCCCAGCCGACCGGGGGAGCCCCGGTCGCGGTGCCGGCGCCCGCCCAGGTCCGCCACCGCGGTTGGCTGTGGAGCGGTGCCGCCGTACTCGTCGCGGCGGTGATCCTCGGCGCGCTGCTGATCCGCGGAGGCGGTGACAAGGGCAAGGGCGGCGAACCCACGACCGGGCCAACGACGCCGGGCTCGGCCATCACCGGTGCCGCGACGACGCCCCCGACGCCGCAGGTGACCGCCGCTGTCGCCGGCAAGCAGGTGCGGTTCCGCTGGACGGTGCCCGGCGGCGCCCAGCCGGGCGACACGTACGTCTGGCAGGAGACCAGCACCGGCCGCCAGGGCCGCACCGACACCACGTCGCTCAAGCTGCGTCACACCGGCCGGCTGTGTCTCCAGGTGACCCTGGTCCGCGCCGCAGCCGCCAGCACCGCCCAGTCGACCGCCTCATCGCCGGTCTGCGCGGGCTGACTCGGCCGCAATCGGCGCGGGCACGGCCCGGGGTAGTTCGGGGAGAAACGGTCTATTACTCGCGAGTATTACGACCGCTTCTCCCCGAACTACCCCAGGACGGGGCTAGCGCCCGCCGAAGGGGACGCCCAGCCGACCGAGCAGTCGACGCAGACGAGTCGACCGCTGGCGTGGCCTCTGCTCCGCCGCTTCCAGTCGCCTCCGCAGCCGGGCGCGGGTGGCGCGGAGCTTGGCGTTCTGCTTCTCCAGCTCCTCGATCCGCGCCGTCATCGACCTGATGACGGGGTCGTGCTGCCGCAGGCTCCGACCGATCTCGCCGATGTGAGCGAGTCTCTCCTCGGCAAGATGCGTCGCCGCCGCGAGCTGCCGCTCGAGGTCCTCAATCCGACCTCGCAGGGCGGCAACATCACGCGTGTAGCGTCGCTGAGTCGCGATCAGTGCCTCCTCGGCCGGCACCGACTCGACCGGAAGCGCCTCCCAGCGCAGGGAGTCACCGAGCTGGTCGCGTAAGACCTGGTGGGCCGCATCGAGGGCGGCCTCCTCGAGGTCGTATCCGGTGCGCGGCGGCCGCAGCACCCATCCGACGACTTCTCCTCGGGCGGCGCCGGCGAACTTCGCGAGAGACGCCGCTCGCAGCGTCACGACGCGGCGGGGCACGAAGCCCCACTCGAAGGGCAGCAACTCCGCCGGCAGGGCACGCTGCTCCACCTCGACGAGGCCGGCCAGTTCCTCGCGCTTCCAGGCGCTCTCGCCCAGCTCGGGCACGTAGATCAGCCGGCCGTCCGCATCGAGGCGCCGTGCGAAGGCGACCTGCGCCGCGGCCTGTTCGAGGGCGACCTCCTTCGGCTGCAGATTTGCCTCACCGTCACTGCCAAGGACGACGGTGACGTCGACGATCGGAAGAAGTGAATAGTCCGGCACCGCGACCGTATCGAGGCTGTGGAACGCCACTTGTCCCTCGAGTAGCCTCTCGAAGAGTGCCTGGCCGGCGTGGACCGGCTCGACGTAGCGCGCCCCGAGCAGCTCGTCCGGGACGACGAAGACATCGATCTCGACGTCTCGATCGATCATGCCGTAGGAGATGGCGGCGCTGCTGTTGAACGTCGCGAGCCGCTTCGGAGCCACACCGCTGATCAGGCCCTCCAGTTCGATCGGGTGACCCAACGGCCGGACCTCGACCAACGCCTCCAGCCTGTGCAGCTTCTCCGGCTGCTCATCACGATGCGGGATGTACACGACATCAGCACCGGGGTGCTGTCGCCGTACCAGATGTAACGCAAGTGACGTGAGCTCCACATCTCGGCCGGGGTCGCCGAGGAGCACGTGCAGAGGTGAACCTACGAAATACACAGCCGGGGAGGCCACCGCCTGCCCCAGCTCCAAGAGACCAGCAAGGACGCTCGGATCGACCGGTTCGAGGACGTCGATCGAACGCAGTTGTGTACTGAGCGGGTAGCGACTGTAGAACGTCGCCGGAAACGTTGAGAACGCCTGAAACGCACGCTCGAACTCCGCCGAGTGGACCTGCTGGAGCAGCTCCGGCACCAGGTTGCGGTTGCCGATGGGACTGGCAAACGTGCCGACGCCCTCGTCGACGAGGACGAGACCCTCGATCCGGTCGGCGTACCGCTCGACGAGGAACCACAGGAACGGCAGGTGGAATCCGCCGGACACGATCCTGATCGGCCGGTCACCCTCGCCCGCCAACAGTCGCTCGACGATCTCGAAGTCGTCCTGGAGCGAGCTCTCCTCCCCCGTCAGGACGAATCGTCCCGTCACCGGCTCCGGGGAGCCGAGCACCTCGCAGGTACGACGGATCCAGGGCATCGTCCGCGGCGACTGCGGCGCCTCTCGCGCCAGCAGATGGTCGAGCTCGAGGTTGTGCGCTCGGCAGTACTCCACGATGTGGATCACATGCAGCGCGGTGATCGCGAGGCCGATAGTGAGCGGCGATCGGCTCGGCTCGGCCATGGTCAACCGCGCCCGCCGAAGGGGACGCCCAGCCGACCGAGCATCTCCTCGCCACCGTCCAGCGCGGTGAGCACCCAGGTGCCGGTCGAGGTGACGGTCATGGTGTGTTCGAAGTGGGCGGCCCAGGAGCCGTCGGCGGTGATCACCGTCCACTCGTCGTCGAGGACGATCGACTCCTTGGTGCCGAGGGTGATCATCGGCTCGATCGCCAGGGCCAGGCCCTCGACGATCTTCGGGCCCTTGCCGGGGCGGCCGAAGTTGGGCACGTTCGGCGGCTGGTGCATGGCTGAGCCGATGCCGTGGCCGACGTAGTCCTCGAGGATGCCGTAACGGCCGTTGCGCTTGACGTAGCCCTCGATCGCATGCGAGATGTCGGTGACCCGACCGCCCAGCCGGGCGGCGGCGATGCCGCGCCACATCGCGGCCTCGGTGACCTCCATCAGGCGGGTCACCTCGGGCGACACCGTGCCCACCGCGACCGAGATCGCGGCGTCGCCGTGCCAACCCTCGACGATGGCACCGCAGTCGATCGAGATCAGGTCGCCCTCGGCGAGCACCCGGTCCCCCGGGATGCCGTGCACGACCTCGTCGTTGACCGAGGCGCAGATCGAGGCCGGGAAGTCCTGGTAGCCCAGGAACGACGGCGTCGCGCCGCGCGAGCGGATCGAGTCCTCGGCGATCGCGTCCAGCTCGGCGGTGGAGATGCCGGGCCGCACCGCGGCACGCAGCGTCTCCAGCGTCTGACCGACCACCAGCCCGGCCCGGCGCATCGCGTCGATCTGCTCGGGCGTCTTGATCTCAACGCCGCGGTCGCGCAGTCCCATCAGCGCTCCTGGACGCTCAGGGCGTGCGGGGCCAAGGCGGAGGAGCGAAGGCGGCCTTCAAGCGAAGACGACCGAGCGAGGCCACGTGCCGAGCTTGCTCGTGTACGTGTGCCGCGCGAGGGAGTCACGGCGCGGAGCGTCGTTGCGGGCCGTCGAGCGACGACAACGCAGGCAGCGTGCGTCATGAGCGTTCAGGACTCGGGTACGACGTCGAGCGCGGTGAATATCCGCTTCGTGACCTCATCGACCTCGCCGAGCCCGTCGATCTCGTGCACGAGCCCGCGCTGCTTGTAGACCTCGATCAGCGGCTGGGTCTGCTCCACGTACACCTCCTGGCGGCGACGGATCACCTCTTCGGTGTCGTCGGCGCGACCCTCGGTCTGGGCGCGCTGGAGCAGCCGCTGGACGATCTCGTCCTGGTCGACGGTCAGCACCACCACCGCGTCGAGCTGGTGGCCGGTGTGCCTGATCATCCCGTCGAGCTCCTCCACCTGCGACAGCGTGCGCGGGTAGCCGTCGAGCAGGAACCCGTGCTCGGCGTCGGGCTCGTCGATGCGGTTGCGGACCATCCGGTTGGTGACCTCGTCGGGCACGTACTCGCCGGCGTCCATGTAGCGCTTGGCCTCGACGCCCAGCGGCGTGCCCTGCGAGACGTTGGCGCGGAAGATGTCGCCGGTCGAGATCGCGGGGATCCCGAAGTGCTCGGCGATGAACTTCGCCTGCGTGCCCTTGCCCGCGCCCGGCGGACCCATGATCAACAACCTCATCAGCGGAGGAATCCTTCGTAGTTGCGCTGCTGCAGCTGGCTCTCGATCTGCTTCACGGTGTCGAGGGCGACGCCGACCATGATCAGGATCGAGGTGCCCCCGAACGGGAAGTTCTGGTTGGCGTTGATCAGCACGAGCGCGATCAGCGGGACGAGTGAGATCACGCCGAGGTAGAGCGAGCCGGGCAGTGTGATGCGGGACAGGACGTAGGACAGGTAGTCCTCGGTCGGCTTGCCCGCCCGGATCCCGGGGATGAAGCCGCCGTACTTCTTCATGTTGTCCGCCACCTCGGTCGTGTTGAAGGTGATCGAGACGTAGAAGTAGGTGAAGAAGACGATGAGCAGGAAGTACGCCGCCATGTAGATCGGGTGGTCGCCCTTGACGAAGTACGTCTCGATCCAGGAGACCCAGCCCGCGCTGCTGTTGGAGTTGAACTGCGCAGCCATGGCCGGCAGGTACAGCAGCGAACTGGCGAAGATGACGGGGATGACGCCGGCCTGGTTGACCTTGAGCGGGATGTACGTCGAGGATCCGCCGAACATCCGCCGTCCGACCATCCGCCGGGCATATTGCACCGGGATGCGGCGCTGGGCCTGCTCGATGAAGATGACGGCCGCGACCAGTGCCAGCCCGATGATCATGACGATGCCGAAGGTCCACCAGCCGCGCTCCTGCTTGACGGCCCACAGGGCGGAGGGGAACGTCGCCACGATCTGGGTGAAGATCAGGATCGACATGCCGTTGCCGATGCCGCGGTCGGTGATGAGCTCGCCGAGCCACATGATCACGGCGGTGCCGGCGGTCATGGTGACCACCATGACCAGGAAGGTCTTGGTCCCCTGCGAGTGCAGCAGCGGCTGGGAGCAGCCGGAGAGCAGCGCGCCCGAGCGGGCGAGCGCCACAATGCCGGTGGCCTGGAGCACGGCCAGGCCCAGCGTGAGGTAACGCGTGTACTGGGTGATCTTCGTTTGCCCGGACTGGCCTTCGTTCTTGAGAGCCTCCAGCCGCGGGATCACCACGACGAGCAACTGCAGGATGATGCTCGCGGTGATGTAGGGCATGATCCCGAGCGCGAAGATCGTCAGCTTCAGCAGCGCGCCACCGGAGAACAGGTTGACCAGGTTGTACAGACCCGCCCCCGACCCGCTCTTGGTCGCGTCGATGCACTCGCGCACGTTCGCGACATTCACCCCGGGAGCGGGGATCTGGGAACCCGCCCGGAAGATCACGATGATCAGCAGGACGAAGAGCAGCTTTCGTCGCAGATCCGGCGTGCGGAACGCGGAGGCGAAGGCGGCAAGCACGGCAAGTTCCTCTTTCGACAACCAGGTATGAGGCCTCTGCAGGGGGACCGCGAGAACCTCGGTGAGCCTAACAGGCCATACGACGACGCGAGCGCGGAAGGGGCTGTCTGGTGTGACTGCCCCTCACCGCGCTCGCGTCGACGACGTACCTCTTACAGGACGGTGACGGTCCCGCCGGCGGCCTCGATCTTCTCCTTGGCGGAGCCCGAGAACGCGTCGGCGCTGACCTCGACCTTCACGGTCAGGTCGCCCTGGCCGAGGACCTTGACCGGCTGGCCCTTGCGGACCGCGCCCTTGGCCACGAGGCTCTCGGGGGTGACGGCGCCACCCTCCGGGAACAGCTCGCTGATCTTGTCGAGGTTGACCACCTGGAACTCCACCTTGAAGGGGTTCTTGAAGCCCTTCAGCTTGGGGAGCCGCATGTGGATCGGCATCTGGCCACCCTCGAAGGCGACCGGAACCTGGTAGCGGGCCTTGGTGCCCTTGGTACCGCGGCCGGCGGTCTTGCCCTTCGAGCCCTCGCCACGACCCACGCGGGTCTTGGCGGTCTTGGCACCGGGGGCCGGGCTCAGGTTGTGCAGCTTGAGCGTCATGTCAGTCGACCTCCTCGACCGTCACCAGGTGACGGACGGTGTTGACCATGCCGCGGATCTCGGGGCGGTCCTCCTTGACGACCACGTCGTTGATCCGCTTGAGACCGAGCGTGCGCAGGGTCTCGCGCTGGTTCTTCTTCAGGCCCACGAGGCCCTTGTTCTGGGTCACCTTGAGCTGAGCCATCAGGCCGACACCCCCGCGGCGGCCGGAGCGACCTCGGCGCGCGCCTTGAGCAGCGCGGCCGGAGCGACCTCCTCGACCGAGAGCCCACGGCGGGCGGCCACGGACTCCGGCTGCTCGAGCTGCTGGAGGGCGGCCACGGTCGCGTGGACGATGTTGATCTGGTTGGACGAGCCGAGCGACTTGCTCAGTACGTCGTGGATCCCGGCGCACTCGAGCACGGCACGCACCGGGCCACCGGCGATGACACCCGTACCGGGGGCGGCCGGACGCAGCAGCACCACGCCGGCGGCCTTCTCGCCCTGGACCGGGTGCGGGATGGTGCCCTGGATGCGGGGGACGCGGAAGAAGTGCTTCTTCGCCTCCTCGACACCCTTGGCGATCGCCGCGGGAACTTCCTTCGCCTTGCCGTAGCCGACGCCGACCAGACCCTCACCGTCACCGACGATCACCAGGGCGGTGAAGCTGAAGCGACGACCACCCTTCACGACCTTGGCGACACGGTTGATCGCAACGACGCGCTCGATGTAGGCGGTCTTCTCGGCGCCCTGGTTGCCGCGACGGTCGTCGCGACCACGGCGCTCGCCACCGCGCTGTCCGCGCTGGGCTCCGCTCATGAGACTTTCCTCTACTCTCTCTGCTCTTGCGATCAGAAGGTCAGGCCGGCTTCGCGCGCGGCGTCAGCAAGCGCCGCGATGCGCCCGGTGTACTTGTTACCGGCGCGGTCGAAGACGACCGCCTCGATGCCCGCGGCCTTCGCGCGCGAGGCGACCAGCTCGCCGACCTGCTTGGCCTTGGCGGTCTTGTCACCGCCGCCCGCGCGCAGGTCGGCCTCCATGGTGGAGGCATAGGCGAGGGTCTTGCCGACCTGGTCGTCGACGAGCTGCACGGAGATGTGCTTGGCCGACTTGGTGACCACCAGGCGCGGACGCTCGGCAGTGCCGGCGACCTTCTTGCGGCCACGGACCTGGCGCTTGAGGCGCGCCTTGACCTTGGCAGCGGTGTGCTTGTTGTTCGACAGCGAGATCGCCATGGTCACTTACCAGCCTTTCCGACCTTGCGGCGGACGTTCTCGCCGGCGTAACGAACGCCCTTGCCCTTGTACGGCTCGGGCTTGCGCAGCTTGCGAATGTTGGCCGCGACCTCGCCGACCTGCTGCTTGTCGATGCCGGCGACACCGAACTTGGTCGGGCCCTCGACGGTGAAGGTGATGCCGTCGGGCGCCTTGAAGTTGATCGGGTGCGAGTAGCCGAGCTGGAACTCGAGCTCGGTTGGGCCCTTGGACAGCACGCGGTAGCCGACGCCGACGATCTCGAGCTTCTTCTCGTAGCCCTCGGTGACACCAATGACCATGTTGTTGACCAGCGTGCGGGTCAGGCCGTGGAGGGCCTTGCTCAGGCGCTCGTCGTCGGGGCGCTTGACGTCCAGGACGCCCTCACCCTTCTCCACGGTGATGGGGGCGGCGACGGTGTGGCTCAGGGTGCCCTTCGGGCCCTTGACGGTCACCACCGCGCCGTCGATCTGCACGTCCACGTTGCCCGGGACCGGGACGGGGAGCTTGCCAATACGCGACATGTTCTTCTCTCCTTCCCTGATCACCAGACGTAGGCGAGGACTTCCCCACCCACGCCCTTCTGGTTCGCCTGGCGGTCGGTCAGCAGGCCCTGGCTCGTCGAGATGATCGCGACGCCCAGGCCGCCGAGCACCTTCGGCAGGCCGGTGTGCTTGGCGTAGACCCGCAGGCCGGGCTTGCTGATGCGGCGGACGCCTGCGATCGAGCGCTCCCGGTTGCGGCCGTACTTGAGGGTGATCGTCAGCGTCTTGCCGACCTCGCCCTCGGCGGGGTCGATCACCTCGTACTTGGTGATGTAACCCTCCTGCTGGAGGATCTCCGCAACGCCGGCCTTCAGCTTGCTGTAAGGCATCGACACCGCGTCGTGGTACGCCTGGTTGGCGTTGCGCAGACGGGTCAGCATGTCTGCGATCGGGTCAGTCATCGTCATGGTGGTGGTGTTCCTTCTCGTCGTGGTTTCCTCGTCGGACCTGCGACGTCGTCGTTACCGGTGATTG
>NZ_DASZUF010000224.1:0-3734 GCF_035547795.1 Nocardioides sp.
ACAGCGGCCACAGCGCCGTCACGGTGATTCCCTGCGGCCCCCACTCGAGGTCGAGGGCCTCGGTCAGGCCACGCACGGCGAACTTCGTGGCGGAGTACGTCGCCAGCTCGGCCTGGCCGTAGATCGCCGAGGCCGAGGCGAGGTTGACCACGTGCGAGCCGGCGCGCAGGTACGGATGGGCGCTGTGGCAGCCGTTGATCACACCGAGCACGTTCACCTCGACGGCGCGGCGGTGCCGGGCCAGCGGGATGTCCTCGAACCGACCGCCGTCGAGCACGCCGGCGTTGTTCACCAGCACGTCGAGCGGGTCGGCCCCGCAGAACCCGGCCAGCGTCTCCGCCCAGGCGTCGCCGTCGCGGACGTCGAGCACCCCGACGACCACCCCGGGGACCTCCGCGGGGACCTCCGCGTGGACCTCCGCGGCGAGGGAGGCCAGACCCCCCTCGTCCACGTCGTAGGCGCCCACGCGATAACCCTCCCGAGCGAACCGCAGCGCCGTCGCACGCCCGATACCGGCCGCGGCACCGGTGATGAATACCGTCTTCTCACGGGTCATACCGGCAGTATGGCGGACATGACCTTGCTCCCGCTGCCCGATGCCCAGCCGCTGGTCCACGAGACCGCCTACGTCGCCCCCGGCGCGATGGTGATCGGCGCCGTCTCGATCGCCGCCGACGCCGGGATCTGGTTCAACGCCGTGCTGCGTGCCGACGCCGAGCCGATCACCGTCGGCGAGGGCTCCAACCTGCAGGACCTCGTCGCCGCCCACGCCGATCCCGGCTTTCCGCTCACCGTCGGCGCGAACGTCTCGGTGGGCCACAGCGCCGTGCTGCACGGCTGCACCATCGAGGACGACGTGCTGATCGGCATGCACGCCACCGTGATGAACGGCGCGGTCGTCGGCACCG
Organism: Nocardioides sp.; assembly: GCF_035547795.1. Taxonomy (GTDB): domain Bacteria; phylum Actinomycetota; class Actinomycetes; order Propionibacteriales; family Nocardioidaceae; genus Nocardioides. Next base: position 909 of record NZ_DASZUF010000224.1, read on the forward strand.
GCTCCATCGTGGCGGCCGGGGCGCTGGTCACCGAGGGCACCGTCGTACCGCCGCGCTCACTGGTGGCCGGCGTGCCCGCAAAGGTTCGGCGCCAGCTCTCCGAGGACGACGTCACCCTGATCCGGCTCAACGCCGAGCACTATCGGAACCTGGCCACCACCTATCGCGGCTGACTATCGCGGCTGACTCAGGAGATCGGCGTGAGCGCGACCTTGATCGCGCGCCGCTCATCCATCGCGGCGTAGCCCTCGGCGACCCGGTCCAGCGGCAGAGTGACGTCGAAGACCCGGCCCGGGTCGATCCGGCCCTCGAGGGTGAGGTCGAGCAGCTCGGGCAGGTAGCGCCGTACCGGTGCGACGCCACCGGCCAGCCCGATGTTCTTGCTGAACATCGTGCGCAGCGGCAGCTCGACCCCGTGCGGGGCACCGACCATGCCGACGGTGGCGCCCGCCCGGGCGACGTCGAACGCGGTCCGCATGGCCTGGTCGGTCCCCACGCACTCCAGCACCGCGTCGGCCTTGACGCCGCCGGTCAGCTCCTTGAGTGCCGCCACCGCGTCCTCGCCGCGCTCGGCGATGACGTCGGTGGCGCCGTACGCCCGCGCGATCCGCTGCCGGTCGGCGTGCCGGGACAGCGCGATGATGCGCTCGGCGCCGAGCACCGACGCGGCCAGTACGCCGCAGAGCCCCACCGCGCCGTCGCCGACGACGGCGACCGTCGACCCGGGCCGCACGCCCGCCGAGACGGCGGCATGCCAGCCGGTGGCCATCACGTCGGTCAGCGCCAGCATCGCGGGCATGGTCGCGGCATCCGGCACGCCCTCGGTCCGGACCAGCGAGCCGTCCGCCTGGGCCACGCGGGCGTACTCCGCCTGGCCGCTGGCCGTCATGGCACCGTTGACGCAGGCCGACTGCACACCCACCTGGCAGTTCGGACAGGTGTTGTCGCACTGGCAGAACGGCACGAGGACGTGGTCGCCGGCCTTGAACCGACGCACCTGCGGGCCGACCTCCTCCACGATGCCCACGCACTCGTGCCCGATGGTGCGGGGCTCGTCGATCGGGCCGTTCTCGCCGCGGAAGTGCCACAGGTCGGAGCCGCAGATGCAGGAGCCGGTCACCTTGACGATCGCGTCGGTGGGAGCCGCGATGACCGGGTCCGGTACCTCGGTGAAGCGGATGTCGCCAGGACCATGGATCGTGGTGGCTCGCATGCTGGCCATCCTTGCACCGGATCGGATAGCGGCCGTGTCGGCGTTGAGTTATCTCATATATGAGTTACGGTGTCGGCATGACGGACGGCTACAAGGGGCGCATCGGAAACCTCATCCGCGACGCCCGCAAGCACCGCGGCCTGACCCAGGCACAGCTCGCGGAGCGACTCGGGACCAGCCAGAGTGCCATCAACCGGATCGAGAAGGGGCAGCAGAACCTGTCCCTGGAGATGCTCGCCCGGATCGGTGCCGCTGTCGACTCGGAGATCGTCGCCCTGGGTGCGGGCCCCACGCACCTGCGCGTCACCGGGCCCACCACCCTCTCGGGCGAGATCACGGTCAAGACCTCGAAGAACGCCGGGGTGGCGCTGCTGTGCGCCAGCCTGCTCAACAAGGGTCGCACCACGCTGCGCAAGGTCGCCCGGATCGAGGAGGTCAACCGGCTGCTGGAGGTGCTCAGCTCCCTGGGGGTGCAGACCCGCTGGCTCAACGACGACAACGACCTCGAGATCGTCCCGCCCAAGCAGCTGCGGCTGGACAACATCGACGAGGATGCCGCTCGGCGTACCCGCTCGGTCATCATGTTCCTCGGGCCGCTGCTGCATCGGGAGGACTCCTTCGCTCTCCCCTATGCCGGTGGCTGCCAGCTCGGCACCCGCACCGTCGAGCCGCACATGTCCGCGCTGCGCCCCTTCGGTCTCGACATCAAGGCCACCGACGGCTCCTACCACGCCTCGGTCAACCGCGAGATCGTGCCGGGCCGTCCGATCGTGCTGACCGAACGCGGCGACACCGTCACCGAGAATGCGCTGATGGCGGCGGCGCTGCACCCGGGCACGACCGTGATCCGCAACGCTTCGTCGAACTACATGGTCCAGGATCTCTGCTTCTACCTGCAGAAGCTCGGCGTCGGGGTCGAGGGCATCGGCACCACCACGCTGACCGTGACGGGGCTGGAGGCGATCGACGTCGACGTCGACTATGCGCCCTCCGAGGACCCGATCGAGGCGATGTCGCTGCTCGCCGCGGCGATCGTCACCGACTCGGAGATCCTCATCCGGCGGGTGCCGATCGAGTTCCTCGAGATCGAGCTGGCCACGCTCGAGGAGATGGGCTTCAGCTACACCCGCTCGGCGGAGTACGTCGCCCTCAACGGCAAGACCCGGCTGGTCGACATCACCACCGGCCACTCCGTGCTGCATGCCCCGCTGGACAAGATCCACCCGATGCCGTTCCCCGGGCTCAACATCGACAACCTGCCGTTCTTCGCCGTGATCGCCTGCGTGGCGCACGGCCAGACGCTGCTGCACGACTGGGTCTACGAGAACCGCGCGATCTACCTGACCGAGCTCAACAAGCTCGGCGGCCAGGTCAAGTTGCTCGACCCGCACCGGGTGATGATCGAGGGGCCGACGCACTTCAGTGGCACCGAGATCGTCTGCCCGCCGGCGCTACGCCCGGCCGTGGTGATCCTGCTGGCGATGCTGGCGTCCAAGGGCACCTCGGTGCTGCGCTCGACGTACGTCATCGCCCGTGGCTACGAGGACCTCGCCGAGCGGCTCAACCAGCTCGGCGCCAACATCGAGCCGTTCCGCGACATCTGAGGCCGGCTG